>CAZJXA010000007.1:0-11566 GCA_964549785.1 uncultured Phycisphaeraceae bacterium | reverse complement strand
TCAGGGGTTCGCAAGCGGGCGCGGCGAGGCGGTCGAGCACGCAGCGGCAGACCGCTTCGGCGGACATCTCCGGCTTGAGGTCGTAGGTGGCGACGAGGGGGGAAGGTGGATTCTGACGGTGCTCTCCGACGAACGGGGGCTCGCGGTAGTCATTGAAGAAGAAGGTGACGTGCGGGTATTTTTCGGTTTCGGCGGATCGGAACTGGGTGAGCTGGTGCGAGGCGAGCCACTCGCCGGCGATCGACGCCATGCGGGGCGGGCGCGGGAACGCGACGCGGACGAAGGCCGAAAGCGACTCTTCATAGGTGGTGAGGGTGACGAAGCGGACGTCGAGCAGGGGGCCGCGGTCGAACCCTTTGAGGCCGGAATCGGCGGACGGTTTGACGGTGGTCCAGAGAGATTCGGGATAGACGAAGGCGTAGGAGATCTCCCGCGGGCGGTCGCCCCGGTAGTTGTAAAAAATGACGGAATCGCCGTCACCGATGCGGGATTCGGCGATCTCGGCGGGGTTCGCGCCGATCATGCAGGGCTCGATGAACTCGTCGCCTTTCTGGCTGTCGTTGGTGGGGGCGTCGTAATACGCCTGGATCGCCGCCCGGGCCGAGGCGGATGATTTGACGGCCCGTTCGGCGGCTTGGTTTCCGGTGAGTGCGGAGAAGGCCCGGGCGACCCGTTCCCAGCGAAAATCGCGGTCCATCGCGTAGTAGCGACCGACGATCGTGGCGACCCGGCCGACGCCTATCGAGTGGCAGGCGGCCTCAACCTGCCGGCAGTATTCGAGCCCGCTGAAGGGGCCGGTGTCGCGTCCGTCTGTGAATAGGTGGACGTACACCTTCTTGGCACCCAGGGCGGCGCAGGCACGGAGCGCGGCGTAGAGGTGCTCAAGCATGCCGTGAACGCCGGCGTCGGAGTTGATGCCCATGAGGTGGACGGCGCCCGCCCCGCGGATCGCGTGATTGACGGCGTCCGCGATGACCGCGTTGTGCTCGAGGCCGGCCCGGCAGGCCTTGGTGATGGCGACCGATTCCTGATCGACGATGCGGCCCGCTCCGATGTTCTGATGGCCTACCTCGCTATTGCCCATGGTGCCGTCGGGGATGCCGACGTCCTCACCGCTGGTTTTGATGAGGGTCCATGGATAGGACGCTGAGAGCCGATCGGCGACGGGGGTTGCCGCGAGTGTGACAGCGTTGAAGGGATCGTGCGAGGGGTGCGGGTTGGTGCCCCAGCCGTCACGGATGATGAGAACGAGCGGGGTGTTGACCAACAAGGGGCTCCTGCGCGAGGGTTCAGGTTAAAGCGGCGGTCAGAGGGCGGCGAGGAGTGTTTTCCAGTCCATGGCTTGGGAGGGCGGGCGCGACTGCGCAAATTTTACGCTTCCGATTCCCGATTCCGAGCCGCCGATCACGACCGTGCCACGGTTGGCCACGTTGAGGTCGGCCCAGTAGAGGCCATAGGCCTTACAGACATCTCGGAAGGTGTCGGAAAGCAGGGTGTGGGTGTAATGTTCCTTCTCGGCCCAGGCTTTATTCGCGAAGGCACTGTCGCAGGAGATGCCGACGACCGCGGCGCTTTTTTTGGTCCAGGAAGCGACGTCGTCGCTGATGCACTTCATTTCGGTGGAACAGGTACCGGTAAAGGCGAATGGAACGAAAGAGAGGACAACGTCGCCGCGCTTGAGATGCTCGGAAAGTTTCCAGTCGGCCCTGTCCTGGGTACCCAGTGTGAAATCCGGGGCGGTGCTGCCCACCTCGATGAGGTGGGCGCGGGGCGTGAGGGATGCGTTCTTCATAGGGGAATACCTCAGATTGGCGGATCGAAGGGGTAACTTATCCACAGAGGAGTTGCCGGGAGTTGGACGTGGCCCGAATGTAAGGTATTGTATAACCACGCGGTCGGCGAACAGTCGGAGGGAATCGACTGACAGCGTGAATCTGAAGGGGGCGCTCGCCCCGGTCTGGAGTGTCGCCCATGTCCGCAGCCGAAGTTTCCGCTTCGGAAAGTCTCGAAGCCCGTTATGCATCGGTCTGTGATCGGGTCGGGGCTGCGGCCCGGCGGGCCGGTCGATCGGCATCCGACGTGATTCTTGTGGCCGTGACCAAGGCGGCGGAGCCCGATCAGATCCGCGCGCTCCTGCAACTGGGCCATCGCGACTTTGGTGAGAACCGCGCCCAGCAACTGGTTCAGCGGGCGAGCATGGTTGACGAGCTGCTGTCGCGTCAGCGGCTGTTGCCGAGCGCCCGAAAACTCACCGACCCGGATCAGCAGACGCTCTTCGGTGCCGGTGCGGATATCAAACTGCCGCCGGTGGCCGGCTCGAGTTCGGGGGGCGGGGGCGTGCGGTGGCACATGATCGGGCACCTGCAGCGGAACAAGGCCCGCAAGGTCGCCGACTTCGTCCGGCTGATCCACTCGGTGGATTCACTGCGGCTCGCCGAGGAACTGCAGCAACTCTCGCTCAGACGAGACCATGTGATTGAAGTCCTGCTCCAGATTAATTGTTCCGGCGAGGAATCCAAGTTTGGTTGCCCGGTGCCCGCGGCGATCCCAATGGCCGAGCAGTTGGAGAGCATGATCAATGTCCGGCTGCGGGGGGTGATGACGATGGCCGCGCCCGGTGAGAAACCCGGAGATGCCCGCGGGGCGTTCCAACGGTGTCGGGAGATCTTTGAGGAGATCAAGCGGTCGGGGGTAACCGATCCGGCGCGGTTCAACATTCTCTCGATGGGGATGTCGGATGACTTTGAGGTAGCGATCGCCGAAGGGGCCAACATCGTTCGGGTGGGGAGCGCCATCTTTGGGCGGTCGGAGAAGGCCGAAGAGGCGGAAGCGGAAGAGGCTGAGTGAGCGGGTTTCAGTGGGGCTGAGCGGTGACCGTCTCGGATATGGAGTGCATCCTTGCGTTCAATTATCTGTCCCGTTTGCGTGAGCGTTCTGGTGGGTGTCCTTGCGGGCTGCGGCTCGACCGGCACACCCGGCTCGCCGAATCTCCGAGCAAACCAAGCAACATCCCTTCGATCGTCAGGAGACGCATCGATGCAACTCGGTAACTTTTCGGTCAGCCTTGCCGTCAAGGACCTAGGTGCATCGCGCGCCTTCTACGAGAAACTCGGGTTCCGCATGGTGAGCGGCGATCCGGCGATGAACTACGTGATCCTCCAGAACGAGACCAGCACGATCGGGCTTTTTCAGGGAATGTTCGAGAAGAACAGTTTGACCTTCAATCCGGGCTGGGATCGTTCCGGCAACACCTTGCCCGCCTTTGAAGATGTGCGAACCATTCAGCGGACGCTCAAGAGTCGGGGTCTGTCGCCGACCGCGTCGGCCGACGAGGCTTCCACCGGCCCGGCGTTCATGATGATCCTTGACCCCGACGGGAACCCGATTTTGATCGATCAGCACGTTCCGCGCCCGGGGCAGTGAACGCCGGTTTCCGGCCCGATTTTCGTCCGAAGCTGAACTCGAAAAAATGTTGATGGAGGAAGTGACGTAATCGCGCCGACGGCGTGCGCGCGACTCTTTCTGTGATAGCGGGCGCTGCGTTCTGTCGTCGCGACGGCCTGCACATCCGCCGGCGCTTTCACACAGGAACCTCGTCATGGCCACACCGTTCCGCAACAAGCAATTTACGTTCACCCAACCCGACGGCTCCACGCTGGAGGTTCGCGGCACGGGGGACCAGCATTACGCGGTCTTTGAGACGTTGGACGGGTTCACATTGGTGAAAAATCCGGACACTGACTTCTACGAGATCGCGCGAGTGTCGGACGACGGGAGCCGGCTGGAACCGGCGGGGGTGGCAGCCGCGAACACTGCGGGGGCGCGGGCGACGGTGCGGCCCGGGATTCGGATTGATCCGCAGGCGGCGCGGGCCAGCGGCGAAGAAGGGGCGCGGCGGATGGGGGGCCGGAGGTGCGACCAAAGGCGGGCCGAGCAGCGGACCATGGCACGGATGGCGTTTGCGGCGGACGGGGCCGTGTTCGCCCCGCCCCGCCGCGATACCGTGGGCGACTTTGTCGGGTTATGCCTGTTGATTGATTTTTCCGACGAGGTCGGGGTGATCACGCCAGCGCAGGTGACTGATTTTTGCAACACGCCCGGGTACACTGGTTTCGGAAACAGCGGGTCGGTCAACGACTTCTTCCGGGCGAACTCGATCAACCGATGCCGATACACGAACATCGTGACGCCCTATTACCGGGCTCAACATCCGAAGACGTATTACACGAATCCGAACATCGCGGACGGCGTGCGGGCGCGTGAATTGATCGTGGAGGCGTTGAATCATTGGAAGGCGAACAACTTTGATTTCTCCGGCCTGACGGTGGATGACGAGGGGTACGTCTACGCGATGAACGTGTACTACGCCGGCCGGGTGGTGAACAACTGGGGCAAGGGGTTGTGGCCGCACGCGTGGCACTTGCAGACGCCCGTGCAACTGATGGCGGGCAGACGGGCCTTTGATTACCAGTTCACCGACATGAGCAACGAACTGACGCTCGGCACATTCTGCCATGAAAACGGCCACATGTTGTGCGACTACCCCGACCTCTACGACTACGGGTACGAGTCCAGCGGGGTGGGGGCGTTCTGCCTGATGTGCGCCGGCAATAACGCCGACGAGAAGAATCCTCCGCACATCTCGGCGTACCTCAAGCGCAAGTCGGGGTGGGCAAACACCGTGAGTCCTATCGGTCACGACCAGACCATCACACTTCCCGCGGGGACGAACGACTTCGCGATCCACGTGAAGAGCGGCCGCGAGTACTTTCTGCTGGAGAATCGCGCACGGGCCGGGCGCGATGCCGCGCTCCCTGACGAGGGGCTCGCGATCTGGCATGTCGATGAAGACGGCGACAACAGCAACGAGCACCGGACTCCTGAGAAGCACTACGAACTTTCGCTGGTCCAGGCGGACGGGAACTATCACCTCGAAACGTCGCGGAACCACATGGGGGATGCGACGGACCTCTACGGCCGGACGAACAAGAGGTTCGCGGATGGCACCGCGCCCGGCAGCAGGTGGTGGAACGGAACGTCGTCGCATCTGGACGTCCACGAGATTTCGACGCCGGGCTCCTCGGTGACGTTCAAGACCCGGTTGCACTCACACGTCGCGAACCCGCAGGCCTTGCGGCGCGAATCAAGCCCCGCGGCGGCGATACCGGACAATCAGGCCGCGGGCATCAGCGACACGATCACGTTCACCGAGTCGGCGACCATCGGGAGCGTGGCCGTGATTCTCGACATCACGCACACCTACCGGGGGGACCTGCAGGCCACGCTGATGACGCCTTGGGGGGCGTCGATCGTCCTGCAACCGAGGAACCAGGGCGGGTCGGCGGACAACATCAAGCGGACGATTCTGGAGGCGGACCTGCCGGCGCTGGCCTCGTTGCGGGGTCGGGGCGTGACGGGCCCGTGGCGGCTGACGGTGCAGGATTTGGCGCCGGCGGATACGGGGGTTCTGAACAAATGGGCGTTGGAGTTTGCAACGACGGGGCAGGCGCCCGGCGAAGTGGTGCTCGCGGAGGCTCCGGGGGTGCAAATCCCGGACAACAACGCGTCGGGGGTCGAGCGGGCGCTCGTGACGAACGCGGGCGGGACCGTGGGACGGGTGGAAGTGTCGGTGAACATCTCTCACTCGTATATCGGGGACCTCCGGGTCGGCCTGCGGAGCCCGGCTGGGACCGAGGTCATCCTGCACGACCGGTCGGGAAGTTCCGGTGACAACCTCGTGAAAACCTACACCCCGGCGACAAAGCCCGAACTCGCGACGCTTGCGGGGCAGACGATCGCCGGGGCGTGGAAGTTATTCGCCTCGGATCGGGACGCTCAGGACATCGGCAAACTGAATGATTGGCGGGTGGCGATTCGGCCCGCCTAAGCGGGCCGCACTCAACTTCCGAAGCCGCCGAACTCTTTCGGAGTGATGACGCCCTCGTCCATGACGTAAAGACCGACAAGCCAGTCGCCGACGACATAGGGCTTGACCTGGAAGCGGCCCTCGATGGAGCCGGAGGTGGCCAGCCGTGCGCGGTCGTCCACCGCCCCTTTGAGTTGGACTTCGATGGCGTCGTAGGGCGTGGGGGGCACGCCGATGCAGCAGCCGTCCCACTGGTTGAGCATCGCGAGCAGTTCTTTAGGGTCTTGCACATACATCGGAAAGGCGATGTACCCGGTGATTCGGACTCGCTTGCCATCGAGCATGGCGACACGCTGCGGGATACGGGTCTTGGAGGCCCGCGGCTCGTAGGTTTCTTCGGCGCTCGTGATGAGTTCCCAGGGCACTTCGTAGGGGGACGTTTCGGAGCCGTCGCCCTTCACCGAGAATCGACCGTCGATGAGGAGTGAGCCGTCGTCGTTCTTGACGATTTCGCCGGGTGCGACTTCGTAGCCACCTTCCGCGGCCTCGGTGGGCTTTGCCGCGGTGGTTTCGGGCGGCACGGGCGGAGCGCCGTCGGCATCGGCGGCGCGGGGTTCGACATAGCCCTGGTCTTCGGATGCGTCTCCGAGTTCGACGCCCAGTTGCTCCAGGAGTTGATCCGCGCCGTCGGTGACTATTCCGCCGGCAACGGTCGTGGCAGGATCAGCCCCGAGCGATCCATTCGTCGTCGCCGGGGGTGCGGATGGACGTGACGCGGCGGTTGGCAGGGGGGCAACCGCGGCACGGACAGGCGCGGGCGCGATGCGGGGTCGAAAGGTGTCTTCCGAGCCCAGGAGGAGGTATGCGGCTCCGGCCAGCGTGAGGAGCGCGATCAGGATCCAAAAGGCTTTCATGGTGTGATGTCCTTCAACACGAATCGAACTGTAGAGCGGATCGCCGCTGGAAGCCGCCCAAACCAAAGCGGCTGGAGGCCGCCGCCATTCGCGTGCGATTTATCCCAGGGGTCGGAGGCCTCGGGAGACCGAAGCCCGGTACGCGACGAGCGCGGGGATGACTCCGGCGAGCGCGGCGAGAACGATGGAAGCCAACAGAACGGCGACGATGGACCGGGGATTGAGATCGGGCTCGATGACCAGGCCGAGGCGATCACGCAGGGCGGAGGCGGCGATGAAGCCGCCCGCGATGCTGAGGACGGTACCCGCGAGCGCACCCACGAGCCCGATGATGATCGACTCGGCGGCGATGAGGCCGAAGACGCGGCCGCGGCTGGCCCCCAGGACGCGGAGCACCGCGATCTGCCGACGGCGTTGCTCCATCGAGTTGTAGAGGGCGAGCATGATCGAGATTCCGCTGCTGAGCATGACGACGGCGGCAACCGCGATAAACAGCCGGTCGATGTTGCTGACGATTTTGAACAGGGTGGCGATCTCCTGTCCGGGCTGGGCCACCGTGATACTGGAATCGCGGCGGAGCATGTCGAAGACCTGCTGGAAGTTCGTGGGGATGGAAGACCCGGGCGGGGCGATCAGTTTGAGGTAAACGCCGGTGATCTTCCGATCCGAGTCGGTGAGGTCGGCCTCGGTGGTTGTGGTGATGGCGGGATCGGCCTTCTTGCGGACGTCGTGGGCGTGGATGATCCAGGTGCTGGCGACATCGGTAAAGAGGGCCCGGTCGTGGCTGCCACCGGTGGGGGCGAGGATGCCGACGATGGTGTAGGCAAAGTCGCGGTGAACGTGCAAGGCCTCGTTGGCGGAGGCGTCGCCCAATTGGCGGCTCTGCGCGATGCCGTGGGTGAGATAGACGACGTCGCCGATGTTGAGACCGGAGGAAGCCGCCGCGGAAGAACCGACGACCACCTCGAAGGACTTCTCAAACGCGCGGCCGGACGCGAAGGACCACGGCTCGCCCGGGTTGGGCTGGAACCGCGTGAAGAACTCCGTTGAAGTGGCCATCACCGGGAGGCCGAGGTAACTATCGCCAAGTTGTGTCGGGATGGCGTACGTCCAAGGAAAGGCGCGTTGGAGTTGTTGGTAGCGTTCCCAAGTGAGCGGGCGTCGGGGGGGGTTGGCGTAAAAGATGCCGTTGAGGACCGAAACCAAGGGGGAGGCGTCGGCGGAGACGAGGAAGTGCATGTCGCCGCTACCACGCTCGAAGGCCTTTTTACCCGCTTCGCGCATGGTGAGAAGGACGAGCATGAGGGCGACGGCGACGGCGACGGTGGCGACGGTCGTGACGGTCGAGAAGAGGCGCGAGGTGAGGCTGCGGAAGATGATGGTGAAGTCGCTCATCGGGCCGCTCCCGCGGTTGTGGGCGGTGCCTGGCCGGAGAGAGCGGCGAGGGATTCGACGCGGCGGAACCGGGCGGTCATGGCGGGGTCGTGGCTCACACACAGAAGCGCGGCGTTGCAAGAATGGCAGACCGACTGAATGAGTTCCATGGCGTTGGCGGCGTTGGCGGGGTCGAGGCTGGCGGTGGGTTCATCGGCGAGGACGAGCGTGGGCGAACACGCGACGGCCCGGGCCACTGCGACTCGCTGCTGCTGACCGACCGAGAGATCGTCGACCGGGCGGTCGATGCCTTCGATGGCGAGCGTGTCGAGAAGTGCGGCGGCGCGGGTGCGTTGCTCGGCGGGGGACTTCCCGGCGAACATGAGGGCGGCCATTACGTTTTCGCGGGCCGAGAACCCCAGGAGCAGGTTGAACGTCTGGAAGATCATGCCGATGCGTTGGCCCCGGAACCGGTCGCGGGTGGCGTTGAAAATGGAGTGAATATCCGTGCCGTCGACGTTGACCGTCCCGGACGCTGGGTCCATGAGGCCGGCGATGAGTTGCAGGAGGGTGCTCTTGCCGCGACCGGAACCGCCGGTCAGGAGCACCTGCTCGGCGGGAGCCAGTTGGAGTACGCGGATGTCGATGGTGAGGGAGGTGGAGCTCGGGTATGAGAACTGGAGGTTGGAGATGGAAAGGGCGGGTGTAACCGACGGGATGGATTCGCGGGTGGGGGTCGTCATGGAGAGGTGGGAGGGTATTCGGGGAAAGGGTTTGTACAAACTACGTTGTTCGAGGGTGGCGACGACGATGATTTTTGAGGGGAGTCAGACCGTGGATCGCTGGGCGTTACGCCGTGAGCGGCAGGATCGGCCGCGCTCACCGCGATCTCGGGGGGGCTGATTCAGCGGGAGGTGCACCGGCTGGTCGGGGATCAGAACGCGACCGCCGAGATGGGCGCGGAGGTGAAAAGTCATGGCACACAACCGTACGCCTCCACGAGCGTTCGTCGGGCGGGCCCGAGTTTCCGCGAACACCGGGAGGGTCAGTGGGACTCGTCTGCCGTTGACGCGGCGTTGCGGACCAACTGCGTCGCGACCGGCTCGTCGGAGAGTTCGGGGTGGTGATAGCTCAGCATCCGGACTCCCACGAGGTGAAGAAAGCGATGATGTCGTCGGAGTCGGTATCGCCGTCGGAATCGGCGTCGGCGCTGGTGCTCCCCGCGTCCCACGCCGTGAAGAAGAGCGTGATGTCGTCGGAATCGGCGTCGTTGTCACAGTCGCGGTCGCCGGTGCAGGCCAGAAGTGGGACGGTCCAGACGCCCCGGCCCTGGGTGGCGGCGACGAGCCGGCTGCGCGATGGTTCGACGATGATGTCGATGATGCAGGCGTTGGGGAGGCCGCCGCCGAACGGGGTCCAGGTGAGGCCGTCGTTGCGGGAGTGATAGAGGCCCGCATCGGTGCCGGCGAAGAGGGTGGGCGGGGTGCAGCGGGTGTCGGCGACGACGACGTTGACGGGGAGGTCCGGGAGATCGCCGTCCAGGGTTTGCCAGGTGATCCCGCGGTCGGTGGTGCGGCGGACATGGGGTGCGCCGAAGGTTGCTCCGGCGAGGTAGGCGGTGCCGGGTCGGCGCGGGTCGGCGGAAATTTCGCGGGTGACGCGGGGCCAGCCGCGTGCATCAGAAAGTCGGAGCGTAAAGGTGAAGCCGCCGTCGATGGAAACCAAGAGACGGCCATCGGTGGTAGCGGCATACACCGTGAGGGGGTCGACCGGACTCATGGCGAGGGCGCGGATCGCGCCGGCGCCGAGCGTGAGGTCGGGGGAAATCGGGGACCAGGTGTCGGCGCCATTGAGCGATTGGTAGATGCGGTGTGTGGCGTAGAGCATGCGGGAGGGGTTGAGGGGGTCGATGAGATAGGGCGGGAGGAAGCAATTGCGGTCGGAGTTGACGATCCCCGCGCGGGCGGCGGTGAAGGTCATGCCGCCATCGAGGGTGCGGTTGAGGTTGCCGGTGCCCTGCGATTCGGTAAAAAATCGGAGCGGATTGGATTGATCCCACTGGGTCCAGCCGCCGTCGCCGCCGGTGATGCGCGTCCAGACCCGTGTTGGCGTGGACCGGAGGTTGGAACCATTATCTTGCGTCCCGCCGAGGAAGCGGAGATCGTCGGTCGGGTGGGTTGAGACACCCGCGTAGAACTGGACGGTGCCGAGGCCGAGGTTGAGCGACGTCCAGGAAGTTCCGAGGTTGGTGGAACGATGCACTCCGCCGTCGTCACCGACGACGAGTCGACCGGAGGCGTCCCAGGTGATGGCGTGCATATCGACATGAGGCGGGGTCACGACTGAGCGGGTGACGCCCAGGTCAAGCGAGCGGAAGAGGTTGAGGCCGCCGTAGAGGACGGCGTCGGGGTTGGAGGGCGGAACCGAGACGGTGTTCAGATACCACCCATAGGTGGATTGTGAGGATTCAGCAGTGGCGAGGGTCCAAGTGGTTCCGGAATCGTCGGAGCGGTAGAGGCCCAGGGTCGAGGCCCCGCCGCCCGAGGGGTCGGAAGGACGGGCGATGAAGGCGTACATTCGCGACGGCGCGGTGGGCGCTATCGCGAGCGCTACGCGGCCGACGTCTGCGGTCGGGAACGCGCCTGCCAGCCGTGTGAAGTTCATTGGGCCGCTGGCCATCGGAGCGCGATACACCCCGTTGGCGGGGTTCCCGAATAGGTGGCCGATCGCGACGTAGAGCGTGTTGGTGGCCGGGTTGAGCACCAGATCGGTCGCTGAAAGGGCGGGCAGGCCGCTGCTCAGGAGTGTCCAAGTGACGCCGGCGTCGAGCGAACGGAAGAGGCCGACCGGGCCGGCGGCTTGGGGGTGATTTTTCGCCGCGGCCAGCGAGGGGAAGCCACCGGCGATGGTCACGGCGGCGAAGACGCGGTTGGGCGAGGCGGGATCGACGATGATTTTGGAGATGCAGCGTCCGGCGAAGGTGGATTCGGCGAGATGGGTCCACGTGGTGCCGGCGTCGATGGATTTGAAGATGCCCAGGCCATAGCGGCTGTGATTGGCGAAGTTGGCCTCGCCGGTGCCCGCGTAGATGATGTTCGGGTTTGTCGGGTCGAGAGCGAGCGCACCGATCGCGGTCGAGGCCATGTGGTCGGTGAGCGGGGCCCACGTGCTGCGACCGTCGGTGGTGCGCCAAACGCCGCCGTCGGCACCGCCGGCGTAGTAGAGATTGGGATCGGTGGGGTGGCAGACGATGGCGGAAACGCGGCCGGTGTCGGAGGCGTTGGAGATGGGGGCGGGGCCTAGTTCTGCCCAAGTTTGGGCGGAGGCCAGAGCACAGATCGCAGATGGCAAAGCACAGATAAAGCCCAGCATGGCGCGAATGGGACGGCAGGAAGGCGTCATGGCGTGGCTC
>CAZJXA010000006.1:2062-39643 GCA_964549785.1 uncultured Phycisphaeraceae bacterium | reverse complement strand
GGTAGCTACGTATGGCAGGGATAACCGCTGAAAGCATCTAAGCGGGAAGCCCCCCACAAGATGAGGCTTGCTAGTAGTAATACGAAAGACCCCTGGAAGACCACCAGGTTGATAGGCCGCAGGTGTAAGGACAGAAATGTCTTCAGCCGAGCGGTACTAACGGTCGAAGCCCGGTCTCCAACCAGCCTCCGCGGCGTGACACCTCAAAACCGTCACCCCGCATGAGCGCTGCTTTGGTCACCATCGTATCAGTAAGTAGTCAGTTTCAGATAGTTTTTACTGCATCACCGGCTTGGAGGCCACCGCCATCAACACGCGGAGCCTCCAGGTCTTATGAATCTCTGCGGGTTTTGGCGTCGCAAGACGCCTCAATCACGCGTTCGTTCGTCCGGTCCGTCGGTGGAATTCCCTTCCATCGGCCAAGACTGGTCATGCCGCCGAGAGGCGACGTGCCCGGTTTGTCGGTGACCATAAGCGAAGGGAAACACCTGTTCCCATCCCGAACACAGCAGTTAAGCCTTCGCTGCCGATGATACTGCACTGCGGGAAAGTAGGTCATCGCCGACTCTTGAACCCCTTCAGGTAAACCTGGAGGGGTTCTTTTATTTTTGCACTTTGCTCCCGTGTTCTGCCGCCCTCATCACTCGCAGCACTTTCGCGCCCCTTTAACCGGGCTTGGGCAACGCTTCAATGGGAATCGAAATCTACGCATCCGCTCCCCGCACCAAGACCGCCGGCCGCGCCAAGCAGGATATCGAACAGCTGAATGAGTCCGTTCAGGAGTTCATGCTCGCACAAGCAGAAGACCCGCGCGAATCCAGTCTCCTCCATCGCCGTCAGACTGTTGCAGACTCGACGTCCCAGGATATCACTACACCGACTTCGATGAAGAATCCGGGGCCGTCACGTGGTATTTTCGCGGGGCGCTCGATCTCCGTACGGTGCCGGGGTCGCAGCACGGATTCGGATGAGCCCGTCACCGATGCCGACCTGCTCGAAATCTTTGACGAAGCCACCGCCGAAGAATGTGAAGGCCACGTCCCCTTGGTGCACGCAGGCCCGGGCTTTGTCGGCAAGGCGACCATCCGGGAGATATCCGCGGATGAGGGGCATCTGTTGTCTGCATTCCTCGTCGGCGCGCCGGAAGCGTGTGAACTGCAAATCGCCATTATGGCCGCGGACGCCGAGTGGGCGTAGCGCATCTTCCGCTCGCTCTCCTATGTTCCAAGCCCGATGGACGAATCCCAATAAGCGACCGCCGCTCCGCCCCGCTCCAAAGGGCCCCACCTCGGCTGGCGGCGAGACCGGACCGCTATCGCAGGTCTTCGGCGACTATCCCGTGAAGTGTCTTGAGTTCCTCGGCGCGGTCTCTGGGCATGACAAGCGTGGCGTCGGGGGTGTGGACAATGATGAGGTCGTCACAGCCCAGGACCGCAACGGTGTGGCCCTTGTCCGCGGTCACCACCAGCGTGTTGCGGCACCCGGAAACGACGCCCGTGCCTTCGCCCGCCATCCGGTTTCCTTGGGCGTCGGCGGGCACGGTTTCCGCGAAACTGGGCCAACTGCCGACGTCGAGCCAGCGGAGTTCCATCTGGACCGTGAGGAGTGAAAAACCGTCCTTGGATTGGTCGCCTGCGGCGGCCAGTTTGGCGGCGGGTTCCATGATGGCGTAGTCGACGCTCGTCTTGGGGAGGTTCGGGTAGACTTCATCAAGGACCGCCGCGGCCCTCTTGGTGCCCCAGGCCTTCTGAATTTTCATCAGCCCTTCGTGACATTCGGGCTTGAAGCGCTTGATGGCGTCGAGCACGGTCGAGGCTTTCCAGACGAACATACCGGCGTTCCAGTTGAAGTCGCCGGATTCGACGTAGGCCTGGGCGCGGGCGAGATCGGGCTTTTCAACGAAGCGGGCGACATGGAACGCGCCGTCGCGGGCACCGTCGACTTCGGGGTGCTTGCCGTGCTTCTTATCCCGGACGGGGGTGCCCCGTTCGACGTAGCCAAAGCCGGTCGCGGCATAGGTTGGCTTGATCGAGAAGGTGACGAAGCGCGAAGGATCGCTTTCGACGAGGCGGAACCCAAGGTCCATGCGTTCACGGAAGACGTCGTCGGGCTCGATGATGTGATCCGCGGTGAGGACGGCGAAGACGGCGTCGCGATTCTCTTTTTCCAGCACGGCGGCGGTGAGGCCAACGGCGTTGACGGTGTCGCGAGCCGCCGGTTCACCCAGGATTTGGGCGTCCGCGAACTCGGGCATCTGCGCGCGGATGCTGGCTCGGTAGGCCTCGGCCGTGCAAATGTAGCGGTTCGCGGGCTCAATTAGCCCGTCGAGCCGGGACGCGGCGATTTCGAGCAGGCTGCGGCGACGGGTGTCACCCTCGCGCTCGATAAAGTCGAGGAGTTGCTTGGGCCGCTCTTTACGGCTCATCGGCCACAGCCGAGTACCGGCGCCGCCCGCCATGATCATCGCGTACCGCATGAAGGGAGGGTAGAGGTGAGATCGGACGAAAGGACAGGGCCCGGGACGTGGAGAGATGATGGAACGGATACGCCCGGTGACGGACGGATCAGCCGCCGGCGGCAAGGGGGTTGGGAAAGGTGAGGAGCACGTTCTTGATTTTGGTGAGGACGGTGCGGCGCCGATCGGCGAACGAGATTCGCGCGGTCATGCGCGTGTGAGAGGCCCAAGGCAGCCCCACCGAGCCGTTGTAGGTGTGAGAGCTCGGGACGACAAGCGACGAGACAGCCTCGCGTGCAAGCGTCGGGCGGAGAAAACGAGAGCGGTGTTCCAGGCTCAGGCGAGGAAGAGGGAAGTCGTCGGGCATCGGCTGCCCGTCGGCCGCGATGACGGTGAGTCGAACGTCCGCAGGCGTCGGGAAGCCAATCACGGCCAAGGTGACTTCGGACTGCACAACGGTGAGTACGAGGTTGTAGCGCCGCCCCTGCCAGCGGATGCTCCCGGTGTGTGGCCGGTAGCGGACAACGGATACTTCTTCAACACCCGCGGGCTCCGGTTCGGCGGCCCCTGAAACGCCCGGCAAAAAAAGGATGGCAGCCGCGAGAACGTATCGGGGGATGAACTTCACGGGTGAGCTCCAAAGGCGCGTGACCAACGAGATCTGCCGGGTGGCATACGAGAGTACGGATTGTCCTTGGGGATGGTTTCCGGCTCGGGAATTGAGATCGGAGGCGTCGGAATCGGTCAAATGGGTTTTGTCGCACGGCACGGGCTGTTCGCGGACGACGTGCCTCGGAGGTCCGTCACCGTAACACGTAGGTGATAGGGGCGTATCAATTCGGCGTGCGACCTATCCTTAGCAGGTGGTCGCGGGACGGACCGGCGGACGAAAACTCCTGCTCGGAATTTCCCAATTCGTTTATCAGAATCGTGCCGGGGCGTCGTGCGGGTTCTTAGCGTTTCGTTCAATTTCGTCGGGTTCCGCAACGTGATGGGTCCGGCGGCACATCCAATCAAAGGAAATGACATGTTGATGCACGGTTTGCGGGGTTGTTCGGTGGTATCCGCGGCGGTTTTGGTGGCGATGGCGGGCGTGAACCCGGCCTTGGCGAATGGTCCGGAGGTGCTGGACCGCGTGCCGCAGAACGCCGCGATGGTGGGGGTGGTGAACAACCTGCAAGAGACTCTCGCGTCGCTCGAATCGTTCGCCACAGCCATGAACGATCCGTTCCCGGAGGGCGAGGAGAACCCGATTGCTTCGATGAAGGCGCTTCTGGCGACGCCAGGACTCGACAAGAACGGCTCGGTCGCGGTGTTCGTGCTTCCGGGAGCGGACGGGACGATCGACTTTGAGAGCGGTGAGGAGCCCGAGGGTCTGATCCTGATCCCGGTGAGCGACTTTGATGCGTTCTCGACGGCGCTGGGAGGCTCGGGGAGCGATGGGACCATCGCGATCAAGATCGAGAATGAGGAACAATTCGTGAAGCGGGCCGGCACGGGCTACGCGGTGATGGGCAAGAGCAAGTTGCTGGTGGACACGTTTGATCCCAAGGGCGGGAACGCCGGTTTCCATCGCAAGAGCATGGGCGCGATCGGTGCCTCGGTGGTGGAGTCCGCGGACGCGGTGTTTTTCGCGGATATTACCGTCTTGAGCCCGGCTATCGATAAGGCCTCCGAACAAATGGCCAGTCAGGGTGAGATGGTCGCGGGCATGGCGGGCGCCCAGGGCGAGCAGGCGAAGTTGGGGATTGAAATGATCGGGCAGGTGCTGAGTAACTTCAGCCGGGACGGCGAAACCGGGATGATCGTGGTCGACTTCAGCGACGAGGGCGTCGGCATCGACGTCGCCGCCCACTTCAAGGAAGGCTCCGAGTTGGCCGGCTTCTTCGATGAGTCCGGATCGTCGGGCCGGCTGCTCAAGAGCCTCCCGCCACAGGCTTTCCTGTTGGCGGGCGCGATCGACACGAAAGTTTCGGCCGTGAAGAAGATCCTGAAGAACATCTCGGCTGGCAACGCGCAGGCGGCGGACGGCGCGGGCGAGGCAACATCGGGCGGAACCATCGCGACGATGCTGGCGCAGGCGGAGAAGGTCGACGGTTACGCGTTCAGCATGGGCGCGAATCCCGCCGCGATGATGGGTGGGGGGTTGCTCACCAACACCACCATGTACGTCGCGACGGCGGACGCGCCGGGATACTTGAAAGCAACCCAACAGGCGCTAACCGGTATGAATGACGCGAAGGTGGCCGGGATGACCTATACCAGCGAATACAAGTCAAAGGCGGTAACCATCAACGGCGTGGACGTCGATACCTGGTCCACGACTATCGAGCCCAACCCGGACGATCCCAACGGCATGCAGATGCAGATGGTGCAGTCCATGATCTTCGGGCCGGGCGGGATCGGCGGGATGCACGCCGTAACCGAGGGCGGTCTGGTGAGCACGATGAGCCAGAACACCCCGTTGATGGCCGCGGCGCTGGAAGCGGTGAAATCCGGCAAGGGGCTTGGGGACGACAAGTCGCTGAAGTTGGCGCAGGGAGGACTGCCTAAGGGACGGTTCTTTGAATTGTACTTGGGCACCAAGTCGCTTCTGGACATCGCCTCAAGCGCGATGATGATGATGGGTGGCGCGGCGGAGTTCACCGTCCCCGCGGAGGTCTCACCCATCGCGATTGCCGGTAGTTCGGCCAAGAACGGGATGTCGTTCCACATGTTCGTGCCCAAAGACGTGGTCGCGACGCTGACAAACATCGCCAACACGATGAAGGCGGCGGACGAGGGCGACGACATGGAGATGGAAGAAGAAGAAGACGCACCGATGAAGGACGAGGACGGCGCGAACCCGCGGTTCTAAGTTCCGGTGAAGGCCCAAATGATGAAGCCCGCAGCGAACGCGCTGCGGGCTTTTTCGTGACGACGAGTGCTGCCCGGACCGTCTCCTTCGGGGAAGATGGGTACCGCACATGCGGATCACCCGCGCGGATGAAATTGCTTGTGAACGCTCTTAAGGCGGCTGCGATCCACATGGGTATAGATCTGGGTGGTGGCGATGTCGGCGTGGCCGAGGAGTTCCTGCACCGCCCGCAGGTCGGCTCCGCCGATCAGAAGGTGGGTCGCGAAACTGTGGCGGAGCGTGTGCGGGTGAACGTTGGTGAGTTCGGCGGCCATCGCTCGGCGTTTGACGATCTGCCAGACGGCCACGCGTTCAAGCGGCTTGCCGTGGCGAGAGAGGAGGAGGCGGCCCATGTGTTGGGTGCCGGCTCCGGCGAGGCGAGCGCGGCACTCATTGAGGTAGGTCGAGACGGCGGCTTGCGCAAACTGGTGGACCGGGACGAGGCGTTGCTTATTGCCCTTGCCCGTCACGCGGACCACCCCGACGGTGGGGTGATACTCGGCGAGCCCAAGACCGGCGACCTCCGAAGCCCGAAGCCCGCTGGCGTACAGGAGTTCGAGGAGGGCGCGGTCGCGATGGGCGAGCCAAGGTTGTTGAGAATAACCGGAGTCTTCGGGCATCCCGGAGCATTCCAGCAGGTGCCGCATCTGGCGGGGTGAGAGAACGTGAGGCAGTTTCTTCCAGCGCGTGGGGCGTTCAAGAATGTCGGCGGGGTTGGTTTCGATGACGCGGTTCGCGGCGGCCCAACGGAAGTAGACGCGAATCGTCGCCTGATGGCGGATGATCGAGGACGAGTCGAGCCGGTGGGCCGTTTTGAGGTCCGTGACGTGCCGGACCAGTTGCCGGGGCGTGATTTGCGGCGGACCGGTGACCCCTTGTGCCGCGACGTCCTCAAAGAGCGCCCGCAGGTCCGATTGGTAGGCGAGGAGGGTGTTGGCGGAAAGGCCGCACTCGATCCGGATGAACCCAAGAAACGCGCGAAGGGCCGCACTGAGGCCGGGCGGGAGTTCCGGGTGGAGGGCCCGAGTGCTGCTGGGTTCGGGTTGCGGGATCACGCGTGGAGGTGTTATCGGCAGGTGACGACGGCGGAAGCGCAAAGAAAACGCCCCGGCCGAAGGCGGCCGGGGCGTCGGGGTCTCAATTGTCAGGGACGGAAGGTTTTAGCCGAGCAACTGAAGGGCGGCGTTGGGCTGCTGGTTGGCGAGCGAGAGGATGTTGGTCGATGCCGAAACCAAGATCTGCGACCGGGTCAGAGCGGCGGTCTCGGAAGCGAAGTCGGCGTCGCGGATCAGGCTTTGTGCCGCGGCGGTGTTCTCGACGGCGACCCCGAGGCTGCGAATAGTGGCACCCACGGTGTTGCGTTGGAAGGCGCCCAGACGGCCGCGAAGGCTGGAAACCTGCTTGATGGCTTCGGCAACGATCTTCTGGCCGCCGCCGATGTCACCGGAGCCGATGGAGTTGGCCTTGCCCGAGCCCAGGCGGTCGAGGAATCCGATGGTGGAGTTACCAAGTTTGCGGACGGCGACGTCCTGGATGCCCAGGGCGACCTTGCCGCTGATATCAACCTTGCCAGCCAGTTGGAACGCCGCTCCGCCGCCGGTGATGGCGAAGGCCGAAGTTCCGGAGCCGGCGGCGCCGTCGACTCCGCCCAGCGCCTGGGATTCGGCGGTCGAGAGCGTGAGTTCAACGTCGAGGAAGTCGGAGTTGACGCGGGCGGTCTTGCCGATCGAGGTGGCGCGGACACCGTTGATGGTGGCGCCGATATCCTGGCCCCGATCGGTAACGCCGTTGGAGGTCGCAGCGGAGAACTCGGTTTCGGCCGAGCCCGTGCCGGTGGCGGACCCGAAGTTCTGAGTGGCCAATGAGCGGATTCCGGAGGAGCCCCCGGTGAGCGTGCCCGAGCCGGGCGCGACGCGGACGGTGACAAACTCGGCGGAACCAAATTCGCTGCTGAAGAGTTTGATACCGGTGCCGGAGGTGCTGGCCTCGACTCCGGTGATGTCCTTGAAGGTGTTGATGGTGCTGCGGATCGTCGCGAGCGTCTGGGTGGAACTGAAGGTGAGTTCGCGGCTCCCCTTGCTCCCGACGATCTCCAGGACGAGCTGGCTGCCGGTGGCGAGGGTGAGGCTGGAGCCGCCCAGCGAGAGGAAGAGGCCGGCCTGCTGGGCGGAATTGGTGACCTGGACATCGACGTTGAGGGAGGCACCGCTGAACTTGGCGCTGTTCACGCGGTAGTCGGAGACGCCGGCACCGAGGCCGGAAACCTTGAAGTCAAAGTTGCCGTTGAGAAGTTTGATACCTTGGAAATTCGTGGCCGAGGCAACCCGGTCGATCGTCTGGATGATCGAATCGATCTGGAGTTGGTTGGCGTTCTTCTCTTCGGAAGAGAGGCCGGCGGAGGAAGCGGAGTTGGTGAGAAGGCCCTGGAGTTCGGTCAGGAGGCTGGAGACTTCCTGCAGGCCGCCTTCCGCGATGTTGACGACCTGGTCGGCGCGATCGGAGTTGGTGATCGCCGCGCTGAGAGCCTTCTGCTCCGAACGGAGGTTCTCGCTGGCGATGAGGCCGGCGGGATCGTCCTTGCCGCGATTGATGCGGATGCCTGTGGACAGGCGTTCCAAGGAGACGTTGAGCGCGTTGTTGTTCTGACCGAGGACGCGCTGAGCGAGGAGTGAAGAAACGTTGGTATTGATCCGACCCATAAGGCCCTCCGTGGGGGGTGCGAGTCACCGGTTTTCGGCGCTGCGGACAAAAGTCTTGCGAAAGAACGACATCGTCCGTCCGCGTGCGCCCGGTGCCGACACTGGCCCGTGGCTGCGGGTGCGGGATCCATCCCGACCGCCCCGCCGGACGCCGTAAGGCCGCCCGACAGCGGATCAGATCGGAAACCACCGGACGTGGGTTCAGTGCAACTGGGTGAGTTGCTGCAGAATTCTGCGGAAAACGACCCATCGGGGCCGTTTTGAGGACAAGGCGCGAAAAAACCCCGCTTCCAGAGCGGGGTTCTTCAAGGGATTTAGATGTCCGAATAGGGCTTATCCGAGCAACTGTAAAACCTGCTGGGCCTGCTGGTTGGCGAGAGTGAGAGTTGAAGTGCCTGCCGAAGACAGGATCTGAGCGCGGGTGAGCGCTGAAGTTTCCGCGGCGAAGTCGGCATCGCGGATCTGGCTGCCGCTGGCGGTCAGGTTCTCGAATTGGGCCTGGAGGGAGCGGACGTTGGTGGCGAGCACGTTCCTCTCGAAGGCACCCAGGCGTCCCCGCATCAGGGTGACTTCGTCAATGGCGGCGGCGAGTACGGCCTCGGCGGTGGTGAAGTCGTTGGCGGTGACGTTCTCTTCGATTGAGTTGCCCAGCCCGGATTTTAACGAGGAGAGGTACTGGACGGCTCCGTCAGCGAGGGTGGCACCCAAACGGGACGCGGCCACACTGGGAAGGCCGATCTGGGTTTGCTGTTGAGCGTTGATGTTAGGTCCGAGTTGGAAGAGGGCGCCCCCTCCGGTGACGTAGAAAGTGGAGGCGGTGGCGGTCGGGTCGGTGGCGAAGGATTGATCGAGCAAGAGTTCAAGGGCGAGGGCCGGCGAATTGACCGAGACTTTCAGCCCCTTGCCGTTGGCGAGGTTTCCGTTCACGAGCGCGGCGACGTTCTGGCCGGTGTCGCGCTCGCCGGTAACGAGCGTTCCGGCGGTGATGAGGGCGGACCAACCGAAGGGGGTTCCGGCGGAAACAGGGGCGTTGTTGGCGAACTTGAACGTGTCAAAGGAATCAGCGGCGGAGCCCGGGCCGCCGATGCGCTTCACCGAGACGAAGGCGTCGGAGCCGTAGTCGGCCGTGCGGAAGACCATTCCGGAGGCGGCGGAGCCGTTGATGAGCGTTGCCTCGACGCCGGTCAGGGCGGTGAGGTTATTCACGGCTTGGGCGACCTGCGCCAGGGGCCGACCCGAGGCGAGCGTGATAACCTGGACGCCGTCGGGGCCGGCAATCTCCAGAGTCATGGCCGAGAGCAGGACGCCGACAGGCGTGGTGTTGCCGTTGTAGTAGAGGGCCGCGGTTTGAGCGGAAGCGACGACGTCCACGTCAATTTGAAGGCTGGATTGATTGACGAAACTGGCATTGTTGATCCGGGCGGTGGTGATTTCCGCGCTGGAGAGGCCGGAAAGGGTGTAGTCGAGGGAGCCGTTGAGCAGTTTGAGGCCGCCGAAACTGGCGGTATTGGAGATGCGGGTGATGGACTCGATCGCGGAATCGATCTGTAACTGGTTGGCAGCCCGTTCCGCCGCGGAACTGGCGCCCGTGTTGGCGGCCTCGATCGTGAGGCTGCGGATTGAGTTGAGAAGGTCGTTGATCTCGGCCAGCGAGGACTCGGTCGTTGAGATCACGGAACTGGCGCGTTCGGCGTTCTTGATCCCCTGGTCGACGCCTTGGACGTCGGATCGAATCCGCTCAGAGATGATCAGTCCGGCGGGATCGTCGCGTCCGCGGTTGATCCGCAGCCCGGTGGAGAGGCGTTCGAGTCGAAGGTTCAATTCCTTCGAGGAGCGGTTGAGATTGGACTGGGCGATGACACTCGAGATATTGGTATTGATGCGAGACATGCAATCCTCCGTGATTGCGGGTGACCGAACACGTGCCGCCCGTGTGTGGCCGGGCCCGAACTCTTCTCATCTCAAATGGTGTGCCAAACTGCGGGCTGCGGCCGGATGAGGGGCCGCGGATACAGGGTTATTTCAACCGGTTCCGGCCTTGCGGGCGGGCGCGGGGAGGTCGGTGCCGACCAAGCCCAACCGGGGCGGGGTCGTTGTGATTCTGGAACCCACGAGCGGTCGGGCGGGTGGTGGTGAGACCGGCCGGACCTTGGAACGGTGGGGGCCGGGAGCGACCGCGGCGATGGCCGCGAGGTCGGTTCCGTTGACGCGTGCGGCCTGCTCATTTTCCTTGCGGATGGCCTCGTAAATCTCTTTGCGATGAACGGCGATGCGCGTCGGGGCGTTGATGCCGAGCCGGACCTTGTCGCCGCGGATATCCACCACGGTGATTTCGATCTCGTCTCCGATCATGATCGTCTCGTCGCGCTGCCGGGAAAGCACCAGCATGTTGTGGTTCCTCTCGTGCCCGGCGGTTTTAGAACCCGCGAGGGGCGTGACCCACCGAAGGCCCGTCCATAGGCCGAATCGGTTGATCCCGGTGGCTGTCGAAAAAGAGCGGCGCGGTCGCCGCCGGTGATGGTCACATTCAAGCGGAGATGGCGCGAACGGTGTCGCGGAGCGCGTTGCCCACATTGACGAGCGGGTGCCGGGTGGTCCAGCGCTTCTCGGCGAGAACCATCTGTTCGCCCGTGCGGGTGAGGGTGTTGACAATCAACGGGCCCTGCAGGTTGCCGGTGAGTTGTTGGTCGATCTTGTTGACGATGACGAAGACTTGGGCATCATCAAGCCGGCCGAGTTTGAGTTCGACCATCTGCTCGGGCCGGATGGGAACGGAAAACTCGGGGACGAAGAGGCTGGGGTCGGTGACCACGAACGCCAGGCCCGGATCTTCCAGCGATTGGAGCCAAAAGAAGGCGGCCTGATCGCCGGGTTCGAGCAGGCAGTAACGGGTGCAGGCCGCGAACCCGAGCAGCCCCTTGGGGAACTGGATGATGCGGTCGTCGGATATCTGAAGCGTACCAAACCGTGTCGTCCTGACTTCCATGTGTGCAGCCTCCCGCGTGCAATCGGCCGGATAGAGCGCCCGGCGTTTCAGCGTGAAACGCCCGGCAGCCCCGTGATCCCCTTGGTCCCGTCACGCCGGCCGAAGCGCGTGCGGGGTGGAAACTGGTGGCTCCGTCACTTCAAGGGTGAAAAGGGACGGAGGTGAATGAACGATCACGAGATGAAATCCAAGAGGGAGAGAGAAGATGAAAGGCTGGTGACCCGGATGGAGGCTTCGAGTTGCGTCTGAAGAAGGGAGAAGCGGGTCGCAGCTTGCGCGTAGTCGGTGTCTCGGAGTGAACTGCGGACAGTGTCGTCGAGGGTGCGGCGGTCTTCTTCGCTTTCGATCGCGGATTCGACGCGCTGGGCGAAACTCCCGACCATGCCGCGGCTTTCGGCCAGCGACCCGATCGAGGTTTCCAATGATGACCCAGCAAGTCCTATGCCAGCCACGTCGTTGGCCCGGAGGGCGTCACGGAGGTCCATCAGGTGGGTGAAAAGGCTATCGATGCGCACCCTTGCGCGATCTTGGCCGGTGAAGGTTGCGCTTGCAGCGTCGAACGAGCCTCCGGTCAGACCGAGTTGCTCGGCAGCGCCGGAGTTGTTGCGGGGTTCGATGCGGATGGTGCCGGTAAATGAAGCGGTTTGGGTGAAGGCGATGCCGTTGGAAGTGGGAGAGATCGACGCGCTAAACGCGGTGGGGGAGAGGCCGGCGGCGGCGAGTTGCGGAGCGGCTTCGGCGTTGATGCGGTCGATCACGGTCTGCACCGTGATCATGTCCTGGGGCCGGAGGTCGATATCGACAGTGGTGTCGGCGGCGTCACCCAGGCGGATGCGGAGATCGGTGTTGAGGGCCCGATCAATCGTGCCGGTGACGGGGTTGGTGACGCCGTTCACGACGGAGACGCCCCGGCCGAAGTTGAAGTCGTCGATGCGCGTGTCCGCGATGAACGAGCGGATTCCCAAGCGGGTTGCGGTGAAAGTTCCCGGATTCGATTCGGCGATCGAGAGTGCGGCGGAACTCGCTCCGGAGGCGTCGTTGAGGACGTCTATCCCGGTGCCCGCGTCGTTGATGACGACACGGACGCCGACGTCGGCGGCTTCGATGGCGTTGCGGAGGTCTTGGAGGGTGGCGGCGGAGGAAAGGTCGATGGTGGCGGCGCGGCCCAGGTTGCTGATCGAGATCGACCCCAACGGCCCGGTGACGCCGGCCAACGACGTGATCGGCGCGGTCCACGACAGTCGGGGGTCGAGCGCACCCGCGGCGGCGGTGGAGGCACTAAAGGTAATGCCCGAAAGGCCGAGATCCGCGGCGGTAACCCCCGAGGCGACGTCCAAGAAGTCGATCGTGCCGGAAGCGATGTCGAGGGTAACTCCGTCGGTACCCGTCGCCACTCCGGAAGGCCCCAGCACGACGATGCCGGTGTCGGTCTCGTGCCGGCGGATGGCAGCTTCGAGTCGGTCGGCGACGTCTTGGACGGTGTCGGCGTCGGTGAGATCGACGGGGACTCGCTGTCCGGAGTTGATCGATAACTCGATGGATCCGGCGCGAACGCCGAGGCCGCGTGCGCCGCGGACATCCGTCAGGCGAGTATCGGTGGTGAGTGACGGGTTAAGGTCAACGGTGCCCCGAACGCGGATCGACGAGGAGACCAGCGGATTGCCTTGGCCCAGGGTGATCGGGACGTTAGTGGCGGGCCCGAGATCGGTGGTGAGGCCCGCCCCGTCGCCCCGGAAGCGATACCCGCCGTTGAAGGCGACCACGGGCGCCTGGCTGGTGACGTTCCCTCCGAAGATGTACCCGGCGACGCTGGTTTGATTGGCGACGTCAAAGAGCGAACGGAGCATCTGATCGATAACAATCGCCTGTTGGGCCCGCTCGCTGGACGAAGCGGTGAGGTTAACCTGGTCAGAGGCGATCGAGCGGGCCTGAAGGGCGAGGGTGTTGGCCTCTTCGAGCGCGGAATCGAGGACCCCGAGCGAGGCCTCGGCATGCGAGAGGTTGCGGGTAATCTGGGTCGAGCGTTCGATGCGGTCGTCGAGGGTGCCGATGGTGGCGGCTTTGACGGAATCATCGCTGGGCCGGAGGATGGCGCGGCCGGTGGAAATCTGTTCCTGGATGCGGAGGAGCGAGGTGCCGGTGCGGCCGATGTGACCAAGGGCCAGCTGTGACGACAGGAGGCTTGTGGTGCGGGAGATGGAGGCGGGGAGGGACATGGAAATGAGGCACTAGGAGTTAGGAATTAGGCACTCGGCATTGGGCACTGGGCATTCGGGATTCGGCGTCGGGCACAAACAAACTTCGGTCCATCGTTCTTCGTGACTCGGTGACTTCTTTGGATCGGCCCCGGTGCCTCGTGCCCGATGCCGAACGCCTTTTCTCTTTACACCAGCCCCAGCAGCGTTTGGGTCAGTTCGTTGGCTATGGAGATGAGGCGGGCGGCACCCTGATATTGGCGTTGGTAGTTCATGAGATCGATGGATTCTTCGTCGATGTTGACGCCGCTCACGGCGGCCCGCTGGGCTTCAAGGCTCTCGTGGACGACCGCCGCAGCCTGGGCGAGGCTGTTGGTCGAAGCGGTCTGGGTGCCCGTGGCCTGGACGGTGTCGCGCCAATATTCCGTGAGCGAACGCCCACCAAGGGACTCAATGCCCGTGGACTGGAGCGACGTGATGGCGAGGGCGGTTCCGTTCTCGACAAAGACGCCGTTCTGATCCCTTCCGGCCGAAAGGCGGGTCGGATCGGCGAGCAGTTCGCCGTTCACGGCGATGGTGGCGGCGTCGGTGCCGGTGAAATACGAGTTGATTCCCATCACCGCGAGCACGCCGGAGGAGTCGTCGGCGAAATTGAACGAGAAACCCGGCTCGGCCGCGATCTGCAACTTGCCCTCGGCATTGAACGACGCCGACAGTCCGTTGATGGCGTCGATCGCGTCCGCGATATCCTGGGGTGACGTGTCGTCGGTGGTGCCGCTGAGGCCTGCCGCGGTCAGACCGTCGAGGTCAACGTCGATCCGCACGGTGCGGGATTGACCACCCGCCTGATCGCGGACGGTGACCGAGAAGCCGCCGTTGACGGCGGCGAACGGCAGCCCGTTGAAGGAGGAGTTGCTGGAGTTGTTGATGGCGAGCGTGCGGTCGGGCGTAGGGATTCCCAGCGTCGCTCCCGCGTTCGTAATCCCGGTGCGGGTGCGGCCGGTCGAGTGCAAGCGGTTGACCTGAAAAATGACGCCTGCGGCCAAGGTATCGAGCGACTCGATGGTGCCGCCGGTCGAATCCGAGCGAGCCTCCAAAAGTCCGCCGATCCGGCCGGATTGGACGGTCAGTTGGGTCTGATCGGTACGGCTCTGGAGCGAGTAGACAGTCTGGCCGTCCTCGAGTTCCCGCCGGATCTCGATGCCGCGGGAGGTGGTCCCGAGAACGACCGGCGTGGAGCCGATCAGAACGTCGACGCCCTGTTGGCCACGATCAATGACGGACACGTCCACAAGAGCGGACAGTTGAGCGATGAGTTGGTCGCGTTGGTCGCGCAGGGTGTTCGCGGTGCTGCCGGTACCCTCGGCGATGGAGATCGAACCGTTGAGGTTGGCGATCTGGGCGGCCAGGCTGTCGGCCTCCTGCGTCGCGGCTCCCAGTTCGCGGTCAACCTGCGAAGTCTGATCTTCAATCCGGGAGCGGAGCGACTGAAGGAAGTCGGCGAGTTTGCGGCCCTGCTGAACGACTACAGAGACACTCTGGCTCTGGTTAGAACGCTCGGACCATGCGGTAAAGAACGAGGAGAGTTCGGACGAAAGATCGTTGTCGCCCAGTTCGCCCAGGGCCGATTCGACCTGGGACATGATGTTGGCGAGTGTGGTGGTGCGCTCGCGGTCGCTGAGGCTGGCGTTCAGCCGGCCTTCGAGAGCCTGATCGACGCGGCGGCGAACATCGGAAACCTGAACGCCCAGTCCGACAGACCCGCCGATGGATGTGCCGTCGCCGCGGAGGGGGGTGAGCGCGAGCGATTGACGCGAGTATCCCGGCGTAGCGGCATTCGCCATGTTGTTGCCGGCTACTTGGATGCCCAGTTGGCTGGCTTGCAGGGCCGTTCGGCCGATGTTGATGGCGGAGGAGAGTCCCATCAGGTTCGTACGTCCAGCCCGCTCATGACGGCGGCCCCGGCGGAGACGTTGCCGGCGCGGCCATAGACGCCGCTGTGATTCAGGCGGGTGGCGACGACCCTCAAGAGGCCCTCCATGTGCGACGCCAGATGACGCGACGCGATCTTCAGCGTGGCGGTGGAGCGTTCGACGGAGCGGACAAGTATGCGGAGATCGTCGATGCGGGCCATGAGCACGGGGCGCTGCCGCTCCGGGAGGAGGGACGCAAGATCGGCGAGGGTGGGTTCGGTACCCCTGCTCCGCTTCAGCGAAGTGCCAAAGGTTGAGGCGGCCGCCGCCGCGAGTTTGCGCCGGTCCGCGTCGATGGCTTTGAGATCGTTGAGAGCCGCGGCGTGGCGGGTGTTAATCTCAGCGAGGGCTCCGGCATCGGCTTTTTTGAGCGCCCGGCGGTGGTCGTCGCAGATGGTGACGAGTCGCCGATGGACATCACCCAGGACATCGACGATGGACGCCAGGCGCGGCTCCAAGGTCTGCACGTTCAGCGGCGGCGCACTGGGGGCCGGGGCCTTGTCGCGGGGTGAATGTGCGGGGCTCTGCGTCACGAAGCGGCGTCTCCAACCAGCGGTGCCTGGGATGCTTGCCTGCGTAGCAAGCGGCTTGCCACCGCATCGACAAGGGGCCAGTTGCCGGATTGGGTCAGTCTTTGCGCGAGTTCGGTGTCCAAGAGTGCGCCGAAGGTGCGCTCCGCCTGGTTCGGCGCGAACGGCGCTGCGGCCTGGTTCGAGGCCCGCAAGCGTTCAAGGATTGGTTGGACAAGGGCGGTGGAGACGAGTTGGGCGGCGGCTTCACGGGTTTTCGATTCCGGCGTCGCGCCCGGTCGATCACCGCTCGAGCGGGACAAAACCTGCGAGAACGACCGCTGGACCGCTGCGAGGTTTGCCCCGGATGGCCCGCGAACGCTGGACGGGGACAGGGGATCAACGGTCATCGTGGATCTCTCGGAAGGCGGGTGAACACAGCGACACGGACGCGTGGAGCGGAAAAAAAGTCGAGAAAGGCGTGAACGCAGAGAAGGCAGACCGATCTAAGGGAGCTGAGAAACAGGCGGCGCAGAAAATGGCAATGCCGAGAGAATCACGTGCCGCTCTGTGTTCACTTCTTACTTCGGTTCTCAATCGATCAGCAGTTTGGCCTTCAGTTGCCCGCCTTTGTGCAGCATCTGGATGATGCCGATCTGGTCCTCGACGGGGACGTCGAGTTGCTCGAAGGCGGCGACCAAGTCCGAAAGTTTCGCAGCTTCCGACGGCCTCGCGCCGGTCTTGATGCTGGCCCAATCCGACCGTGAAACGAGCGGGTTCTGGGCGGTCGGGATGGGCGGCGGCGTCACCGTCGTGATCGTCAGGCCGCGGTGCGTGATGGCGACGGGGCTGATCGAGACGTCGACGGGGAGGATAATGGCCCCGGAGCGCCGGTTAATGATGACCTGCGCGGGCAGGTCCAGGAGCGCGACGTTAACGTCCGCGGAAAGGACGTCGGAGAGAAATCCGGCGCGGTCCCTCCGCTCGGATTCCGGCACCGAGACGCGGATCACTCGCTCGGTGATGGCGAAGGCGACTTCTGGGCCTTGGGGCTGGGCCTTGGCGTTAATGGCCGTGGCGATCTGGCTCACCGCGCCCCACCCGGCAAAGGCCGGATCGACGATAATCTCGAAGTTATCGCCGACTTCGGGGGTCAGGATATCGCGGATCATGCGGGCCCCACCCCGCACCCGGCCCGAGGTGGGCGTCAGGATGTCTTCGAGGTCGATCTGTCCCTGGGCGATGGCGAAGGGCGGACTGTCCGGAAAGGGGCCGCGGAGCACGGTCAGGTAAAGTTCACCGCCGCGGAGGCTCTGGGCGCTGTTGAGGACCGAAACGGTGACGTCGAAGAGGTCGTCGCTCATGGCGCCGCTGGCCGGGATGATGCATGTGACGGAAACCAGGGCGACGGAGCGGCTGTTTTTGAGTTCGAGCGGGCTGCCGATCTCGATGCCGCCGTTATCGATCAGTTTGGCGAGCGGGCGGGCGACGGCGAGTTCTTTGCCGGAATCCCCGGTGCCGGGCAGCCCGACCACGAGGCCGACTCCTCTTAATATAGATTGGCCTTGACCGCCCAGACGGGCGAGATCCTTAACCGTGGTCGCGTTGGTGGTGGGGGTGGGGGCGATCAGGAACACCAGCACCATCAGGCAGAGCGCACGCAGGGTCATGCGGAGCCGGTACGCGAACGACGTGCCAGCGCCGTTGCCCCCGAAGATCAAGGGCTTGGATCTGCCGCGGTCGGCGGTGCTTTTCCCGGTTCACCACTTCTACCCTGCTGCATGACCGACCCGGATTCGACTTCCCCCGCCAACTCCCCGACGCCCGCCACTCCGCTCAACTTCATCGAGCAGATTGTCGAGGCGGATAATCAAAGCGGGCGCTGGGGGACAGCTCCCGACGGCACCCCGCTGGTCCACACCCGCTTTCCGCCGGAACCCAACGGCTACCTTCATCTGGGGCACGCCAAAAGCATCTGCCTGAACTTCGGGTTGGCCGAGAAGTATGGCGGGAAGTTCAATCTGCGGTTTGATGACACGAACCCTTCCAAGGAGGAAGTCGAGTACGTCGATTCGATCCAGCGGGACGTCAAGTGGCTCGGGGCGGCCTTCGATTCAGGTCAGAACGCGGGCGGGCTGTTCTTTGCAAGCAACTACTTTGACGAGATGTACGAGTTCGCCAAGGAACTCATCTTGAAAGGCAAGGCCTACGTCTGCCAGCTGAGCGGCGACGAGGTTTCCAAGAACCGCGGCACGCCGACGGTTCCCGCGACCAGCCCTTTCCGCGACCGCCCTCGCGAGGAGTCAATGAAACTGTTCCGCGAAATGAAACTCGGGAAGCACGCCGACGGGTCGATGACGCTCCGGGCGAAGATCGATCTCGCGAGCCCGAACTTCAACCTGCGAGACCCGGTGATGTACCGCATCCTTCACGAGACGCACCACAACACCGGCGACAAGTGGAGCCTGTACCCGATGTACGATTGGGCCCACGGCATCGAGGATTCGCTCGAAAAGATCACGCACTCCGTCTGCACACTCGAGTTCGAGAACCATCGGCCGCTCTACGACTGGTTCATCGATTCGATCAACGAGGGCCGCACCGCGGACGGCTCGGGCTCGTTCGGGACGGCAATCCATCACAGCCAGCAGATTGAATTCGCCAAACTGATCCCGACATACACCATCCTGTCAAAGCGCAATCTCTTGAAGATGGTGAACGAGGGGTTGGTGAAGGGGTGGGACGATCCGCGGATGCCGACAATCGCCGGCCTGCGGCGCAGGGGCGTTCCGGCCGCCGCGCTGCGGGCGTTTTGCGCCGAGATCGGGGTCACCAAGACCGACAGCCTGATCGATATCGGGCGACTGGAGAACGCAGTTCGCACACACCTCAACGTTCACGCCCTGCGGACCATGGCTGTCTTGCGGCCGCTCAAGGTGACGATCGAGAACTGGCCCGACGGACACACGGAAGAACTGGACTTCGCGATTGCGCCGGCGACCCCGGAAACCCCTAACCCCGCGACCCGCAAGGTAACGTTCGGTCGGACGATCTACGTCGAGCATGAAGATTTCATGGAGACCCCCGCCAAGAAGTTCTTCCGACTCGCCCCTGGGCAGGAGGTGCGATTGCGGTGGGCGTATTTCATCACCTGCATCGGAGTCGTGAAGGACGCGGCGGGCAACGTGGTTGAGGTCAAAGCGACGTACGATCCGGCAACCAGAGGCGGCGATGCGCCGCCAGGCCCGGACGGCAAGCCGACGAAGAAAGTGAAGGGAACGCTGCACTGGATTTCGGCGGACAGCGCTGTCAAGGCCCAGGTGCGCGTGTTTGATCGGCTTTTCACGGCCGAAGAGCCGGGCAAGCGCACCGGAAACTGGGCCGACGACCTCAATCCGAACTCGCTGGAAACGATCGAAGCGTGGGTGGACCCGGTTCACGCAGCAGACCTCGCGGGCACGACGTACCAGTTCGAGCGGCTGGGATACTTCACCGTGGACGCCGATTCGACGGCGGAGCAGATCGTGTTCAATCGAACGGTTGCGCTCAAAGATGCTTGGGCAAAAGAACAGGCCAAAACATAAGCGAGAGCGTCCCGTACGACGTCAACGCCCGCCCACCCAGTCCGCCAATGCCCGATCGATCTCCTTCACAGTCCCGCCGTACAACCTCTCGAGCGTGGTCCGATCGCTCTGATGATCGCCCAGTTTCGCCATGAACAGGTGGAGCCGCGCGTGGGGCGCGGCGTGCGGCCCGAAGCGGAGAAAGTCGACCGCGAGGTGGGCCATGGCATAAAGCCGGCTTTCGCGACCCCCGGAACTCGCGGGGCCTTTCCACCCCAGCAGTTCGGTGAACACACCCTTTTCGAGTTCGTCGTCGAATTGGCGTTCCCGGATCGTTTGGGGAGTCCAAACCGACCCGCCGGTTGAAATCGAAAGACTTTCGGCAAGCCCTTCGGAAAGCCAGCGCGGCTGGCGTTCAAACGAGGCTCCGTGCAAGACGTGGACGCACTCGTGACGCACCGTCGCGGCCATCGCGTCCGGCACGGATTCCAGCAGCGCGATCTGGTTGCCGGTCCCCGATCCGGGCCGAAAACTGTTGCCCCCGACCGATGAGTAGCGTGCGCGGTCGGCAATGATGAGCCGGGGCGACGCGATCGGGAGGGGGCCGAACACGGGCTCCGCGGCGGCGATCATCGCCTCCCATTCGGGAGCGGCGAACGCTTCCACCGCGCGAGCCATTTCGGAACCGCCGGTTCGGTCGTTCCCGAACTCGAAGTTAATCAGGAAGTGGCGGATGGGGAAGTACGGCCTGCCGCGAAGCGGCTCTGAAACCAGCGGGGGAGCAGGCGCTGAAGGCTCGTCGAGCGGCTCATTTGATCCGCGTGCGGGCGTCTCTTTGAAGGGCACCGTCACCCTCAGGAGCGCCCCCGCCTCGTTGGCGGAACGGGGACGCACGCCCCAAACCGCCTCGAACGCCCCGTACGCGCGGGACTGCAGAATGTCTTCTTCGTCACCATCCCACTTCGGCTTGAAGGTCGGATTCTCGCGGAGAAGCGGCAACAACGCTTCGGTGAGGGCGGCGTCTTGTCGAACGCCCGCAAGGGTGGCCGCCGCCGCGCGGAGAACTTGATCCTGGTCGGCGAGGAGGGCCGCAGCAACCGCGCGGGCATCCGCCGCGGGAGCGGTCGTTAGCGCGGAGAGCGAAAGCATGACAAGCGTTCGGCGTTCGGCCCGGGCCCGGGACTGATCGAACCCGCGGAGGCACTTCAGAAGTTCGGATGGTGTGACATGCAAGGCGAGTTGAGCTATCCCCAAGGGCCGCGCGGCAGTATCCTCGCCAACCGCCAAACGGTGGCTGCTTTCGAGCGCCCAAGACCGGTCGGTTTTCCAAGCCTCATCGAAGATGGCATCGATAGTTGCGAAATCCTTGGTTCGCCAGCCCACATCCAATTTCTCTAGCCGGGCCCGATCGGCGGCGCGAGCGACGCGGCTCTCCGCGGACCGATCCGGTACGGTCGGACTCGGCGAGGCGGCCGTTTGGGCCGCTGCGGGCGAATCAAGCCATGCGATCAGGATGAGGGTTGAGATGACGAACGGTGCCGACCGGTGAAGATCGCGTCTCATGGCCAAAGAATACGAACCGCGCGTTCCTCGGTGAAGCGACCGGGCGGATCGCCCCATTTATTTTAGAAACGGGTGGGTCGATACGAGCCCGCTCCGTCTTTCTCAAATAGAGGCTCGTTTCTATCACCGCCTGAATGGGTTTTCGCGGCATGTTCTTGCCGCGGCGGGCGGTACGTCACTCCAGGGCTTCCGGAATCGAGAAAGGGTTCGTATGAAAAAAGTGTTATGTTGTGCCGCCGCGCTCGCACTGGCGGCGGGGACGCTCCACGCCCAGAGCACGCTGCAGTCGCCGGTGGGCGGTGTGATGCGCTATCGGGCCGACACCGGCTGGCTGGCCAACGCGGCGGCCGATAGCGCCGTGGTCGCGGCCTTCCCGGTGACGGTCGCCGACTCCAATTTCATCCGCGTGTATCTTGCGGACGTGGAACTGGCGGAGGGGAGCCAAGTGCGGTTTACATCCATGCGGGACGGCGAGACGCAGATTCTTGACGCAAAGTTGCTGGAGATGTGGGGGTATACCTCGGCGTACTTCAATGGCGACACGCTGCTTGTCGAGGTGATCGCCGCGCCGAACACGGTCGGGAATCGGATCGCGATCAAGGACGTGGGGTATGAACTGGGGGTTCAACCCGCGGGCGACGGTGCTCAGTGCGGAATCGTCGGCTCGGACAGCCGCTCCCCGTCGTCTGAATCGTGGTCCGGACGGATTATGCCGGTCGGCTGCTCGGGAACCGTGTACTGCAGCGGCGGTGCTGGCATGGTGACCGCGGGGCACTGTCTTGATGGTCAGTCGAACCTGGTGGTGCACTTTAATGTGCCCCCGAGCACCACCGGCTGTGGGACGGTGGCCCCGCCCGTGGCCGACCAGTTCCCCGTGCAGCCGGGCTTCCGGTTTAGCAACAACGGAGTGGGGAGCGACTGGGGCGTCCTTCGGATGGGCACGAACAACCTTGGGCAGACGCCCTTTTCCCGCTACGGCACCTTCCGCGCCCTGGGCGGCTCCGCTGCGGACAACACTGTGACCAGCATCTTCGGCTACGGCCTCGACACCACGTGCGTTCGGAGCCAGACGCAGCAGTTCAGCCCGGGGTCGATCACCGACGTCAACAACACCAATTACGATATTTCCAACGACGTCCGTGGCGGAAACTCCGGTTCCGGATACATCCGCAACAGTGACGGCGCGGTCGTGGGGGTGGTCACGCACTGCCGTCAGGACGGTCCGAACGTCGCACAGCGCATCGATCTCGCGGCGTTCGTGAACGCCCGCAACTTGCTCAACCCCTGCTCGGGCGGCGTGACTCCCTCCAACAATGGGTGCGGGCTCGCGACCGTGGTGGATCTCGGAAACTACTCCGGCACGACTCTGGGGGCTACGCCCGACGGGGTCGCGTCTTGCGGGTCCTCGACCTCCTCACCGGATGTGTGGTATTCGTTCCGTCCCGGTTGCGACGGCGAATATGTTTTCAACACCTGCGGCTCGTCGTACGACACGGTGATCAGCCTGCACACGTCGTGCGGCGGGGCAAGCCTGTTTTGTGACGACGACAGCGGCGACGAGAACGGGTGTGTCGGCAACCGCGATTCATTCCTCAGGGTCCCGTTGACGGGCGGCACCACCTACCTCCTTCGCGTCTCCGGTTTTTCCGGACTCGCCGGCAACTTCAACCTCAATATCGAGGGCGGCCCGGCCCCGTCCCACGACGGTTGCTTCAATCCCATCGGGGCGGTGGCCGGGGATATTTACGCCGGGAGCACCCTGTGCGCTTCCAACGATGGCTCCGCCGGTTGCGGCGCCTCGACCTCCAGTCCGGACGTGTGGTATTCCTACACACCCACCTGCTCCGGCGTCGCGGTGATCGATACCGCAGGTTCAACCTATGACACGGTGCTCTCGGTGCACAACGGCTGCCCCGGCACCACCAACAACCAAGTGGTCTGCAACGACGATGCGATCGGGCTCCAGAGCCGGGTCTCGTTTGATGCCGCGGCGGGGGTGACCTATCGCATCCGCATCAGCGGGTTCGCAGGCTGGTCGGGCTTCTATCAGATGTTCATCAACGACTGCACGCCCGACAACAACGCCTGTCACAGCCGGTTCGCGGTCTCCGACGGGTTGACGAATTTCACGACCGTGAACGCGACCACGGATGGTCCGGCCGAGCCGACCAACTGCTTCTTCGCGAGCGACGCCCAAATTTCCCAGGACGTCTGGTACGTCTATACCGCGTCCTGCACCGGCAGCGCGAACCTCACCACCTGCGGCTTGGCGACTTGGGACACGGAACTCGCCGTGTACGCGGGCAGCCAGTGCCCTACCTTCGCGTCGGCGATCGCGTGCAACGACGATGCCTGCGGCTTCCGGTCGAATCTGGACTTCCCGACGATCGCGGGCCAGAACTACGTGATCCGCGTGGGCGGCTACCGCACCAGCGTCGGCAACGGTTCGTTCTCGCTCGTCTGCACGCCCGGCGCTGGCTGCGCATGGCAGACGCCCGGCGGCTGCGCCGGCGACTTCGATGGCGACAGTGACTTTGACTCCGACGACATCACCGGGTTTTTCGGGGCCCTTGATTCCGGCGACGGCTGCGCCGATGCCGACGAAGATGGGGACAGTGACTCGGACGATGTCGTTGAGTTCTTCAATCGCTGGGATGCCGGTTCCTGCTAACCCGGATCCGCCAGCCCTCCACCGGGCAAGGCGTGTCATTACCAAACGAGACGGGCGGGGCCGAGCGGTCCCGCCCTTTCATTTCAGTCCCATCTTTGCGTTGGTCGGGCCAAGCGGCCGAGGGAGCAATGGGTCCAAGTGAAGTTCGAGGTCCTCAGTCGCCCTCCCACCAAACCCCAATCCGACCGTTGCGGACAGTCAAGGTTATGGATACCTACTATCTACCTGACAAAAGGGCCGCCGCACTCTTGACCGAAGCGGGAGTACGCGGGGCCATTCTTATCTCTCGGAGGCTCCATGAATCGCAATTCGTTCGCACTGTGTACCGTTACCCTTGCCGCCCTAGCCGGGTCTATCGCGTTGGCCCAGCCCGCGACCAAGGGAACCAAGCCCGCCACTCCCGCCGCCCCGGTCAACTCCAAGCCCGTCACCGCGACTGCACCCGCCAAGCCCGTAGCCCCCGCCGCGCAGCCCGACATGAAGGGCATGCCGGAAGGAATGAAGTTGCCCGCAGGTTGGACGATGGAGGACATGACGGCCTGCATTCAGGCGGGAACGCCGGGCGACCAGCACGCCATGTTGACCAAGGGCGTGGGCAAATGGACGGGCTCGACGACGCAGTGGATGGGGCCTGATAGCGAGGGAATGAAGAGCCAGAGCACGTGCACCGTCACCCCGATCATGGACGGCCGTTTCGTCTCGATCGACTGGGCGGGCGAGATGCCGGGCATGGGGCCGTACAAGGGAATGGGAATTGCCGGCTTTGACAACGTCTCCCAGAAATATGTTTCCACCTGGATCGACAACATGGGCACGGGCGTGATGGTCGGTGAGGGAACCATGTCCGGCGACGGCAAGACGACGACTTGGAACTACCAGTACAATTGCCCGATCACCAAGAAGCCCGCGGTGATGCGTGAAGTCGAAACCGTCACCGGGCCCAACAGCAAAACGGTTGAGATGTACATGAACGACCCCAAGAGCGGCAAGGAATACATGATGATGAAGACCGAACTCACCCGCAAGGCGTGATTTCGCTCCGGCGTTGAAGACTATGGGACCCCGGGCCCGGTGCCCGGGGTTTTTTATGGACGATTTCTTGGGGGGCGACGCGGCACCTCAAAGCAGTCGCGGGTCAGGCCAATTCTGCCGCGGCCGCCACAACCGACCAAATCTCGAAATCCCGCTGTGGCTTCAGCCCCGATCGGAGTGCCCGGCAGGCCTCACGCAGGGTCGCCCCCGTCGTGATGACATCGTCCACGATCACGATCAGTGGAACGGACGAGCCCGGCAACCCGGAACCGGTGTCGGAGCCCGGAGCGTTGGCGAGGGGGACCCGAAGACTCATGGTTCGATGAACGTTGCGGCGCCGTGATTCGGCGGTGAGGCCGACCTGAGCCCGGCCGTTTTGCCGCGAGAGAAGGTGGGCCGTGGGGATCGGCAGATGCCATCCGATCTGCCGTGCAAGCCGGCCCGAGTGGTCGATGCCGCGGCGAAAGGTCCGCCAGCGCGTGGTCGGGATGGGCACCAGAACGGTGTCGACCGGTGAACGTCCTTCGGACAGCATCGCCCCCGCAAGAGAGGCAGCCATGGCGCGGCCGAGAACCTTGATAGCGGAGTGATTGCGCTCGAACTTGGCCTCGAGAACGCCGTCCCGCAAGACGTCGTCAAAGCGCCCGAGCCGGACCAGCCGTGTCCACGGCGTCGGATCGTCACGGCAGCGACCGCACCCGCCGGCTCCAAGATGCTGGGCCTCCGCCCGACGCAGAGATGCCCCGCACCGATGGCAGTATGCATCGGGCTCGTCGGCCTCCCAACCGGCCTCAACGATCCGTTCGTGGAGCGAAGATCGGAGGAGCCCCAGCCAAGTTCGCTCGATCGATTGCCACCAAAAGCGATCGGCGTCGGGCGGCGCGGCCCGACGTCCGGTTGGGATGGTGAGAGTCGGGGCCGGCGGGGCGCCCAACGAACCGGCGTTGGGCGGCCAAACAAAGCGTGTGGGCTTGGGCGGTGGCATGACATCCGTTCGTAACAGTCAACAAGGCCCGCGGCCGGGCCGAAATCAGAGTCAAGAGTAACTCAAGCGACCGAAGGCTACGCCTACTTCAACTCCATCCTGACAATGTCCGCGCGGGCCACTTTCCGCTGTTCCTGGTCCAGCGAGGTTCCGGAAAGCATTTGCAGGTGGCCCGGCTGCACCAGCAGGAAGAGGCGGTTGACCTTGGCTTGGGAATGCGCGGTGATCAGCCCGGCCACAACGCCGAGCCGAACAAGGCTGAGGAGTGTCATGGACTCCTCGGTTCCGAGGAGTCGGGCGTGCAAGAGCGTGCCGTACGCCCGGTAAACTTGGTCTTCGATCGTCGAGAGCCGCTTGGAAAGCAGTTCGCGCCGCGCGGAGCGCTCGTACTCGACGACGCGGGGCAAGATCTCCTGCTGGAGTTCGGTCAAGATCGTCGCTTCGGACTTGCCCAGCGTGGTTTGATTGGAAATTTGATACAGGTCTCCGATAGCCTCGGATCCTTCACCGTAGAAGCCGCGGACCGCGAGCGCGATGTCGTTGGCGGCCCGTTTGACCTTCTCCAGTTCGCCGGTCAGCCGCAACGCGGGCAGGTGCAGCATGGCCGACATCCGCAGGCCCGTTCCGACGTTGGTCGGGCACGCGGTGAGGTACCCGAAGCGGGGCGCGAACGAGAACGGCAGCGATTCGCCGATGGCGTCGTCCACGCTGTCCAGAGTTCGCCAGCAGGCGTCGAGGCAGAGGCCGGGCATCACCGACTGCATCCGCAGATGGTCTTCCTCATTCACCATGATCGAGATCCGCTCGTCCGGGACTGAAAAGAGGACCGCCCGCGGGTCTTCGGCGTTGCCGCCGCGAGACTTGGAGTGCTGCTTGGAAATGAGGTGCCGTTCGACCAGGATGGTGCGGTCGTTGACCGACGATTCGTGGAGGTTGATCCATACCATTCGGCCCATCGACTGGAGGCTGGTGGAGTGGGCCCGCACCGACTCCAGCACATGCATCCGCTCCCGCCGGTCGGCCTTGCCGACAAATCGGACCCCCGCCAGGTTGCGGGCCAGGCGCACCCGTGACGACAGCACCACATCGGAAGCTTCGCCCTCGCCCGCCAACCATGGAACGCCGGACCCCGGCGAGAGGTCGCCGGCCGATCCGGATGACGATGGGCTCTCGCTCACGGAGCGGGCTCCTCGCCGGGCTTGGGTTTTCGCCGCGACGCTCTGGCGGCCTCGGGCGCGGCCTCCTTGAGTTTCACAATCTGATCGCGGATTTTCGCAGCAGCTTCGTAATGTTCCGCGCCCACGGCTTCTTTGAGGCGAATCTGCAACTGTTCAAGGACCATGCCCAACTTGAACAGTTCCGGATCGCCCGGCCCGACTTTCTTGACGCGACCGACGGGCGTCGGCCCGGTCGCGGACGGCTCGGCGACGGCACGTTTGCCGGCGTCGCCAGACAGGCGAGTGTGGGAAGGCGATTTACCACGATGGGCGACGCCACCTTCATGAGCCCGTTCAAGGAGCGGGACTAACTGGGGCTCGAAGACTTTGTAGCAGTCGGCGCAGCCGAGCAGGCCGTGCTGCTTGAAATCGCTGAGGGTCGTCCCGCACACCCCGCAAACCGAGGCAATCGGGCGACCCTGAACAGAAACGTACACGGCCTGTGAAGCGGAACCCGTAGCGGCCGCGGCGGTATCCGGCAACACTCCCAATTGGATGGCACAGGCTTCGCAAAGATTCCGCTCGACCTTGGCGCCGTTGGTGACGGTGGTTTCGCGCACCGTAGCGGATTTGTCGCAGTGATCGCATTTCATCGCAGGTTCTAAAAAGAACCGTAGGGAAGCCGAAAAGCCTTCAAGCAGGTGAAAGCTGAGATGGACCGAGCCGTTTCCAAGGGCCGCCCCGCGAACGCATCCTCGACTTTTGTGAAACGCCGACAGGACTGGTCAGGAGTGATGACGTCACCACATCGTGTCGTTGAACGCACTGACATCTCACCCGCAACCGCCCGCGACGTCCCGGGCGCCCCGTTGAAAACCCGTGATTTCATTCGTCGGAAAACCCATCATGGGTGGCCCTCGAAAGGGTGGCGGGGATGTTCTTTGTTTAACGCAAGCCTCATCGCAGAAATGTGGCAGGGCGGAGAATTAGTCAGTAATGCGAGTGGTCGTGGTGGTGTCGGTTCCGTCTATATTCGTTTAAGGAGAGAGGTCGTGATTTCACCGAGGCAAGCACGGATCGGGATGGCGTTGTGTATTTTTGGGGCAGCGCCAGCGCTCGCTAACCCCGTACTGGAGAACGAAATCGACGGTGCCGCGATCAACAACTTACGCGGATCCGCCCAAAGTCTTCCGGACGGGGCATTTACGGCTAACGTCAACCCGCTCGTGTTCGGCAATATCCCGACGGCCAGCGTCACCGGGCGAGCCGGTGGAAGCGACATCGATTTCTATTCCTTCAACTCCCCGGGCGGGTTCGCTTGGTTTGATATCGACGGCGGAGCGGCTTTCGACAGTTACGTCGCGGTTTTTTCCGCCGATGGAACGCTGCTGGGCGACAACGACGACTCCTTTCCGACCGACCCAGGCAGTTCGACCGACCTCGATGCCTTCCTCGGGATGATTTCTCTGACGGGTGCGGGTCAGTACTTCGTCGCGGTGGCGTCGGCATCGAACACCGCGAACGCCAGTTTCACCGGCTCCCTGTTCACGGAACTGGCTCGCCCCGACGGAGAGTTCGGCGGCTACGCCTTCGGTGGCGCTACCCCGGGCGACTCTTCGTTCACCCTCGGCGGCCCGCAAGCTGGCGCCGAGTACACACTTCACATCTCGCTTCCCGCTCCGGCGTCTGTGGCGCTGCTCGCGGTGGGAATCGTCGGGTTCCGTCGTCGCCGCTAAAAACCCCGTTTTGCCCCCGCCCACTGCTTAAAGAGGAGGTTCCCCGAATGAAATCCGCTATCGCCCGGCTCCTGTTGGCTGCCACGTGTACGTCGTTGTGTTCGGCTACGGCCCTCGCTTCGTCCCACGCCGAAGCCCCCTTCGTGAAAGAGCATCCCAAGACCGACTCGACCGACGTGTACCTTTTCAACAGTTACGAACCCGGTCGCGAGGGCTTCGTGACCATCGTCGCCAATTACTACCCGCTGCAAGATCCTTACGGCGGGCCGAACTACTTCACGCTCGATCCCGACGCCGTGTACCAAATCCACGTCGACAACAACGGCGATTCGCGCGAGGACATCACGTTCTCATTCCGGTTTCAGACCGTGAACCGCAACATTTCCCTCGATGTAGGCGGCCAGAGCGTCCCTATCCCGCTGGTGATTGCCGGCGGCGTCGGCCCCGGCCCCGCCGATACGGCGTTGCTGAACGTCGTTGAAACCTACAACCTCTCCGTGGTGCGGGGCGACCGCTACACCGGTGCCAGCAACTCCGTGCTTGATCTCAGCAACGGCTCCGCCACGTTCCGCAAGCCGGTGGACAACATCGGCAACAAGACCATACCCGATTACGCGACCTACGCCAACGCCCACATCGCCAATATCTCACTGCCCGGTTCAGCCCTCACCGGTCGTGCGTTCGTGGGTCAGCGCAAGGATCCCTTCGTCGTGAACCTCGGCGAAGTCTTCGACCTCGTGAACACCAATCCGCTCGGGCCCGAGAGCGGTGAGGCCGACGACCTCGCCGACAAGAACGTCACGAGCCTGATCCTTGAAATCCCGGCCGCCTTCCTCCGCGGCAAGGCCGGAGACCCGGTCATCGGCGCATGGACCTCGGCCAGCCTCCCCCGCTCGCGAGTGCTCACGACCAACCCCACCTTTAGCAAACCCGCCTCCGAGCAGGGCACGTTCGTTCAGGTTTCCCGCTTGGCGATGCCGCTTGTGAACGAACTGGTCGTCGGCCTGAGGGACAAGAATCTCTTCAATGCCAGCCCACCCTCGGGCGATGGGCAGTTCGCGACTTACGTCACAAACCCGACGCTCCCGGTGCTCCTCAACACGCTGTTCGGCGTGACACCCCCGTGTCTGCCGAGGGCGGACCTTGTCTCGGTTTTCTTGACCGGCGTTACCGGCCTCAATCAGCCCGTGGGCGTTGTCGCTTCCGAAATGCTTCGTCTCAACACCAACACCGGCCCGAGCGGTATCCCCATCACTCCCCGCGGCTCGCAGAGCCGGCTCGGCGTTCTCGGTGGAGACCTCCAGGGCTATCCCAACGGGCGTCGCCCGGGCGATGATGTCGTCGATATTTCCCTCCGCGTGGTCATGGGCGCTCTCTACCCCGACGCCGGTGTCCCGGGCGGTTGCGCCCCTCAAGGCAATCTCCCCTTCACCGACGGTGCGTTCATTGACGATTCGTTCTTCGGAAATCAATTTCCCTATATCAACACGCCGCTCCCCGGGTCGCCCAACTGAGGTCACGTCGCGAGCGCAATGTTCCGTCGTTCAGCCCAACTTTCCATCTAAGGCGTCAACCACTTATCGCTCGTCAACTAATATCTGGGGTGGACGATCCAACGCGGTCGTTCACTCTTTTTCACAAAGCAGACCCCTGCCCTATCGAGATATCCCTGATGATCCGAACTCTCCAAACCCTGGCCGCCGCACTCTCGCTTGCGCTTTCCGCCGGGGCAGCGATCGCCCACGAGTACTGGGTTCTACCCGCACAATTCCATCCCGATAACAACGCGGTTTTGACCTTTCACCTTCAGGTCGGTGACGGCTTCCCGGGCGAGTCGCGGCCGCGCGACCCCACGAAACTGGAGCGGTTTTTCATCGAAGGTCCGGGTGGTCGGGCCGACATCGGCGGCATCGATGGTCGCGATCCGGCGGGGATGACGCGTCTGCGGGACGTCGGAGTTCACGTGGCGGCTTATGAAGGTAAACCCACCGTCATCACGTTAGAGGCCGAAAAATTCAATGCCTATCTCAAGGAAGTAGGACTCGACCACATCGTCAAGGACCGCGCGGATCGGGGAGAGACGGCCAAGGAAGGCTCCGAAGCCTTCCAACGATGCGCAAAAACCGTCATCTGCGTCGAGAAGACCAACGCCGCCGAGGTTTGGAAGAAAGCACTGGGCCTCAAAGTGGAATTTGTGCCCCAGAGCGACATCTACGCGCACGCGGCGGGCGATGAGATACAATTCCTGCTGCTCTCGGACGGCAAACCCATGCCCGATACCCTCGTGCGGGCCACCAACGCCGCAGCTCCCCAAGAGTGGCTGAAAGTCCGCACCGATGCGAACGGGTTAGTCAATTTCAAGTTCGAGACCGCCGGAACGTGGCTCATCAACTCCATCCGCATGGAACGCCGGCCCGACGGCAGCGAAACCGACTGGCTCAGCACATGGTCATCGCTGACCTTCGAGTTGGCCCCGGCCCCGGCGGCACCGACGCCACCACCTGCGCCGGCCGCAACGCCCTGAGAGGCTCGACAGGATCGCGCTCGCGCCGGTTGCGGAAGGCAGCGGCGGGGTTACACTGCGCCCCACCGATGCTGCCGCTCTTCACCGCCGCAATCTTTCTCTCCGCAGCGCTGCTCTTTCTCGTTCAACCGCTCACCGGAAAGCTGCTGCTGCCGCTCCTGGGGGGCAGCCCTTCGGTCTGGAACACCTGCATGGTGTTGTTCCAAGGACTGCTGCTGCTGGGGTATCTCTACTCCCATCTAATCGGAAAGTTGAGACGCCTCGGGGTCCAGGCGGGCGTGCATGTCACGGTCCTGGCAGTCGCCGCGCTGCTGCTGCCGATCGCCACGCGTGAGGGCACTTGGAGCGACCGATCATCCCCCACTCTCTGGCTGCTGGAGACCCTTCTCCGCACCGTTGGCCTTCCGTTCTTCGTGGTCGCGACCACCGGACCCCTGCTCCAGCGATGGTTTTCCCGCACCGACCATCCGGCCGCTAAAGACCCGTACTTCCTGTACGCGTCCAGCAACATCGGCAGCGTGGTGGGGCTGCTCGTCTTTCCGTTTGTGCTCGAGCCGCTCCTCTCGCGAACCGGGCAGTCGATGGTCTGGACGGTCGGCTACGGACTGCTGGCGGCGCTTCTCGTGGCCGTCGCGACGACCACTCTCAGACGTTCCGAGCCGAGCCCGCCCCCCGCCCGCACGATCCGGTCGCCCGCTGCGAAGGGGGCAGTGAACGACCTGGGAATCGTGGACTGGCGTCGGCGGGCGTATTGGATCGCGCTCGCCTTTGTCCCGTCTAGCCTCATGCTCGGCGTCACGCAGCACGTCTCCACGGACGTCGCGGCGGTGCCCTTGCTTTGGATCATCCCGCTCCTCATCTATCTTCTCAGTTTCGTCTCGGCGTTCTCCAAGCGGGCCCGAGTATCCACGCGGATTTTGGGTCGCCTGCTCCCGATCGGGCTCCTCACCCTCATTTATATGTTTTTGGCCGGGTCGAGAAGCCCTGTGCTGGTCATCGCCGGCTCCCATCTCGCGGTCTTCGCCGTGGTCGCGTTGCTGGCTCACACGCGGCTCGCCGACGACCGTCCGGACGCAACGAGCCTCACGCAGTTTTACCTCTGGATGTCCGTCGGCGGTGTGCTGGGCGGGGTGTTCAACGCGCTCCTCGCACCGCTGCTCTTTGACTTCGTTCTCGAGTACCCCATCATGCTCGCCGCGGCGTGCCTGCTCACACCGCGGGCCGCAGCGGAACTCGGCGAACGAACCACCACGCCGCAAGCCGTGCGGCTGACGCGTCTGGGGTTGATTGTGTTGGCCGCCGTGGCCGCCGCCGCCTCGCTATACCTCGCGGAGGTCTCGATCACCTCGACATGGATCGACCGGGCCGTGGGCGGGTCCGATTCTCCCGCGTTTCTGTATCTCTCCGCGTTCATGCGGGCCGGTCTGCCGACCCTCGTCGCCGCCGGGGCGCTGCTGGGGAACGGATCGCTGCGGTTCGCCACGGTCACGCTCATCCTCGCGGTCGGGTCGCCATTTGTCGGCCTGGGAGGGCAGGTTCGGGAAGTTGAGCGGACGTTCTTCGGGGTGCACCGCGTCACGACAAACGCCGACGGCACCTTGAACGTGCTGCATCACGGGACGACGCTCCACGGCTTGCAGTTGAGGCCTTGGCCGGAGCGGCCCCAAGATGCGAACCGGATAGACCCCGAGACCAGGAACCGGCTCTTCTGGGGGAATCGAATGCTCTTTTCGCCCGAGCGGCGTGCGGAACTAGTCTACCTGCTTCCCACCAGTTATTACTACCCCACCGGCCCCATCGGCGACGTGATGGGGATGCTGACAACGCAGGATCGTCTCAAGGAGATCGCCGTCATCGGCATGGGCACCGGCTCGCTCGCGGCATATTCCCGTCCCGGCAGCCGCTTCACCATGATCGAGATCGATCCCGCAGTCAAACGAATCGCCGAGACCCCGGACTATTTTTCGTTCATCGCCGATTCCGCAGGCGCCATCGACATCCGCGTCGGCGACGGTCGGCTGGTCATGGGCGATTTCTCGGACCGCGCGTTCGATCTGATCGTCGTCGATGCGTTCAGTTCGGACGCCATCCCGGTCCACCTCCTCACCAAAGAAGCCGTCGAGATGTATCTCTCGAAGCTGAGCGACCGCGGCGTCCTCGCGTTCCACACCAGCAACCGCTATTTCGATCTGTCGCCGGTTTTGGCCCGCGCGGCCAGCGAGATCGGGGCCGTCGCGTTCGAGCGGAACGACAACGCGTACCCCAAAGCCGAAGCCGCAGAATTCAAGAAGGACTCGACGTGGGTGGTGCTCTGCCGCGACACCGAGCACTTCCAGCCGCTGGCGACGCTCCCGAATTGGAAGCGGCTGCAGGTGCGCCCGGGCGATCCGTTGTGGACCGACGACTACTCGAACCTGATGGACGTGTTCGTCGGGTGGTAGGCCGCAGGGAAGTCACGAAAAGTCACGGCAAGTCACGCGAATCAGGAAAGCCCAGACCCCGCACGCGTGCGTTCTTCAACGTTGCCCCTAACCTCACCCCCGCATGAACCTCACCTATTCGACCGCCGGCGAATCGCACGGCCCCGCGCTGGTTGTCATGATCCACGGCATCCCCTCCGGCGTCCCGGTCGATCTCGGTTTCATCAACAGCGAACTCAAGCGGCGGCAGGGTGGGTATGGGCGGGGTGCCCGGCAACGCATTGAGGAAGACACCGCCGAGCCCCTCACGGGCGTCCGCCTGGGCCGCACCACCGGAGCGCCGATCACTCTTCTCATCCGTAATCACGACTCGCGTCTCGACGATCTCTCCAGGACCCCGCCGGTGTACCGGCCCCGGCCCGGCCACGCCGACCTCGCCGGCAGCGTCAAATGGCTGACGACCGACTGCCGCGAAACCCTGGAACGGGCCAGCGCCCGCGAGACCGCGAGCCGCGTGGCCGCAGGAGCGCTCGCCCGCTGTCTGCTGCGCGAGTTCGGGATCGAAGCGTTCGGGTTCGTGCGCTCGATTCTCGATTCCGCCAGCCCCGTTGAGGTGACCGAGTCCAACTGGCCTTCCATCCGAACCCAGCGCGATGCCAGCGACACCTACTGCCCGGACGACGCCGCGACGCAGCGCCAGTGCCAAATCATCCGGCAGGCCAAGATCGATCAAACGACCGTCGGCGGGCTGATCGAGGCCCACATCTTTGGTTGCCCGCCCGGACTGGGCTCTTGTGTCGACTGGCGAGACAAACTCGACGCCCGTATCGCCTACGCGGTCATGGGTATCCAGGCCATCAAGAGTGTGGAGATCGGGCTGGGCAAAGAAGTGGCGGCCCGCCCAGGACACGACGTGCACGACGCCATCGGGTTCGACGAATCACAGCGAGAACGAAGCACCCTCGGCTTCACCCGGTCCTCGAACAACGCGGGCGGCACCGAGGGGGGCATGACCAACGGACAGCCGGTGGTCGTGCGGGCCGCGATGAAACCGATCGCAACCCTGCTCCGCGGCATGCCATCGGTCGATCTCAACTCCAAGCAGCCCGAGCAGAGTCAGTACGAGCGAAGCGACGTGTGTGCGGTGTCTGCGGCGAGCGTCGTGCTGGAAAACGTCGTCGCGTTCGAGGTCGCGCGCGTGCTCCGTGACAAATTTTCGGGCGACTCACTGACGGAGACGAAATTGCAATTCGATGCGTACATGGAACACGCGCGGATTCTCCCGCTCGAGCCCCCGCACACCCGTCTCGCGTGAACGTCACACACGCGCCGCCCGGTCACCCGGCGACGCCGTCACGGCTGTCGGCTGAAGAATTACCCATAAGGGGTTACCGGTATTTGTCAACCGACGGGTCGCGACCGTCGTCGCCCAGCCACGCTTCCATGTCGAACTCGTCCAGCGAGATTCGCCCCGGCCACATGCGAAGCGCCTGCACCAGCAGCGGATCGATCCCGACGGCGCTCGGCCTTTGGGGATTCTCTGATTGATTCTCCCCGCCCTGTTCCGGAGCAGGCGCCGCCGGCCCATTCGGTGAAATCGGCGGCAGGGCGGCGGCCGCGGGGCCGCGCTTGGGTGGCCTGCTCACCAACGAACTTTTCTCCGGTGCTGCTTTCGCATTCTCCGGCGCACCCGCGATCGCCGACGGAGACTGCATCGTGGGTTCCACTCCGAACTCGCGCAACCACCGTTCAGTTTCGCCCGGCGACAGCGGCAGATCGCTCGCAAAGGCCGGACGGAGCGGTCGGAAACCGCCCCCTCCCCGCTGCACGTCGCTCACCAGTTCCACTAGGAACTCGTCGCTTCGGACCCATCGTGATTTGAGCCCGCGGGCCGCGCGTCCGAGCCGCCGGTCGCTGCTCACGACCGTGATCGCCCGAGTTCCCCCGAATCGGGCGAGCAGGGTTTCGATGAGGCTGTCCGCATCCCGGCCCCGCCCTGCGAACAAGATCCCTTGGAAATCGGCGGCCCTGGGTTCGCGCCCCTTGAGAATGGCGTGAGCCGCCGCATCGTCGGCGGTGGGGGACCCAAAGCCATCGCACACCAGGAACGTCTTCCCTTTGCCATACCGGCTGATCGCCACCAGGTCCGCCAGACCGAGCACATCAAGCCCGGCCAGTTCGGGCGGGAGGACGCCGGTCACGTGCAGAACGTTGTACACATCGACGATCAACATTCTTCGATAGGGTAGAGAGTGCCGAGCATCACGCCGACCTCAAACCAAGTGATTACACCGAATGTTCCGGAAATCAGTCCAAAGAAGATGCCCTGGGACCGTTTTTTTCGCTTGGATACATGTGCGGATGTGGTAGGATGTCCTGCTCTCATCAAGGAGTGTAAACGATGCGGACCGTGATTTTCGTAGTTGCCGTGGCCCTGATGGCCTTCTGCTCGACCGCCAAGGCCCAGTTTTCCATCGACTGGTACACGATCGACGGCGGTGGCGGAACCTCTGCCGGCGGCACGTTCGAACTCTCCGGCACCATCGGCCAGCCCGATGCCGGCCCCGAGATGACGGGCGGAACCTTCTCCCTGACCGGCGGTTTCTGGGCCGGAGCGGGCGTCCCCTCCAACCCGTGCCCGTGGGGTGCCAGCGGCTGCACCGCCGATCAGGACGGCGACTTCGACGTCGATTCCGACGACATCATCCTGTTTTTCTCGAACTTTGAGAACGGCGATTCCTGCGGCGACCAGGACGCCGACGACGACGTTGATTCCGACGACATCAACACCTTCTTCGGACTCTTCGAAGCCGGCGGCTGCTGAACCCCGCGCTAAACCGGCCGGTTCCGATGCCCGCCGCCCGGCCACCCGACAGATACAGACGACATCCCACGCCGCGAACCCGACTGGGGTTCGCGGCGTTTTTTACTGCCTTATGTGCCCCGGGCGGCCCACCCGAGCACACCGCTCGGGATCGCAGGGCCACATTTGGAATTTCGTGGCGGATTGGATGCCCCTTTCTCGCGTTCTCTCGGTCGAGGGGATTCCTCAAGGAGGTGCAGGATGTCGCGAACATGCTGTGTTGGAATCGTGGTGGCGTTGGGCGCGTCGGTCCCGGCGTCGGCCCAGTTGATCACCATTAGCAACCCAAGTTTTGAGGCCAACCCGGCACCGCCCAACGGGTTCCCGGTCCTGATTCCCACGGGGTGGCAGTTGCACGATCCTTCCCGGATCATCGACTTCGGGAACGATGCCGTGGGGGTCTTGAACCCGACGGGCTCAACCTTCTTCCCCGCGGGTGCTCCGCTAGGAAGCAACGTTGCGTTGGTATTCATCGCTCAGGACGTCGGGGCCGGCCCCGCAGGCTTGAGACAGTCGCTTGCCGCCAATCTGCTGGCCGAGCGGCGGTACACGCTGACTGTGGAGGTGGGGAACATCGCTTCAGGAGTTGGCAATCCGCCATTTGACTTCTTCTTTGATCTCGACGGGTTTCCTGGATATTCGGTGCAGTTGCTCGCGGGCGGGGTCGTGGTCGGGGAGGACCTCAACACCCTCGCGTCAGAGATTCCGGAAGGTGAGTTCCGGCTGAGCCGCGTGGTGGTGGATGTTCCCGCTGGGCACCCGATGGCGGGCACTCAATTACAGATCCGGTTGCTCAACCTCAACATCCCCGGCACACCCATGGAGCCGGCAATCGAGGTGGACTTCGACGACGTTCGTCTCTCGGTGGGTCCGATTCCTGAATGCCCCGGCGACTTCGACGGCGATTCCGACACCGACTCAGACGACGTCGTGCTCTTCTTTGGGGCGTGGGATGCGGGTGACAACCCGGCGGATGTGGACGATGACGGCGATACGGATTCGGACGACATCATCGTGTTCTTTGCAGCGTGGGACAGCGGCTGCTGAGCGCGCGTGAAGAATCGAGCCGTTGGCGACGCGAACAAAGCACCTTATTTTGGTTCGTGAACTGCGGGATCGAACCAGTCGGGCGCGAAGGGCGGCATCGGAACGACCTCGAAGCGGAGCAGGGCTGGCGGCGGCAAGCGGCCGGGCCGAGCTTGGGGGCCGGGGTTCAAACGGCGCGCAGTGTCGGGGCCAAGCCCGGAAGCATCGCGCGGATGTTCGGGCCTCGAACCATCGGGCCTCGAACCATCGGGACGTTGGGCTGGCGCAGGGCGGTACTCTCGCGGACGGTCGCCTATCGGGCCGCCTC
>CAZJXA010000006.1:0-1962 GCA_964549785.1 uncultured Phycisphaeraceae bacterium | reverse complement strand
CGTTGGGCTGGCGCAGGGCGGTACTCTCGCGGACGGTCGCCTATCGGGCCGCCTCGATCACCCTCGGGAGCACGCCCTTCAGGTCCCCGTTCGCGCAGCGGCGGACGGTCGCGTGATCCGGGATCACCCATGCGAGCAATGTGCGCCTTCGCTTCATCAATTGCCGCTTGGCTCCAGCGAAGATCAAGACGGGTGACGGCCAGGGAGGATTGGTCGAGGCAGACCGAAACTTCGGTGGGGCGGCGGCGCGGGCCCATGGGGCGCACGGTCCCCACAATCACGCGCTGTGGGCGTCCGTTGAGTTCAATGGAATCCGAGACGTTGAGGTCATAATCGCGTGCCAGCACCACGAGCACTTCTTCAGGGCTTGCGATCAGGGCATCGTCGGCCAGGTGCAGCCACCCCGGCCAGGCCCGACGCGGCTCGGCGCGATCGACGGCCCCGTCCGGGCGCACGGCCCATTCACCGGTTTCGTTGCGGCCCACAATCAGTCCTTTGCCGTCGGCCGCCTGGGTCGTCAGGAGCATGCGGTCGGTCGGGGCAAGGTCGAGCGTGCCCACCTCGCGCGGGGCCTGACCAACTTCCGGAGTGACGATCAGGGCGTACCGCCGCGGGCCAACGTTGTCTGAATTGGCGATGGACGCGTGAACGAGCGCTTCGGCGTTCTGAGTGGTATTCGAGAACAGCAACCCTAGCGTGCCCACCGCCAGAATGAGCGCGGCCGCCGCGGCGAAGATTCGAAGCAGTGGAGAAGGCCGACTCAGTGGGAGCACCTCCGTGGCGGAGGCGGCCCGAATCGCGAGGAGAACCCGCCGAGATTGGCTTTCGGGTGTGTCGCGGTTGCGGGATTCAATGAGACCGTGGATCACGAGTTCATCCGCGGTGGTCGCTGCGGATTCATATTCGGCGAAGCGTTCATCGAATCGCCCAGTGAATTCGTTGCCGGGTGCGGGCTCGGTGTTCATTTCATGCCCTCCGTTTCCATGATCGCCGGGAGGGACAGGCCCCCGTTCGGCCGCAAGGCCGAGGCGACTCGGGTGTCGGCACCCAAGCACGTGGCCAGCGCCTGCCGGGCTCGCTGCACCCGCTTCTTGATCGTCTCTTCCATTTCGCCTCGGGATTCGGCGATGTGCTTGAGCAACATGCCTCGGCCGTACGCGAGTTCCACGGCCTCGCGCATGGCGGCGGGCAGACGCGACATGCATTCGGCGAGTGTGGTGAGATGCTCGCGGAAGGAGTCGCCGGAGGAGCGTTCGAGCGTGCCGTAACGATCGCCTACCGCCGCGAGGATCTCGGGGTCGAGCGTCGTGGGTCGGGCTTTGCCCTTGCGGAAGGCGGCCATGACCAGGTTGCCGGCGATGCCGCGGAGCCACGGGCCGAACGGGCGCGTGCGGTCGAAATCAGCGAGGCGACGCCATGCGACGATCATGGTTTCCTGAAAGAGGTCGTCGATGGCGGCGGGGTCGCGCACGGTCGATCGGAGGTAGGCGATCAGCATGTCGGCATGCGCGCGAGCGAGGATCTCAAAGACATCCGATCCGGAGGCGCGCGGCGCTTCGGGCTGGGGATTTGGGCTTGAGATTGGCACGTTCTTTGGTATTGTGGCGGACCGGGGCGCGGGGGACAGGTCCAGGACAAAATGGGAAGCCAACGGATGAACGCAGGGGAGAGAGAGGCGAAGAAGCCAGGAAGGCGTATGGGGTTCGGAATCTCGACTTCTGAAATCGAGGACTGAGGTTTGGGGGCCCTGAGTCCTGATCTCCCCAATGGTTGCTGTTCTGTCTTCCTTGAGATTCTCTGTCCCCCCCGCGTTCATGCCACGCGCTTTTCGTACTTTCTTAGTGTCCCCCCGATAAGGGCCAAGAACAACTAGGCGACGCAGCCGGTCTGGAGATCGGGATGACCAGAGATACGGGATACAACTCATGGCGAAGTACGGACGGTCGGTGGGGGGTTGGGTGG
>CAZJXA010000005.1:11722-40883 GCA_964549785.1 uncultured Phycisphaeraceae bacterium | reverse complement strand
GCTGCGGGGCCGGCGGGGGCGGTTCTGGGGCGAGCACAAACTCCGGTGGCGTCGTGGGTTGCGCTGCGGGCGGAACCACCATCTGGGCCAGCGCCAAGGAGCCGCAGAGCACAAACAGGATGGAGGCGGAATACGACGCGGTGCGATTCATAGGGTCTCGTCCTTTTGAGCAGAAAGAAGTGCAAGGGCGGCGGCGAATCAAAGCGAGGCCAACCAAGGGGCGGTAAAACAAGCGGGGCCGAACCGCGCGGGGTGTCCCCCGGAGCGGCCCAATTATCCCCTCCCCGAAGCCGCACCGACAGCCCACGCGCCCGATTCGCGGCAACAACAGTGATATCCCAATCCGGCTCGCCTGTTCGGCCCGAGAAGAGGCGCGGCGTCCCGAGGCCCGGGGCATTACACTCCGGCCGGAATGAACCACCTTCCCTGCCGCGCGGTCATTTTCATCGCCCTCACCCTCGCCGCGACGCTGACCGGCTGCTTGGAACGACGGGTTTCAATTACCTCGGTGCCGACGGGGGCACTGGTGTTCATCAACGATGTCGAGGTGGGCAGGACCCCGCTGGAAGCGGAGTTCACCTATTACGGCGAATACGACGTACGGGTGGAGAAAGATGGGTTTGAGCCGCTTCGAACGGTTGCGGACGCGACCGCCCCGATATATGAGTACCCGCCCTTTGACCTGGTGGCGACCGCGATTCCCGCGGATTTCGAGACCGTGGTGCCGTGGCACTTTGTTCTGCAACCGACCTTGGAAACTACGCTGCCCGCCGAGGAACTGGAACGCGGGATGATGGAACGCGCGGGCGCGTTGCGGGCACGGATCGAACCCGAAGTTGCGGATGCCGGGGTTCCGCAGAAACCCTGAACCCGCGTCGCCATTCGCGCGTAGGCCGCTTGATGCGGTGAAACGGCCCGAAGTTCATCCCCCTCGCGCAACCCCGCAACACCAGGCGAGTGCGGCCATTCGGGCGAACACACCGTTCGCGACCTGCCGAAGAATGACGCTGCGAGGCCCGTCGGCGACGCAGGCGTCGAGTTCGATGCCGCGATTGATGGGGCCCGGGTGCATGACGATGGCACCGTTTTTCATGCAGCGTTCGCGCTCGGCGGTGAGGGCGTAGAGGGCACGAAACTCGCGCACCGAGGCGATGTTGCCGCTCTTGGCGGCCTGGCCGGCGGGCGCGGGGTTGGCCCCGTCGGCGTGCCGCTCGAACTGGATGCGGAGCATCATCACGGCGTCGAGCATGGGCAGCACGGATTCGAGATCGTGCGAGACCGCCGCCCCAAAGCCTGCGGAGACCAACCCGGGCGGGCCGACGGTGACGACGGTGGCCCCCAGCGTCGACAACCCCGCGATGGCCGATCGGGCCACCCGTGAACTGGCGACATCGCCGACGATGGCGACCCGAAGCCCGGTGAGATCGAAGGAATCGAGTCGGTTGAACGATTCGGCGAGCGTGAAGACGTCGAGCAGGCCTTGCGTCGGGTGCTCGTGCTTGCCGTCGCCCGCGTTAATAACGGGGCAACCGGCGTCTTTCGCGATCATCGCCGCGCTCCCGGACTGCTTGGCCCGTACGCACACGGCGGCCACGCCCATGGCTTCTACGTTGCGGGCGGTATCGATGAGGGTTTCGCCCTTGCTCACGCTCGACGAAGAGCCGAGGAGATCGATCACCTGGGCTCCCAAGGCGTAGGCCGCGGCGGTGAAACTGTTCCGCGTGCGGGTGGAGTCTTCAAAGAAGAGGTTGGCGACGAGACGGCCGGCGAGGGGCTTGGATCGGGCGGGTTCGTGCTTGGCCGCGAGCGTCTGGTGCAGCAGGTCGCGGAGGTCGGCGGCCGGGAAGTTTTGGAGGCCGAGCAGGTGTGGCATGTTCGGAGCGATCGTACGACGCGAGCGGCGTGCCACGGACTTTGGTTTCATCGGTCCGGCGTGTACCGGGGAACACCGTCCGGTGCCTTGCTTCGCCAACACTTTGCCGATGAACGACCAGATTTAGTGGGAAGCGCCCCGCCTGCCGGGCGCGGCATTCGCGAGCATTCGCAGCGGCTCGATGCGGCAGTGCGACGGCCATTCCGTCGGGCCAAGCAGCATCCGAAGCAGGGCGCCGTTGGGTATCTCCCAGCATTCGAGGAACGCCCTGAACAAGCGCATCCGCGTGGGCATCGCACCGGCGGCCTCGCACCGGGGCCACGGCTGCATGATCAGGTCGATGACCGCCAGCATGAACCGTTGGTGACTGAACAGCACGACCGTTCCCTCGTCCATGGATCGCAAACGTTTCAAGGCCCCGCTCGCTCGGGCGGTCAGGTCGCAGAATGATTCGGCCCCGTCGCCGTCCCGCGACTCTGGGTCATTCCGGTCCCAATAGGGCCGGGCCCGCACCGCTCGCTCCAACCCCGTGGTGTCTCGCATCGTCGCGGACGACAAGACCGTGAACTCGTGAATGGGCCACTCGACGACCGGCACGGACGGCCAGCGAGCAATCAACGGGGCCGCCGTCAGACGAGTGCGAAGGTAAGGCGAGACGACGACCAGAGAGGGCTCCACTTCGATGGCCGCCGCCACTTCGCGGGCCTGACGTTCTCCCGCTTCCGTCAGCGGCACCTGACGAGGATCGTCGGCCCGGCCCCCTGCGTTGGCCGTGCTCTCACCGTGCCGTATCCACCAGCAATCGACCACCCGTAAAATCTCCTTCTGCGCGGCGCCAGCGCCCTCGCTCCGAACGTAGGCACCGCGACGGGCCGGCGCGAACTTTCCGGGCCGCGCGTCGTATACTTCCGCTCGGCCCGCGTCACCCCCGCGACGACCATTCATATTCTGACGGAGGCCTTGGGGGGTTGGCCACAGGTTTTTGAGAACCCGCCGCCCGAACCTTCTCTGGTCCCGCGCGTCTTTGGGTATGGAGGCTCCGATCAATGGCCAACGGCAAATGGACGAAGGACGAACTGCTCTCGCGCGAAGTGAAGCACATCGACATCACGAAGGTCGATCAGCGGTCCGTGGTGACCGCCTATCGCGACATGGCGTACACCGCCCGGACACTGGCCCAGGCCGCCGACATTTACTCGATGATGTTGAAGGACAAGGGGTGCGCCGTGGTGCTGACCCTGGCGGGCAGCCTCATCTCGGCGGGGCTCAAGAAGGCCATCATCACGTTGGTCGAGAACAACATGGTCGATGCGATCGTCTCGACCGGCGCCAACATCGTCGATCAGGACTTCTTCGAGGGCCTCGGGTTCAAGCACTACATCGCGCCCGGCAGCCCGGAAGCGCCGCCGGTTGATGACATGACGCTGCGGAACCTGATGATCGACCGCATCTACGACACCTATATCGATGAGGACAACCTGCGGGAGTGCGACGCCGTGACGCACCGCATCTTCAACCAGTTCGAGCCGGGGGCCTACTCCAGCCGCGAGTTTATCGAGGCCATGGGGGCCTACCTCGTGAAGAACCACCCGAAGAATGAGTCGATCGTCAAGACCTGCTTCCAGAAGCGGGTCCCCATCTTCGTGCCCGCGTTCAGCGACTGCTCCGCTGGCTTCGGCATCGTCCTCCAGCAGACCGAGGCAATCGAAGAAGGCCGCGGCCAAGTGGCCTTCGACAGCGGCAAAGACTTCCGCGAACTGACGGATATCAAACTGGCCTGCAAGGACACCGGCCTTCTGATGCTCGGCGGTGGCGTCCCCAAGAACTTCGCCCAAGACATCGTCGTGGCCGCCGAACTGTTGAGCGAGCGCAAGGGCGGCAAGGCCCGCGGCGATGTCGGCATGCACAAATACGCGATCCAAATGACCGTGGCCGACAGCCGCGACGGGGCTCTCTCGGGCTCGACTCTCCGCGAAGCCTGCTCGTGGGGCAAGGTCGACATCGTGCACGAGCAGATGGTGTTCGGAGAACTGTCGGCTCTCTTCCCGATCCTCGCCAGCGATGCGTATCACCGCGGCCAGTGGAAGGGGCGCAAGGGCTTCAAGTTCGCCGACCTGTTCGAGAAGGGGACGGGGATGCCGAACTTTGTGGCCGGCCGAAGCGGAGCAGGAACGGGGGCTGGTCGTAAGAAGGTGGCGGCCCGCTAAGCGTCGCGAATAGCGAGATTTTCAAGGACGGGAGAGGCATCGGCCTTTCCCGTTTTTTCTTGCGCACGTCCTGGGCCTGTGGCGGCGTTACCGGACGGTTGCATCGCGGGCTCGCGCGTGTTGCCGTTTTCTGATATTCTCCCCGCGGTTTCCGCTGAAACGCGGTCGTGCGACGCGGTTGTTACGCTGGAACCGGGGGGGTTTCATGTGGTATCTCGTGATCGGTGGGTGTGTTCTGATGCTCGCCGCGGCGGTCGTGATCGTCATTCGGCGGAGGCGGCGGCGTGGCGTTCCGATCTCGATCGTGGCGCTGCGGTCCTCGCCCCGTCGCCTCACCGAGGCCGATGTCCGGGCGGCCTGCCGCAAGGCGATGGGCATGGCCGTGGGCGTGCAGCGCCTTGAGCCGGATGCGAACACCGTCTGCTATCTCGTGACTACCGAGTCGGCGCCGCCGGTAGGCATCATCGACAGTTCCGTCCCGTACGCCGATGCGGACAGCCTGCGCGAGTCGGCGGAGCGGAGCAGTCACCCGACCACACGCGGCGCGATCGCAAACCACGCCGCGTGGATCGGCGTCGACGCCATGGGTGTCGACAGCGCGAGCGTCGGCAGCGACGATCGATCCGCCATCTACGGATACCTGGGCAAAATCGCCGCCGCCCTCCTCGATGAGGAGTCGCTGCTTCTATGGCTCCCCGCCGACAACCTCGTCGGCGGAATCGACGCCACGACCCCCGCCACTCTCCGGAGCGGGAAGGTGGCCTCCGTCTTCGGCGTGTCGGACTTCAACGACCGCATTACGTCTGTGAAGACCGATGACGCCGCCATCGCAGGGGCCATCGCGGAGGCCCAGCGGCGGCTGCCCGAGTTCTGCGCTGCCCTGGAATCGCCCGGTGGGGCCGAGAGCGCGCTGTTCAAGGCCCGATTCAAGACTTCCGATGGGGGCCATGAGTATGTGTGGCTCACGTTCTCCCGGATGGGCGAAGGTGACATCCGGGGAGAGATCGTCAACCACCCGCTTGACCCTTCGATCCCCAAGAAAGGGAGCATCGCGGCGATCACACTCGACGAGATTGTCGATTGGGCGTACGTTGATCGAACGGGCAAATCGCACGGGCTGTTTGTCGAACGGCTATTGAGCTCCCGCTAGAACCAGCCGACAGTAAAGCCCTTGGTGAGGGGGCGATGGATGGTGTACCCTCAGCGATTGGGGTTTTCAGGAGAACCGACCCATGGCGGATTCCGAAATCAGTAAAGTGTTGCTCGTCATCATCGCGATCCTCATGCCGCCCTTGGCGGTAGGACTCAAAACCGGCTTGGGGATGCCGTTGGTGATCAGCCTGGTGCTGACGCTGCTCTTCTACATCCCGGGCTTGCTGCATGCGCTGTGGGTGGTGCTGAAGTAAGCGGACGCCTGAGGAAGTGGCGGCTCTCATTCCCGGATCCAGCGGTCGCGGGGACGGCGCCTGCCTCAAAGACAGCCGGGCGTCGCGGCGTCACCCGGGCAGATTCTTCTCGATCCAATCGTCCTGCCGCAACACGCCCTCACGGTTCGTTCGGTCGCGGGCCTCGCTGCGCCACTGCGCAAAGCGGAAGAGGCAAGAGGTCGCGCCGCCCGCCGCCAACTCCGGGCCCGTCATGCGGGCCCGCATCAGTTTCGCGGCCTTGCGGGTGTACCGCTGCACGAGTTCGTCCTCGAAACTCACAAAAATCTGCGACGAGCCGGGGTCACCCTGACGTCCCGCGCGCCCGATGAACTGGCGATCGATCCGCTTGGCCCCGTGCATCTCGGTGAGCAGCACGTGCAGGCCGCCGTTGCGGCGGGCGTGGATGTCGAGGTGAATGTCGGTGCCGCGTCCGGCCATATTGGTGGCAACGGTGACCGAGGCGTCGGTGTTGGGCCGGCCGCCCGGGGTGGCGGGGGGTGCGCCGTGCCCGGCCCGCGAGATGAAATCGGCCTCTTCCTTGTCGAAGTTGGCGTTCAAGACCTGGTGAGGGACGCCCCTCTGCGTGAGCAGATTCGCGAGGAGCTCGCTGGCCGCGATCGAGCGTGTGCCGACCAGCACGGGCCTGCCAGCGGCGTTGATCTGGGCGATCGATTCGGTGACCGCCGACCACTTGTCGCGCTGCGTGGCGAAGACGCGGAGCGGCCTGGCCTCCCGGATGACGGGCTTGTTAGTCGGGATGACGGTGACGGGCCTCGCATAGACACCCTCCATCTCGACGGTGGCGTCGGCGACGGTCCCCGTCATGCCGCACAGGAAGGGGTAACTGCGGAAGAACTTCTGAAAACTCATACGGGCCAGGGTTTCGCGATCGGCCGTCACCTCCAACCCTTCCTTGGCTTCCACCGACTGGTGCAGGCCGTGCTCCCAACTTCGGTCGGCGAGGAACCGCCCGGTGTACTCATCCACAATCACGATTTTGCCGTCGACGATCGCATACTGCTGGCCCAAAAGGTAACAATGGATGGCGACGAGAGCCTGGCGGACGAGTTCTTCGCCGCGGCGGGTGGCCTTCCAGATGGGGTCGGCCCCGTTCGCCAAGGCTTGTTGGAAAAACTGACGGAGGCGCTCCTCGCCGCGGCGTTTGAGGTCAACGCGTTTGCGAACCAGGTCGGCCTCGTAGTCGGGGCCTTCGTCGAGCTTGCGGGCGATCTCGACCGCCTGGCGGTAGATGTGGGCCATGTCGTCTTCGCGACGTGAGCGGGCGATGATGAGCGGAACCACGCCTTCATCGATGAGGACGGCGTCGGCCTCGTCGACCAGCGCCGCCCGGAGGCCCGGGACCATCGGCCCCGAGCCCGCGCCCGCCCCGGGGGTCAGCAGCATCTGTCGGCCCGTCCACGCGGTGTTGGTGCGGCCCATGCGAATCTGGTCGCGCAGCCAGTCGGCGGTGATCTGCTTGGGGGTGCCGTAAATGATGCCCCGGGCGTACACACCGGTCCGCTCGGCGGGCTCCATTTCCTGAGTGATGGCCCCAACCGTGAGCAGGCACCGCTTGTAGATGTCGCCCCGAGACTGGGCGTCGCGGCCGGCGAGGTAGTCGTTGACCGTAAAGATGTGAAGGTGGCGACGCTGCCACGCGATCAAGGGGGCGGCGATGGAGCCGGTCAGGGTCTTGCCTTCGCCGGTGAGCATCTCGATGATGCGGCCGTGATAGAGCGCAAGGGCACCCATGAGTTGGACATGGAAGGCTTCTTCGCCCGTGGCGCGGCGGGCGACCTCGCGGGTGAGGGCCAGGCCCCGGCGCACGGCTTCATCATCCTGCCGGCCCCGCAGGAAGACCTCGCGGGTGCGTTCAATGGCATCGTCGAGGGCGGCCTCGGAGTGGTTGTGAATCTCGGCTGCCAAGGCGTCGATCCGCGTGGCTTCGGCGGCCAAGAAGCCCTTGGCCGTGCGGCGGTTGCGGAGAATCACGCCCATCCGCGAGGCGAACCGGTCGGCCCCTTTATAGACGATGGGCCGCTGCCGCCGGGAGCGGAGCGACTCGTAGAGGACGTGGTAGTGGGTGAGAGATTGCATAGGTGAGAACGGCACTACGGATCAGGCGCCGCGAACACTCCTTTTCTTCTTCCGGCGACCAGCCGCGCGTCCCGTAACGGCCCGCCGCCGCTCGAATGCTGTTCGGGTCTTCTCGATCTCCTGCTGCAAGTCTTGCTCGGACGGCAAACTCAATCTGTACCGCTTGGCGAGCATGGTGTTCGTGAGCCCCTCCATCGCGTACTTGACGACGGGTGCGCTTGTCCCCGCCGAAAGGATCAACCCGACCGGGGGATTCTCGTCCTTGTGCGTCCAGTGTTCACGGGCATAATTGAGATAGAGGTTCATCTGCCCGACATCGGCGGGCGTGAACGTCGAGAGTTTGAGATCAAAGATGATGAGGCACCGCAGCCGTTGATGAAAAAACAGCAGGTCGATGCGGAACCATTGGTCGCCGACGCGGAGCCGCCGTTCCCGGCCGACGAAGGCGAAGTCGCTGCCGAACTCAAGAAGGAACGTCTCGAGCCGACGAATGATCGCTTCTTCAAGATCGTGCTCCGAGCACTCGTCCTTAAGATCCAGAAACTCCAGAACCAGCGGGTCCTTGATCTCCTCCTCGGGCGTGATGCTGTCCCCGGGCACCCGACGTTGGCCCTTGACGAGCATCGGCGCCTTGTCTTTGGAGAGCGCCGTTCGCTCATAAAACTTCGAGTTGACCTGCCGGTCCAGTTGACGAACGGACCACCCGCCGCGGAGCGCCTCCGCCTCATAGAACATGCGCGCGTGCTCGTTAGTGACGGAAAGCAGGCGGACATAATGAGACCACGGCAGAGGGAAACGGGCGGAGATCACAGAAATCCGAGACACTGTCTCGGAAATTGACCGCACCGAAGATTTCCGAGACAGCGTCTCGGAAATGTGCGGCAGCGGATGCGATGCGTAGAAACGCCGCATCAATTCCAGGTTGTCCGCGGAGAAACCCCGACCGAACTGCTTCGAGAGGTCGACGGACATCAGACTCAGCAATCGCTGCCCGTACTTGGCACGATCCGACCCGCGCTGCTCGTACTCCACGATCCGCCGCCCGACGTCCCAGTAGGTCGCGGTCATGACCGCGTTGACCGCGCGAACCGAAGTGCCCCGCGCGGACTCGAACAGCTCGACCATGCTGCCAAGCACCGCTCGGTAATTGACGCCGCTCCGGGTGACCGAGGCGGGGGGTTTGGCTGATGTGTTCTTCATCACACTCACACCTTCGCGCGGCCCTGGATCAGTTTCTGAAGGCGATCAACCCACTGGGTGAGGAGCGGACGGGCGGGGAGCGTGAAGCGAAGGGCGACGCGCTCGCCCGGACGGGCCGCGTTGGCAAGGCTGCCGGCGTTCACGAGTGAGCCGGGGCCCGCGAGGGCACCATTGGCGTCGGGCTTCTTGTAGACGAACACCTTGAAGAGCGGCCGGGCCGCCATCATCCCGCTGCGGTCGTCGGCCTTGGTTTCAATGGTGCCGCCGCCCGCATACCCGAGTGAGGGATGCGGAAGTTCATTGAGGCCCGCGGGCAACGGACGGTCGGCGACCCCCTCGACCACGTTGCGGACGTCGCTGGTGAGCCGGTATTGGACGCGGATGGCGTCGGAGGAAAGTTCGTGCAGCCAGGAGGCTTCGTTCTGCGTCAGTGTGGCCGTGACGCGGAGTGTGTCTTCGTTCACGACCTCGCACAGGGGCTGGCCTTCACGCACGAACGAGCCGAGCAAAAGGCCGGGATCGGCCGTCACGATCCGGCCGCCGTGCGGAGCCCGCACGATCAGACGCTCCTTCTGATCGCGGAAAAAAGCCACCTGCTCCGTCATAGACGCGACGTACTCCGCGGCGATCTGGGCCTCGCCCGGCGTGCGCGTCATGGCGTACTGCTCTTTGCTGATGGCCTCGGCGATCTGGGCTTCCCCCAGCGCGATGGCGGCGTCGATCTGCGGGCTGGAACAGGTCGCAATCGGGTCCCCGCGGGCGACAAGATCGCCGGTGTGGACGTGGGCCTCCTCGACAAAGCCGTCCGCCCCGAAGTAGACGCCGCTGCGCTGGGCGGACTCGATGACGCCGACCGCGCGTCGGCGGTCGGGCATCGGGACGAGGCCCAGCACACCCAAGCCCACAGCGATGAGGGCAACGCTGGTGAGGATCGCGCGGGGGCGGCGGTCGGCGAGTTGGGCGTTCGTGGCCAGCCAATGAACGAACCCGCCGATCGGGAGGACGAACCACATCGCGGCGGTCCAGACGGCGAGGATGAGCCCGATGGCGAAAAGTTGCCCCATCACATACAGCGTGATCGAGACAAAGAGCACGACACGGTAGATCATGGCGCCGATGCCGTAGACCAACAGGATGATGGCCTCGGAGCCGCTGGAGGTCGGGGGAACCGGGTTGCGGACCCGGTAGAGATGCTTCTGGGCCATGAACTTCAGCATCTGCATCGACCGCTGCATCAGGTTGGGGACTTCGAGGAGGTCCGACAGGATGTAGTAGCCGTCGAAGCGCATCAGCGGGTTGGCGTTAAAAATGACGGTCGAAACGCTGGCCGTGAACATCGCGTTATAGGCGATCTGGTGGAGGAGGTTGCCCTCGGGGGTCGCGAGCCACACAAAGGCCGCCGCCGCCGCGATCGTGAGTTCAAAGATCATGCCGCCTGCGCCCACGGCCATGCGCTGCCACTTGCTCTCAAAGCCCCACGACGACGAAGCATCGACGTACGGCGCGGGCAGCAGAACGAGCATCATGGCCCCGAACTCGGGCACTTGGCCGCCGAAACGCTTGCAGATGATGCCGTGCCCGGTTTCGTGGATCAGCTTGACGACGATGAACACCGCGATCATCCACGGCCAGTTGGAAGGGGCCACGGTCGAGCCGAAGCCGTCCCGCAGCCGGTCCCAGTGCGGGATCACGGCGGTGAACCCCGCAATCACCCAGACGGCCCACACCAGGAGCCCCCAGCGGTTGAGGATGGGCCGGAAGATCGGCTCAAGCCACGAGAGCAGGCGGTCGGGGTTGAAGAGCCGGACCTTGAAATACATCAGCCCGATCGCCTGCTGACGGACCTTCTTGCCGAGCCGCTCGCGCCCGCGTCGGAGCAACTGATCGGTCTCCGGTGAAGCGTCCCCCGACAGCAGGTTGGCCGAGTACAACTGGGAGAGCAACTGGATGATGTCGTTCTGGGTGAGGGATTCATCGCCGTGGCGCGAGAGGCCGAGTTTCCAGAGTTCTTCGATGGAGCGGAGGCCGTCGAACAGGCCGACGAACTCGTAGGCGACGGGGCTGAGCCGGTAAAACTGGTTCGACGACGGATCGCGAACCACATGCCAGCGCCTGCCCCGATAGTGCTGGCGGGTGATCTCAACGTGGGGGCGCAGGCGCGGCTTCATCAGCCGGACACGGTGCCAGAAGGGAGAAAATGTGGATCGTTCGCTCATGGGGTGAGAAATAGGCAGATAAGCCGATGGGCAGATGGGCAAATACGAAGGACGGGAGGAACAGTGTGCGTCGAGTTTCAGTGTTGGCGGCAAGTGTTGGACAGAATCGTACCGAGCATTTTTCGCAGTTCGAGTGCTTCGCTCCGAAGCGGGGCCGGACGATCAGGAGGAATCCAGCCACGGCGAACAACGACCCGAAGCCAATATTGCGATTCGCATAGTTCCTTCATGGCAATGGCCACACACCGCTAGAAGTCTCCGACGCTCATCGCTTCATCGGCTTCGGACATGTTTGCTCCGATGGAAGTGCCGGAACCGCAGAGCTGATCAATGATTCTGGGCCAACGACGCTGCGTTTCCAACGTTTCAACAACGTCGAGCACGCGGTCGGTGGACGCTTCGATCCGAGGCATCGGATCACCGTGAAGTCGGGGCATAGGTCACATTCTCTGTAATGATTCTCGTCAAGAATTTCTGCTCTTGTTTGCCCATCTGCCTGTCTGCTGATCTGCCCATTTCAATCACCACCACAACCACACCCGCGCCGTATCGATCACCCTTCGCGTCGCGATCCACACCAGGCTCCGGCTGGGGCCGTCGAACTTGGCCTGGCCCTCCATGCCCGGGCGGTAATTCGTGGGCAGGGGTTCGGAGAGTTCGCCACGGACCTCGAAGGCGTTCTCGCCCTCCTCGGCCTGGGCGAGGGGGACGATGCGGCTGACGGTGAAGTTGTACTCCTTGCTGGGGTCGCTCTTGGGGGTGATCTGTCCGGTCTGGCCGATCTCAATAAAGCCGATGTCGCGGTCGTCAACCTTGGCGATGATCTCCATCTTGGACAGATTGGCAACTTCCAGGAGTTTGTCGCCGAGCTTGATGGACGCAGAGACTTTGTCTTTGAGGTCGCCCGCGACCACAACGCCGCCGATGGGGGCCGTGACGGTGCTCCGCTCGATCTGCTGGTTAAGCAGGTCAAGCCGCGCCTGAGCCTGCGCGGCCCTGGCCAGCGCCTGCTGCGCGGCGGACTGATCTCCCTCCTTGAGCGCCTGGTCCGCTTCGGTTTCGTATTGCACGATCTGGCTGCGGGATTCGAGTGCGCTCAGCCGCCGTTCGCGCGTGTCGAGCAGGAGGAGGGGTTGCCCGGCTTCCACCTCTTGGCCGGGCACGGCCGCGGCGGTGACGGACTCGATGGTCGCGTCGAAGGGCGCCGAGATCGTCCGGCGCTCCGTGGCCTGCAGCGTCATCGGGGCACCGATGCGGTACGGGATGTGCACAAGCACGGCCGCCAACGTCGCGAGCATCACCAAAATCCCGACCGCCTTCCACACGGTGTTCCGGGGGCCGACGGCCCACGCCGCGGTCTTGACGGACCAGTCGACGGTGCGCTTGGCGATCGACCGATCGTCGCTGTAGCGAACCCACAGGACGGGTGCGACCAGATCGAACGCGGCCTGCAAAAGTTCGATCGTTGCGAGCTCCATCCGGCCCTCGGACAACGATTCGATGGTCACGACCCCCACGGTGCGCTCGCCCGATGGGTCGCCGACGCGGAGCGGAAAACTGGCGGCTCTGAGCCGGGCGTCGGTGGACGCAAGCTCGCGGTGGGCGTGGGTCACGGCCTGCGCCAGAACCACGTCGCCGCCCGGGCCGCCCGCTTGCGGGGGTGGGTACAGAATCGTCTGATCCTGGTCGAGGCATTCATCCATCGCGGCTTCGATCCGCTGCACCAGGGCCATGCGGCGGTCGAGATTCTCGGTGTCGCTCATCGCCACAACTTCCGCGTACCGCCGGCCCGACTGGCCTTTGGCGCGGACGCTGCCCGGCCCTTTGATCCACCCGAGCGCAACGCGATCAACCGCGAGTTGGCGGGCCAGATCGTTGACGAGTTGCAGCCCGCACCCTTTGAACGCCTCGGTCGCGTTCATCGATGCGATCAGGCGGGTCGCGAGGTCGAGCGCCGCGGTGGAGGCCCGGCTGCGCTTCAGCGCCTGGCGGGTCCAGTGGCCAAAAACATACCCCGCGATCACTTCGACCAGCGCGAGTGTGGTCTGGAGGGCCTGCTTGGAGCGCGAGTCCAGCAGGAGCGTAATCGCCCCCATGCTGGGGGCGGGCGTGTTGGCATCGACAAGCGCCGACCCCGCCACCGGGACGGCCATCAGGTAGCCCTTGGCGGACTGCCCGGGGTCGTACATCGCATCGTCCTGACCTTCCAAGCCAAAGACCCGCGTCTGCCCGGACGCCGCCACGGTCCGCGCAGCGCCCTTGGCCTCCGGCCCGTGCGGGATCGACGCCTCATCGACGTGCGCGAGGTCCAAAGGCCCCGACTCCGCCGTTGGCCCCGACGGTTCGCCCGGAGCGTTCGTGGGTGGCCATGCCAGCGCGGCCCGCGGTTCCACTCCTTCCCCGCTCCCCGGCGGCAGCAACCACAGCACGGCCTGACGAGCGCCGGCCACCTGCCCGAGCGCGGAAACCAGCCGCAATAGGAAGACGCGATCGTCCGGCAACGTCACGGAAAGGTCGGCGACAATCCGCTGCCAGCCGGGGGCTTTGAGATTGGAAAGGTCGATCAAAGGGGGAACCTCGAACGGGTGTGTCGGGTGCGGACCCGGGCTCTATAAAGTCACGGTGGTCACTGCTTTGAAGGTGTCGCGGCGGCCGGCAACACAGACGAGCGCGGCAATGCAGACGACCCCGGCGGTGCATCGAAACGCACCCACGCGGGGTCTCCCGGGATCAGCCGGCCTTGCCCCTCGGGGTTCTGGATCTCGACGCGGATGCGGCGCGTGCGGCTGGCCGGGTCGGCGGCCGGGCTCACCTCGATCACTTTGGCCATCACGTTGCGGGCCGAACCCGCGATATCCAGCATCACCCACGCGTCGTCGCCCTCCTTGATCCTCAGCGTGCGGACATCGGCCATGGGCGCGGGCACGTCGATCCAGAGCAGATCAACGTTCACCACCCGGAGCACCTTGTCACTCTCGCTCACGTTCTGCCCGACATCAACCAAAATGATGTCGACCACACCGTCAAACGGTGCCCGCAACGTCAGTTTGTTCAGGCGGGCTTCGCGGGCCTTGATCCCGATCACCTCCTGCCTCTGCTGCACGATCGCGTTCTGATATTGCAGGTCCGACCGCTCGGCGGTGAGGCGTGCCCGGTCCACCTCTTTCTGGGCACCCCCGCCTTTTTCGCGAACGGTCCGGTACGTGGTGTACTCAAACTGCGCCAGTTCCATCGCCTTCTGGGCTTCCAGCACCGGCAGGTCGGTCTCGGCCCGCATCTTCTGCAATTCAACCAGTGCCAAGTCTTCTGACGTATCCCCCTCCACCAGCGGATCGCCGGCCTTCACCACCTGACCGCCCTTAGCCAGCACCTTGGCAATCTGCGTCGGAATCTGAAATCCCATAATCGAGTCGCGGCTAGGACGCGTCACGCCCTTGGTGCCGGCAAACGCCCGGATCGCGGCGGCATCAATCGCCTTGGAATCCGGCCCAGGCGGAGCCACAATCGATCCAGCAGCGGGACTTCCCGAAGGCGTTTGCCCGTGGGCAACCAAGGAAATCCCTGATATTCCGAGAACGAGCGCAGCGGCAGCAAACGAGTTCATCTTCATTGGTAGAGTCTATAGAGGACTGGCCCGTAGAAAGGTTCCTGCATTCACCGCAACGGACGGTGGTGGCTTCGGGAGTTTATGGCACCCGCCGGGCCGCCGCTACCATCCGCCCGACTTGCAACCCGCACCCGTGATCGCGATTTCGATGGGCGACCCCCGAGGTGTCGGGGCCGAGATCATCATCAAAGCCCTTGACCGCGTCGGCGACGCAGCCTCATTCGTTGTCTATGGCGATGCCGAGTACCTCGCGGCGGCCGCCGAGACCGCGAAAATTCCGCAATGGAACCGGCAGGTACGGGCGATTCATGCCGCCGGTGCCGACGGCGGCAATTTGTTGACCGAGGAGGGGGCGGGCGATGCCTCGTTCCGTTGGGCCGAGGCCGCGGCCGGTTGCGTACTTGGTCTACCGGGGGCGGCCGAGCGGGCGGACGCCCTGGTGACCGCCCCTATCTCCAAGGCGGCTTGGGCGGCGGCGGGCCACAACTACCCCGGACACACCGAGTTGCTGGGCGCGATGTGCGGCGTGCCGGAAGGCCGTTTCGCGATGATTTTCCACGCCGCCGCCGCAGAAGAACTGCCCGGCTTGAACGTCATCTTGACGACGGTGCATGTTCCGTTGGCGCGGGTGGCAGAGTTGGTGACGACCGAGCGTGTACTGAACACGATTCGCAGCGCAGCCGCCGCGATGGATGATCTGGGTGTGAAGTCGGCTCGAATCGGGGTGTGCGGATTGAACCCGCACGCGGGCGAGGGTGGACTGCTCGGCGGCGAGGATGAACAGTTCATCCGGCCGGCGGTGGAAGCGGCCAAAGCCGAAGGCCTCGACGTCTCCGGGCCGTTCCCCGCGGACACGATCTTTCGGCGGGCTTTGCTCGGTTTGGAACGCCCCGCCGACTTCGACTGTGTGGTGGCGATGTACCACGATCAAGGGTTGGTTGCCCTCAAGACCATGGCGATGGAGCGGGCCGTCAACCGAACGGTGGGGTTACCCATCATCCGGACGAGCCCGGACCACGGGACGGCGTTCGATCTTGCCGGCAAGAACGCGGCGGACCCGCGGAGCATGATCGAAGCCGTCCGGCTGGCGGTGAGACTCACGCGGGGCCGGGCCGCCCGTTGATCGGCGTCGGGTGACGCCAAGGGAATTAGGTCGATGACTCCCGGCGGGCCAGGATCAGGCAGAACCCGAGCAGGCCGCGCAGCCCGCGGACGTACCCATCGCGCCACCTTCGGCCACGCGCAAGCATCTTCGCCGCTTCAGGATCGTCGGGCCGGGCCAGGGCGAAGGTCTCAAGGGCACGATGGTGGGCCCACTCATACTCGTCCCACTCGCGCGTGGACGCCGAAACCGACCAGAGCGGGCGCAGCCCGGCTGTTGCGAGCCCGTCGAAGAGGCCCGAGAGCGGCACGCACTCATCGATCGTGAGGGGCGTGCCCACGAGGTCGCTCGGCGCGGGTGTCCGCTCCCAGAATCCCTCGCCAATCAGCACGCAGCCGTGCGGTTTGGTGAGCCGGGCGAGCACGTCAAGGGTCTTCGGAAACCCGCCCAGCGCGTGCGAAGAGCCGATGCACACCGAACAGTCAAACGCCGATTCGGGAATCTGGGCGCGGAATCGCCCGGCGTCTCCCTCGTGGACGGTCACACCGCCCCGCATCGCCGGATGGGCGCGATCAAGAAGGCGATCGCGAATTCGTTCACGGGCCGTCGCGGCCATGCGTGCTCCGAGTTCAACCGCGACCGTCTCACACCCGAACCGTTCGGCCAAACGGATCGGGAGCTCGCAAAAGCCCGCTCCGAAATCGATGACCTTGGCCGCCTCACCGTCCGTAAAGCACTCCGCGGCCAGAACGTCGCACGCGCGTTCCATGGTCTCACGTGAAAACGGGTTGGCGTAGACAAGCGATTGGTGGGCGACAAAGGTGTAAAGGTCGGGCATCCCAGTTTGAGAGTACCCGCCCGCCGCCGAGCCGACGATTGGGGGACCGCCCGCAGCGCCGGATATCGACGGCCCGCCCCCCCTTGCACGGTTCTCCCGGTGTAGCCTTTCCCATGCCCTTGACCCCCGCCGCGCAGCGCGAACTTGAGATCATCGACCGCCTGATGCGGGACGTAAGCCTGCAGACCGATCCGACCGAGCTGGTGCGGATCTATAGCAAGGGCGTTCGGCAACTGGCCCCGAGCGACGGCTGGATCTCCCTCAGTCGGCGGCACACGACGCCGCCCGAATTTCATATCACCCGCTTCAGCGGCTGGACCGATTCTCCCGACCCGTGGCGGAACAAGGACGCCCTGCCGCGCTTATCCGGCGGCATCCTCGGCGAATTACTCTACGCGGATACGCCGCTGATTCTCGAGGATTTCACCCCCGACCCCGCCGACCCCGGGTACGAGTATGTCAAGGGGATGAACGCGCTCATCACGTTACCGCAATACGACGGGGGCGTCGCCATCAACTGCTTTGTGATCATGATGAAGGACCCGAAGGACCTTCGCCTGGAGCGCTATCCGTCGATGGTGTGGCAAGCCAACCTGTTCGGTCGCGCGACCGCCAACATGGTGCTCAAGCGTGATCTCGCAGAGGCGTACGAATCGCTCGATAGGGAGCTCAAGGTCGTCGGGGAAATCCAACGCAGCCTGCTGCCGGAACAGTTGCCGACGATCCCCGGCCTCGACCTCGCGGCCCACTACCAGACGAGCCAGCGGGCCGGTGGCGACTATTACGACGTCTTCCCGCTCCGGGACGGCCAGTGGGGGTTGTTTATCGCAGACGTCTCGGGCCACGGCACGCCCGCCGCGGTCATGATGGCCGTCACCCACGCCCTGGCGCATTCGCACCCGGGTGATCCGTGCCCGCCCTCCGCGTTCCTCACCCGCCTGAACCAAGTTCTTGCGAAGCGGTACACGCAGCAGACCGGGAACTTTGTGACCGCGTTCTATGCAATCTTTGATCCGGCGACTCGCCACCTGCAATACTCGTGCGCCGGCCACAACCCGCCCCGATTGCTCCGCGACGGATCCGCAACGCTCAACCGCGTCGCCGATCTCCCGCTCGGGATCGTCGAAGACCAGCAATACCGCGAGGCGACCGTAACTCTTGAGTCCGGCGACGTTCTCGCCCTCTACACCGACGGCATTACCGAGGCCTTCAATCCCGACATGGAAATGTTCGGGGTGGACCGGCTCGACGTCGCGATGCGGGCACACGGCGATGGGGGCCGGGGCGGCGCGGCCGCCCGGGTCACGTCGGTAATGGCGGCGGTGGATGCCTTCGCCCGCGGCAAACCCGCCAACGACGATCGAACGTTGCTGGTGGCGGTCGTGCGGTAACCTCCGGCCGCCAGCCACGAACGTCACGCGGGTACGAAACCCCGGGGCGTGACGGATACAAAGGCCCGGATGAGAGCGACGAGGGCGTTGCGATCAATGGGCTTGGTGGCGTACTCGTCGCACCCCGCCTCGACGCAACGTTCGCGGTTGCCCTCCATCGCGTGGGCGGTGAGGGCGATGATCGGCCCTCGATAGCCGCGGGTACGAAGTTCCGCCGTCGCCCCATACCCGTCAAGTTCCGGCATCTGCATGTCCATCAGAATCACGTCAAAGGCCACTGCCCCCGGGGTGAGCACTTTGTCGACGGCGATCCGGCCGTTCTCGGCGATCTCGACGCCGGCACCGGCCTTCTTCAGAACGAAAGAGATCAGTCGCTGGTTATCGGGGCCGTCTTCAGCAAACAGGATGCGCACGCCACGGAGAGCGTCCGACGGGACGGCGCTTCCAGCTGTGGAGTCAGCGGGAACTTGTGAAGGCATCGGGCCGTGAATCATCGCTACCCCGTGCAGTGATCCGGTCTGGACTTCCAGGCTGAAGGTCGACCCCTTGCCGGGCTCGCTGACGACGGTGATATCGCCGCCCAGCATCCGGGCGAGTCGCTTGGAGATCATGAGGCCCAGGCCCGTCCCGCCGAACTTTCGTGTGGTGGAAGTGTCGGCCTGCATGAACGCACCGAAGAGTGATTCCATCTCAGATGGGGCGATGCCGATCCCGGTATCGCTGACATCGAAGCGGATCACCGGCCGTTCCGCGTCGGGAGAGGTCGCCATGCGGCACGAGATGCATATACCGCCTTTGACGGTGAACTTCACGGCATTGCTCGTCAGATTCATGATGATCTGGCGCAGACGGGTGGGGTCGGTGTGGATGCGCGACGGCACCGTCCCCGGGATGTCGACGTCGAACGCGAGCCCTTGCTCGAGCGCCCTTGGACGCAGCAATTTCTCAACGTCCGCCATGATCTCGGCGGGCGAAGCTTGAACGTGCTCGACATGCAACTTGCCAGCCTCGATCTTGGAGATGTCGAGAATGTCGTTGATGATCGACAGAAGATGGGACGCGTTGCGGCGGATCGTCTGCACGCTGTCATTGCGGTCGGCGGCCGACTGCGACCGGTCGACCATCAGGTCGGCGTACCCGAGAATCGCGGTCATGGGCGTGCGGATCTCGTGGCTCATGTTGGCGAGGAACTCGCTCTTGCACCGCGTCGACTCCTCGGCCTCACGGCGGGCCGACTCGAACTGAGCGGTGCGTTCGACCACCCGCTGCTCCAGCGTCTCGTTGGAGCGGGCCAGCGCGGCGGCGCTCCGCCCCAGACGCAGGACCGACCAGCCGCAATACATCGCGAGCCCGACGCAGACAACGTACAGCCCCGCCCGATAGCCGTCCGCGGTGCGAACGGCGGCGCTGTGCAGGCCGTGATAGAACAAGTACAGTTCGGTGGCACGTTCGCGGGTGGGGAGCGCGAGAACCGAAGAAAGAAGGTCGTCGGCGGAGGATTTGTGCCGAAGGATGCCGTCCGCGTCCAGGCAGGCCACCGCCAGCGGGTCAGGGGCCGACGCAGGTTGGTCGCTCCAGCCCCGAGCGAGAGCGTCGAGCCGGGTTTGCACCGAGGGTTTGAGCCGCGAGTCGCCCCGCAGCCCGAAGAGCAGCGTGTCGCGGAGAAGAAGATCGATGCCGTGCCGCTCATCCTCGGAGGCTGCTGCGGCACGCGCCCGCTCGATCGCCACCGGAAAGAATCGCAGTGAGTTGGAGAGCAACGCATTGGCGGAGGTGAACTCACCCAGCAGCCGGTGCTTCTCGGCATGGGACTCCGCGTAGGCGTCCAGGAGCCCTCGGATGCGGAGTGCATCCTCGTCCGATACGGGGAAGACGTCGGCCTGCAATTGTGCGCTCAGGTCGCCCATGCCGTCGGACCCGCTGGCGAGTGAATCGTAATTGGTGACCATCCCAAACCGGACTTTCAACGCCTGCTGGCTGAGGATTTCATCCGCCTCGCGCATCCCCCGCATGGTGACGATGATCCGCGCGTGCCGGTCGGCGTCGACCGATCTCGTTTTGATCCACAGCAGCGTCATCACGCCGATGACCAGCACCGTGGCGAACGACCACCGGATTTTGGTCGAGAGGCTGCTCAATCGGTGCGCCGCTTTCCCGTGAGCGATCGGAGAAACTCAACGATGACTCGAACTCCCTCATCAAGCGACGAGTCCTCGACGATCGGGCGTACAGGTTCGTTGAGAGTGGTCGCAATGAAGGGGGGGGCGTCGATCACGAAGGCCTGCGAGGCATCGGCTTTTTCCGGCGTGTGACACATCAACACCGCTCCAACGGCCGTAACCGCGAGGCCCGCGATCGCAATGGTGGTGATGCTCTGTCGGCTCATGAGTTCTCGTTCGGGCAGACGGACGACCGGGCTGACGGCAGCGGGTCTGTCCGCAGTGTTTCGGTCGCCAAATGCGTGCAATTCACATCAAGTCGTCGTCAATCCGGTTTTGAGGCAGGAAGGGAGAAATCCCCTAATTCCCGGCTCCCGTCCCCAGCCAGGCAACAATGGAGCAATGGGCTATCAAGACCGTCGATATGACGAGGGGCGTTCGGGCGGTGGTGGGCTGGGTGAACGGTTCGCGAGGTATTTCCGATCCCGTGCCGGATTTTTCAGTTGGTCGCTGCCGCTTTTCACGGTGCCGCGCCGGGTGCCGGGGGTAGGCGGAATCCGCGTGCGGATTCATCTGTTGTACATTCTTGTGGCCCTGGGAGAGTTGCTCGGAGCCGGCGGGCGCGGCTCGATAGGGCTGGTGTTCGTGGCGGCCATGCTGGGCACGTTGTTCGTCCTGGTTCTGCTCCACGAATTCGGGCACTGCCTCGCGTGCCGGCTGGTGGGCGGCCAAGCCGACGACATCCTGATGTGGCCCTTGGGCGGCCTCGCGTATTGCCAACCGCCGCGGCGGTGGAAGCCCGCACTCATCACGACGTTGGCGGGTCCGGGCGTCAACCTCGCGTTGTTGCCGGTCTTCGGCGCGGCCTTGCTGCTGACCGGAAGCGGGTGGAGCGAAGTCGTCTTCAACCCCTTCCAACCCGATGTGGCATTCACCGGATACGGCCGGGCGTGGTTGTGGTCGGCACACTACGTAAACTTGATGCTGCTCCTCTTCAACATGCTGGTTCCGATGTTCCCAATGGATTGTGGCCGAGTGCTGCAGGAGGTCCTGTGGGGACGGCTCGGGTACAAGCGTTCCATGGTGATCGCCCTGAACGTGGGGCTGGTAACGGCCGTCGCGATGGGGGTGATCGGGCTATCCACCGGGCAGATGCGGCTCGTCAGCGTCGCGATCTTCGGCGGCTTCACCTGCTGGAACGAGCGCCGGACGCTTCAGATGATGGAGGATCAACCGGCGTGGGCCTTCGACACCGACAAGGGAAATGGCGGCTTCGAGAACGCAGCCGATGGGGGTGCCGCGGCGGCCGGACGCAGGACCCAGAAGCGCGAAGAAAAGCGGCGGAGTGAAGAGCAGGAACGTCGGACCGAGATCGATCGGATACTTGACAAAATCCGTGATGGCGGCGTCCACACGCTCAGCAAACGCGAGAAAGCGATGCTGCAAGACGAGACGAACCGCAAACGCGCAGGCGGTTGAGGAATGGGTTCCGTGCGGGTGCGGCCTTGGGATCAATACGACCCGGCGGGCCGGTCCGGACTCAGATTGATTCTCCCACCCGAAAACTCCTTCGGTAACACTTTGATCCCCGGGTCATTGGGCAGCAGCGGGATGTTCCAGTCGATCGTTCCATAAACCTCGTCCAGCACGTCGTACGCCAGATTCTCCTCCGGCCCCTTGAAGACGTACGGCACCGCGGCCAAGGCCCCGTTGGCGATCGAGAGTGTGCTCCGCAGCGTGGTCAAGTGGTTCATTTTCGTGGAGTACGCCCCGGCGTCGGCGGCCCGAACCGATAGCGCCTCGTCACGCTCTTGAACAAGCCGACTTTCGATCTTGTCAGCCTTCCGCTCCAGTTTGTCGGCTCGCGAAAGGGCGCATCCGCCGCTGAAAAGCAGGGCGAGCCCGCAGCCGAGGACGAGAACGGACGGGGTGAGGTTCATGGTTGATCCATTCCAGAGGAAAAATCCGCTTGGGTTGGGTGCAGACAGATTTGGGCACACGGGGAAAAACCCCTGATCGCGATCTAGGTTATATTGGAGGGCGAACGACCGCGTCGATTTGGATCGGCCGGTCAAAACACTGGGTTATGGTCCGGAAGGCACGAAAGACCGTGGCGGGCGCGCCGCCGCGGCGATTGAGAGAATGTCTCTAGTATGGACTCCGCGCGAGTGGCTCAACCCGAACTCGGATCCGGTCACGGCCCCGCTGCGCCGTTGGCTGCGGTGGCCGCGCCCCTGCCCGAAGCGATAAAACCGGGTGTCCCCGAAAAAATCGGCGACTACGTCGTGCGGCGTGAGCTGGGCAGCGGGGGCAGCGGCGTCGTCTACCTCGGTCACGATCTGCGCCTCGACCGACCCGTTGCCATCAAGGCCCTGAACGCGCAGCGGGCCAGCGACCCTTCGTGGCGCGAGCGGCTGGCCCGCGAGGCCCGGGTTCTGGCGAGCCTGCACCACCCGCACATCGCACTTATCTATGAGCGGCTCGACGACGAAGACGGCCAGTCGTACCTCATTTTGGAGCACGTGGAGGGTGAAACGCTCCGCGACCTCATCAAACGCGGGCGGCTCCCCATTGCCAAGGTGATCGAGCTAGGCGGGCAGATCGCCGGGGCCATCGAGGCGGCCAACAACCGCGGGGTTGTCCACCGCGACCTGAAGCCTGAGAACATCATCGTGACGCCGCACAACGGGGCCAAGGTGCTCGACTTCGGCGTGGCGTTGGCTCGGCCCGTCGGCGATGCCCGCGAACCCGGCGGGACGATGGATTCCACCATCGCGTTCAATCGTGCCGGGGAGCACCACACCGCCGCGGGCTGGTTGATCGGCACCCCCGGATACATGAGCCCCGAGCAGGCCCGTGGCGGCACCATCGACAAGCGGGCCGATGTCTTCGCATTCGGGTGCCTGCTGTACGAGTGCCTGACCGGCAAGCCGGCGTTCGACGGACCCAGCACCGCGGAGCGCATCGCGGCCATCCTCAAGGAATACCCCGACTACACGCTCCTGCCAGCGGAAACCCCCGAGCAGTTACGGGCCTTGCTGTTGAAACTGTTGGAGAAAGATCTGACGGAACGTCTCCGCGACATCGGCGAGGCCAAGCACGTCTTCGAGGAGTTGTCGGGCCGGCGCCCAAGTTCAACGCCGACGCCGATGGCGGTGGAGACGCCGCACAACCTGCCGGACGCGATCTCGAGTTTCGTCGGGCGTGAAAGTTTCATCGAGAAGCTGCGCGAACTGCCGCGCCAGACCCGGCTCCTCACCATCACCGGCCCCGGCGGGTCGGGCAAAACCCGGCTTGCCCTCAAGGTGGCGGAGGCGGTGTTGCCCCAGTTCCCGGACGGAGTCTGGTTTGTCGAATGCAAGAACTTGGACTCCGCAAAGGCGATCGCCGGCGCGGTGGCCTCGGCGATGTCCTTGCCCGAAACCGATCTGACTCCGGAAAAGGTCGCGGCGAAACTCAAGACCCAGCGGGTGCTGCTCGTCTTTGATGGGTGCGAACAGGTGACGCCGTTCTGCAAAGCGGTGGCGGAAAAGATCCTGAAAGGTTGCGGCCACGTCAGCGTGCTCTGCACCAGCCAACGGCCCCTTTCCTCACAGGGTGAGACAATTTTTCGCCTCCCGCCGCTGGCGGTCCCCAGCCGCCGGGAGCACAGCGCGGAAGAAGCCGAGCAATACGAAAGCGTTCGGCTGTTTGTCCAGCGAGCCCGGATGGTGCGGGCCGATTTCGCGTTGACCAAACAGAATGTCAAGACCGTCACCGGCATCTGCCGTCGGCTCGACGGGGTTCCGCTCGCGATCGAGCTAATCGCGCCCATGGTGCGGGTCTTGACGGTCTCGCAGATCGAGGACCGGCTCGATGCGATCATCCGTCCCGCCGGCGGCCAGCCCGACGACGACCCGCAGAACTCACTGATGGCGAGCCTCGAAACCAGTTACACCCAGCTCGCCGACGACGAGCGTTCGCTCCTGACGGACCTCGCGGTGTTCGCGGGTGGTTTCACGCTCGATGCGGCGATGGCGATGTGTGGCAGCGGCCGCAGCGAACTCAAGTTGCTCCGGCTGCTCGCGGGTCTGGCCGACAAGAGCCTCGTGAGCGTCGAAGAGACGACCGTCCCGGACGAGCTCTCGGCCTCGCGATCCGGTCCGGCCCCGGATGCGGATGCCCCCCCGCACGCCCCGACCAGCATGCGCTACGGGATGCTCGAGGCGACGCGATACCTCGTCCAGGAAAAATCCCACGCGATCAACCGCTCCGCCATCCGTGACCGCCACCTCGCCTACTACCAGTCGCTCGTGGAACGAGTACGGCCCGATCCGGGCCGAAAAGGCGCGGCGTGGCCCCGCGAGGCCGAGGTGGAGCGCGACAACCTCATCGCCGCCTTCGACTGGGCCAAGAGTGACGGAGTCCGCTGGAAGTCAGGATTGAGGATCGCGTACTACTGCGGATGGTACAACGCGGGTGATCCGGGGTAATGCCCCCTCTGTCGGGACGCCTGGGAGCCACCGAGAACACGCAAGGCAGAGTTACCGAAAATCCGTAAGGTGCACACGGCTCGGGGTTATGCTCTCGACCGATGAACCCCCGAAACGCCGCCAAACTCGACCATCTTCGCGGGCTCGTCCACGCCGGCCGCCTGGCCGAGGCGGGCGTCCTGGGGCAGCAACTGGTAAAGGCCGACCCCGCCGACGATCAGGCCGCCCGGCTGTTTTCAGAGATCAATCTCTTTCTGAACGATCAGCTGCGGGCCTTGTACTTCGCGCAGCGGGCCAGTGAACTCGAACCCACCGATGCAAGTCACGCCCTGCATCTGGCGTGGGTGCATCGCGTGCAAGGTAAGCCCGCGCTCGCTCTCAGGGTCATCGACAAGGCGATCGCGAGGCTCCCCGACGTGGTCCGATTGGTTGATATCCGCGCGGCGGTGCTCCGTGAGATGAACCGGTTCGTGGAAAGCGTCGAGTGCGCCCGCCAGGCGGTGCGGCGGCTCCCCGATGACCCATCAAGTCTCTCGACGCTCGCCGGGTCGCTCCTCAACACCGGACGGGCCGAAGAAGCCGTGGCCGTGATCGAGCGGGCCGCCCACGTGGCCCGCGCCGATCTGGCCCTCACGTCGTCCCGGGCCCTCTTCCTCAATTACGCCCCGAATGTCCGGCCCGAGGACGTCTTCGAGGCCCACCGGGACTACGGGCGGCTTCTCGACAGCCACCGCGGCACGGGCGTTGACGCCCACCCTAACGACCGTGAAGAGAGCCGTCGAATCCGCGTGGGGCTGGTCTCGCCCGACCTTCGGTCGCACTCGGTGGCCCACTTCCTCGAACCACTGCTCGAACACCATGATCGATCCGTACTGGAGCTCGTCGTCTTCTACACCAACCGGGCCCGCGATAGTGTGACGGCCCGGCTCCGGCCAATGGCCGCCCAATGGATCGATACCGATGTGCTCTCTGATGCGGGCATCGCCGCCAAGGTGCGGGCCGAGCGGATAGACGTCCTGATTGAATGTTCGGGTCACACGCACGCCAACTGCCTGCCCACGCTGCACGAACGTCCCGCGCCGGTCCAGGTGACGTATTGCGGCTACCCCAACACCACCGGCCTCACGCAGGTCGATTACCGCATCGTCGATCGCTTCACGGACCCGGCCCCGCACGCCGATGCGCTGCACACCGAGCGTCTGATCCGCCTCGACCCGTGCTTCCTGTGTTTTCGGCCACCCCACGATGCGCCCGACGTGGCCCCGCCCCCCGCGCTCCGCAACGGCTTTGTGACCTTCGGCTCATTCAACTCGATTCAGAAAATTTCGGACGGGCTGATCGACGCGTGGGGGCGGGTGCTGACGGCGGTGCCGTCGGCCCGGCTCGTGCTCAAGTCCGTGAACTTCGCCGACGATGCCCTGCGAGCGACGATCGCTGCCCGCTTTGCATCAGGCGGCATCGATGCCGCCCGGCTCAGCCTTCTCAAACCCGAAGACAAGACCGCGAATCACCTGTTGGCGTACGCGGGCGTCGATGTGGCGCTCGACCCCTTCCCATACAACGGCACCACCACCACATGCGAGGCCCTCTGGATGGGCGTTCCGGTCGTGACGCTGGCGGGAAACTCGCACGCCGGACGCGTCGGGCTTTCGCTTGTCAATGCCGTCGGCTCGCCGGAACTCGCGGGCAAAACCGTGACCGAATACGTCGATATCGCGAAACGGCTCGCGGGCGATCCCAAACTGTTGGCCGGCTTCCGGGCCAGCCTCCGACCCCGGATGATCGCCTCGCCGCTCGTGGACGGTCCCGGGTTCTGCCGCCGCTTTGAGGGAGCCATGCGGACCATCTGGGCACAGTGGTGCACCGCTAAACTGGGGCCATGAAGAACCGACATGCTGAGATGGCTATCGCGGCGGCGGTGTTCGCACTCTTAGCCGCGTGCGAACGCCAGCCCGCACCTTCGCCCGCCCAAGGCCCGGCTCCCAGTCTGCCCTCGGGTGCAACCCCGCCACCGGTCGCCCGCTCCCCGGTGGGCGACTCGGCCGTCCCCAATCCGCCCGCTGGAAAGCCCTCGGGACCGGCCGCTGCGGGAACCGTCTTTGTCGGACCCCTCTCGTTCGTGAAACCGAGCGACTGGGTTCAACAGCCGCCGGCCTCCAAGATGCGGCTCGCGGAGTTCACCACCGCGGATGGCTGTGCGGTGGTCTTCTTCGACGATCTCGGGGCCATCAAGCCGGGCGAAAAGCCCACCGACGACATGGTCAAGGCCAACCTCGACCGTTGGACCGGGCAGGTGCTCGACACCGCAGGTCAACCTGTTGCTCCCACCCTGGCCCACCACACCCCGAACGCGCTCGCGCTCTCCACCTTTGAATCCACGGGCGTCTATCAGGACGGAATGCCCGGCGGACCCCGCACCCCGCGACCCGAAACCACGTTCCGAGGGGTGGTGGTGCGGACTCCGGACGACCTCTATTTCATCCGCATGACGGGGCCTAAGGCGGCGATGGAGAGCCACAGGGCCGGGTGGGAGACGGTGGTCAACACCATGCAAGCGGATTAGGCCGGTGCGTCCTTCGGGCCGCTCACGATACACCAGATTGGGGGTGCGGAGGCACATCATGGAGCAGCCAATGGGGGCGGCAGCCCCGATATCGGCGAACCCGGCATCGGCACGATGTTAATTCAGCTTTGGGCCCCGCTTCGGCTTTGCGGGCTCGGGGCTGTTCAAGGTCATCTGTCCACTATCGATCAACTCGGCGTAGCGCTCAAAAAGGAACCGGGCCCGCGCCAGATCGGCGTCAAACGAACGCTGGCCGTAGCATGCATCTACGGCCTTGTCTAGGCCGTTGTGGGCTCTCTGAAGCGACGGGGGCATCACATCGGGGTCATAAAGGTCCGCGAGCGTCTGATCTTTGTGTTCGGCGCGGGCATCCAGCACGGCTTGGGCTGCGGTACGAACGGCCTGCCTCTGCCTGTCGGTGGGCGACTGCGGCCACGGATAATTGTTGTACACGATCTCATTGCTATATCGAAAATCGCTCTTGATCCGGCCACCGACGTTCCTGACCCACGCCATGTGCATTGTCGATTGGAGGATGCCAAACACGAAGAGATTGTCGGTGGCGATGAAGGTGCAGGCGTCGCCGATGATGGACCCGTCGTTCACAAAGGCCATAGGAACGAAACGCCGGAGCTCCGAAGAGTGACGGGGAACGACGATCACATTGCCGTCGTGCTGGCGGATTTCCCCGAATAGGCTCGCCTTATTCGCGAGTGCCCGGGTGGTGGCCCGCGGGCTCCTCTGGCGGTACGCACGGACGGCGTTGATCCGGCGCATGACCTCGGGGAGCCCACGCAGGTCCGCTGGAGGAACGTCGGCCAACCACAGGCACCAGCGGTCTATCCCATTAATGAACTCGTCGGAGCCGTAAAAGCGGCGGATGAGACGCCGGACGCGGGGCTCTGCTGCTACCAGGATTTTTCTCTCAGCGTCCGAGAGCAGAAGATTGCCATCGTCGTTGGCCATGTTGCCAAAGCGAATCGGCGGCACGTCGCAGAGCGGTTTGCGCCGCGAGAACACGAAAACGTCATCGTACTCCACGAGGTAGGGGTTGATCCGCTTCACCTCGCGAACCAGCGGGTCGCTCTTCGGAGTTTCGTAGTCAAACAAGAGGCACTGGCGGGGCTCGGATAAACTCCAGCCAATGATGACGCAATGCACTGCTGCCTTACCGGGGGCCTCATTGGTCCAACGGAATGTTCGGTGTGCAAAATGGATGTGGACGCCTTGTTGTACCAAACGCGGCCAAAGAATCGAGACCTGCTCCCCCTGAGTAAGCGAGTTCGTCGAGACGAACACGACGGGGACCGTTGTTCCTTTCGCGTACGCCAATGCCTTCGCATACCAACCGGCGACGTAATCCAGTTCAGCGTGACCGTCCCAGTTACCGAAGACGATAGCCATGTCCTCGGCCTGCTCCATGGAGCGAGCATCGCCCTTCTTACCCCGCATCTTCTTGCCCAGAAACGGAGGGTTCCCGACGATGGCCGTGAGGCGGTCGGCGGGCACGACCGTTTTCCAGTCCAGCCGTAACGCGTTGCCCTTCGTGATGTGCGGTGCCTTGCTGAGGGGGAGGCGGCGGAAGTTGGGGCCGATCTGGGACTCCGCGACGTTGTTCATCATGTGGTCCATGATGTACAGAGCGGTTTCCGCCACGCGGCAGGGGAAATCCTCTATCTCTATGCCGTACATCGCGTCCACATCGAGCCGCTGCGCGAAGGTCGCCGCCAGAAGTCGTTCCGTGGATCGCTTGCGGGCAGCTTGGAGTTTGACAAAGGTGTCAATCTCCACTTGGCGCAGTTCGCGGTAGGCGATCACCAGAAAATTGCCGCAGCCGCACGCCGGGTCCAGCACCTTCACGTCGCCAATCTTGTTCAGCAACCTTTGCAGGGCCGTCTCTCCCGAGGCCTTTGCGTATTCGGCTCGCAGCGGGTCGATGAGAAGAGGACCGATCGCCTTGAGGATGTTCTTCTCGCTCGTGTAATGCGCCCCGATCTTGCGGCGCTTTC
>CAZJXA010000005.1:0-11622 GCA_964549785.1 uncultured Phycisphaeraceae bacterium | reverse complement strand
GGTCCGGGTCGAGGTTTCTCTGGCGGTCCTCCTTGGGCTTGTTCAGTTGCTCGAAAACATTGATGAGCAGCGGCCCTACGTCCCGCCCGTCCTCCGCCGTCTTGAGCTCGATGATCTGGCGGAACAGATCGCGGTCGAAAATGCCGGTCTTATCTGCAAAGAAGCAGAACATGAGCCGCACCATGAGCACGGCCAGCGGGTGACCGGAATACCCGTTTGTGAGCAAGGATTCGTGCAGCTTCGCCATGACCTTGGCGGCCTTGACGTTGACATCGGGGGCTTCGTCATAATGAGGCGTGGTATGGCCCGTGAGTACATTGAAGGCGGAGATGTTCTCTCGCAGTTTGGACAGCGGGAACTCGACCGGCTTGCCGCCGTTCGTGAAGTACACGCGGAATCGAGCAAAGTCAGAGACGACAACCAGCTTGGGCAGATCCTTTTCAGCGATGCCGTGGAAGTAGTCTCGAGCTTGCTCAAACGCGGCCGTCAGGTCGTGGCCTGCTGATTTGTGCTCTGCAAGGAGCGTGCCGGGCCAGAAGACGTCAACTTTCCCCCGCTTGCCCTCCCGTAGGGAAACGGGAACCTCGTAAACGGCGTAACGGCGGCGGGTCACCCCGAAGACTTCGAACAACTCATTCCAGAACGTCTGCTTCTCAGCCTCCTCGCGCTTCTCGCCCTTCCACTTGGCGGAGAACTCGCGGGCGCGGTCACGGATGTCGTTGAGCGTCAGTGATCCGGGCATAGAGCACCAGCGTATCGTGCCGAACGCGCTTTGGGCAGTTGGAGTTGCTGGTCCGGGACTCGCTAACTGGGATTCGTGATCACGGTCGCAGGCATGGAGTTTTCCAGAAACCGCCGACCGCAGCGCGGGTAAACTCCCGCCCCATGCGATCCCACTCTCCGTTGCTTGCCGCCTCGCTCTCCGCTGCGCTCGTTGTTTCCTGCACGAAGGACGGCCCCGCCGTCACCCCCAACGCGGTGCAGGGCGAGTTCAATGCCACGCTCGATGGCGACACCCGCGAGTGGCCCACGGACGCCGCGGTCGCGGCGGATCGGCATTTCGCCTACTTCCGTTTCACCGTCCAAGGCGAGCAATTCACCCTGCAGGCCGCCCCCGAAGAGCTGGTGCTGATGCTCGATGTCGACGCCCAGACCGCCACCGGGCGCACTAGCGAGCTGGAACCGTTGAACACCATGGGGATCGACCTCCAAGTCAGATTCTCACCACGAACCTCGGCGGGCGCGGCGGGCACGGGCGTCGAACTCGGCACGATCGATGCCTACGGCAACACCGAACGCCTGCCCGCGCTCGCCGCCGATTTCATGTTCTCGCCGACCTATGCCTCGAGTTGGTACGAGGCCCGTCTCTCACGAACACCGTCCGCCACGGGCCTGTTGCCCACGCAGGGGCTTCTCTCGGACGGCTCGATGCAGGGCTTGTGGGCGATCATGGACGCCGATGGGACCGTCTCGGGATACTCCGATCCGTTTGTGATCCGGCTGCCCACCGCGGCCCCCGGCCCCAAGATGTTTACCGCCGATCTCCCCATCAAGCCCGACGACGCCCTGCGGGTGATGTCATTCAACATCCACAACAGCGGGCCGATGAACAACCCCAAGACGTTCGAGCGCCTGTTTGAGGCAGTCTCCGCCGACATCATCCTCCTCCAGGAATGGGAAACCGGCGACGCCGCGGCCGTCGAGGCTTGGTTCACCGCACTGGTCGCGAGCGACAGCGGCTGGTCGGTGGTCAAGGCCCCGGGCGACAAGTCCAACGGTGGCGCCGTGGCGGTGGTGAGCAAATATCCGGCGGTGCCCGTCCTTGAGGGGTTGCGTAGCGGCCCCAATGGAACCACCGGCAAGCCCGTGCGATTCGCCGCCGCACGGATCGAAACCCCTATCGGACCGGTCTTCGCGGCGAGCACGCACCTGAAGTGTTGCGGAACCAAGGACAGCCGCGAGGATGTCCAGCGTATGGACGAAGCCCGGGCGATTGCCCAGGCGATGAAGGGGGCGTGTGCGACGTCCGCCGACGCGATCCGAATCGTGGGCGGAGATATCAACCTGGTGGGCTCTCGGCCGCCGCTGGACCTCTTGCGGGCCGGGTGGGACGGTGATGGGTCGGACCTGGCGATCGCCGATGCGCTGGTGTTGGGCGACCGGTCCATGTATACCTGGGCCGACGACAACTCGCCCTTTACGCCCGGCAGGCTCGACTATGTGGCTTACGGCGACTCGAACGCGCGGGTCGCACACGCCTTCGTGCTCGACACGCGGCGCTTGAGCGATGAGTCCCTGGCCCGCCTGGGTCTCGACCGAGCCGACTCGGCGTGCAGCGATCACCGACCGGTGGTGGTGGATCTCGTCAGAACCAAGTAACGAGTATCGACCACCCGTCGCCCTCTTGCCCGAGACCTGCCGCGCCCCGTCCTCCCGCCGCTTCCCGATGATCTGATCCGTGCTGTGACGCTTCCGCTGCAGTGGGAGCTCATTCGTTACTTGTTATCCCATAGCAGCCTGAGTCTGAAGTCTGACCGTGACGGGCTCCGTCCACGCCACGTCGCTTAAGGTTGGGGGCTCGTCGAATGCGGATTGATCCGACTCAGCGGCCCGCATCGGCAGGCTCGGCGAGGTGAAGCATGGCGGACAGCAGTATTTCGGATTTCTTCAAGCAGAAAAGTGCAAAGAACACACAGCCGCCGCGCCATTGGACGGCCAAGAAGAAGAAGTTCATCGCAGACGTTGAGGCACTCTAGAATACAATCGCAACCGAGCATCTCAACGGTGCAGGTGCCACCGTGTCAGTCGAGTTCGTGGATATAACAGTACGAGAGTCGAACGTCGGTGAGTATCCCGCGCGAGAGATGGTCGTCCTGGTCGGTGATGAGCGTGTCGTGTTTACCCCGAAGGGGTTCAACATCTTCGGGGCGTGTGGACGTGCGCGGCGAGCGTGGCGATGGGATGCTCGTGCTCCAGCCGGACCTTCGCTGGGGCGTGGTGCAAGGAACTAGGCCCACCCTCCGGGTTGTGCCCTTGGCCGACGGGACGCTCCTAGCACTCCTGCGAGAAGTCATGCGGCCATGAGCAACGTGGTCGCCCCAAGGCTGCTGGCCGCCCGCGACGACGACCCCTCGGATATCTGGGATTGGTATCAGTTCCAGAGACAGGTGCTTGGGGAGGAAATCGCTCGCGCCTCGACGGCCTTCGGAAGCGTGGTCCCCGCGTCGGACCCTGCGCTGAACCGCCACCTCGGCAAGACCCCGGAGGATCTGACCGGGTTGTTCGCCGATCAAGGACGCGAACTAGACAGGCTCACGATGCTCGGGCTCCTCGCCGCGACGGAAGGAGTTCTGCAATGAGACATCTTTGCGCGCGTCGAGCAAAGGTTGAAGGACGATGTCTCGCAACGATTCCGGGAAGCGAGCAGGCGGCGGAAGACCAAGAACGAGAGGATCAGCCTCGAAAGGGACATCCTCGAGACATGGCGCGAGCTCGGTCCGCAACCGAGGGCGAAAAATTCCGTAAACCTCTTCGTTTCCGTGCTCGACCTCCGGCATTGGCTCGCACACGGGCGACACTGGACCGGGCGACTCGGACGCGACTACGGCACTCAGGACATCCACGTGGTCCGCGTCAACCTGCTGAACGCGATCGGCATCTGAACCTCAAACCCCCACGTGGCTGCGGGGGGCGGAGCGTACACGGTCGCGGCGAGTCGGGAGCGCAGTTTCCGACCGCAAGGCATCCGCGAAAGACCGAACAATCGACCCCCGGGGCCTAGGTTTCCTTCGGTCGTGATTGCCTGCCATGCCGCGTCACTGATCGTGACCCGCCTGCTCCGGGAACTTGTGGCCCGCATCGCGCAGCGTGCGCTCGCGGCTCGCGAGTTCCAGGTCGTTGTCCACCATCATGGCCGCCAGTTGTTCCACCGTGGTGGTGGGAACCCAGCCCAATTTGGCCTTGGCCTTGGCGGGGTCGCCCAGCAGCAGATCGACCTCCGCGGGGCGGAGATAGCGCGAATCAAACGCCACGAACTCCTTGTAATCGAGCCCGACGTGCCGGAAGGCGAGTTCGCAGAAATCGCGGACGCTGATCGTTGTGCCGGTCGCGATGACGAAATCATCGGGCTTGTCCTGCTGCAGCATCATCCACATCATCTTGACGTAGTCGCCCGCGAAGCCCCAGTCACGCTTGCTGTCCAGGTTGCCGAGATAGACCTTGTCTTGCAGACCGAGCTTGATCCGCCCGACCGCGCGCGTGATCTTGCGGGTGACGAACGTCTCGCCGCGACGGGGCGATTCGTGATTGAACAGGATCCCGCACGAGGCGTGCAGGCCGTAGGACTCGCGGTAATTGATGGTGGCCCAGTGGGCCATGAGTTTCGCGCAGGCGTAGGGTGAGCGCGGGTAGAAGGGCGTGGTCTCGGTCTGCGGGGTCTCAACCACCTTGCCGTACTGCTCCGAGGAAGATGCCTGGTAGAAGCGGACCTGCTGGCCCGACTCCTGCTGGAACTCGCGGACGGAATCCAGGAGCCGGAGGGCCCCCATGCCGACGGTGTCGGCGGTATAGATCGGCATGTCAAACGACACTCGGACGTGGGACTGAGCCCCCAAGTTGTAAACCTCGTGCGGACGCACCTTCCGCATCAGGTCGTTCAGAGAATTGGAATCGCAGAGGTCGCCGTAGTGGAGTTTGAGTTTGGCCTTGGGGAGGTGAGGGTCTTGGTAGATGGGGTCGATGCGGCCGGTGTTGAACGAGGATGACCGGCGGATCACACCGTGCACCTCGTACCCCTTCCCAAGCAGGAACTCGGCGAGGTACGAACCATCCTGGCCGGTAATACCGGTGATGAGAGCGCGGCGTGGGGTAATCATGGTGGGGGTTGGCACCGGGCACTAGGCCTTTGGCACTAGGCGAAGGGAAAAATCAGAAGGGGAAGTCCGGCAACGACGTTTTTCTAGGACCCGCCCCGCGGGCGGTGGGCGAACGTCATCTTCGGCGATCGTACGCGGGGCGTTGAAGTCGGCGCAGAATTTGATCATCCAAAACAACATATCTGACAGTTCCTGACAGTTTTATGGAAACTGTCAGACGCTGTCAGCAACATGCGTAATCCATGGTTTTGCGTTAGCGAAGGCACAGAGGCGTTCCAGGCGTTCCGTAAGGAGTTCAGCCGCGGGCGGGCGATAAATCACTTCGTCATCACGCCCGACCACCCGGACGTCTTCACCCACGCTACGAAGCCTGCCGCACTCGTGCGCCGGAAGGGTGCCGTCCACGAGGAGTTCCTGGAGTTCAAGAAGCATTTTGATCGAGAGCGGCCGAGTCAGCCACTCGCGCAGCCTCCGCATCGCTGCAAAGTTATTGAACACCATCCGCTCGGCTTGGGTGGTGGGCGGGCGGGCACTCCGGAGGAGTTCGACGGCTTCACGACGGGTTGTGGCGGCACCTTCGATCAAGGACGATTCAGCGGCTTCAACCATCAGAGTGCGAATGCGGAGGCGGGTTCTGCTCTCATCATCCGCCAACACGCCTGTCCCGGGGCCGAATGCGGCAGGGCCGCCTCCGCCCGTCGTGCGGTCGATGCGGTGTAGACGCTCAAAGAGATGAGGACCAAGCACGACCGCGAACGGTTCCCCATTCGTTTGGACCAATTCAAGGTCTCGTTTCTGAACCAAGCGCTGTAACTTCGTAGCGGTCCACGCCAGTTCGGGAACAAACCCCTTCTCTTTGGCCGCGTGTCTCAGTGTCCGCCATGGCCAGTATGCACCCGTCAGTTCGGGTAGCCGGTGCATCAGGTTCCACCCTGCGAGAGGCGGTGGGTGAGGCCGGTACATTGAGGCCCAGGAATATGGAGGAATTGAGGAATCCATACGCTTGAATCGGTCCTTTGAACGAGGGTGATCCCGGCCAACATTACGCAGATCTGACAGTTTCGCCAAAACTGTCAGACAATGTCAATTGCTTGTTCCGACTGAAAACCGGACCGTTGCAAGATCTCACCACCAGAGCCCCCGTTTCGCCTTCGGTGGCACCACCACTTCGGTCGGGGCGGGGGTGTCGCTCGCGTCGTCGGCCGCGCGGATGCCGGGCGGGCCGTCGGCGATGAGGGGGGCGTTGATGAGGCTTCGGATGTTGAGGGCGGCGAAGGCCACCGCGAGGGCGAGCGGAAAAGCCATCTCGGCGCGGCGGAAGAGGACCGATCGAGCGGGGGCATCGGGGTTCGGCGTCCGCAGCCCCGCCGCTTGGCTCGCGAAGATGGCAAGCAGGATCAGCGCGAAGGGTTCGACGTAGCGCTGCCAGAGTTCGACGCTGGCGGCCTGGGCCGACCAGAAGCCCGCGAGTGCCACCAACAGGATGATGCGGCGGCGAAGGTCGAAGGCGGTGAGCCACGCCGCCAGCGCGAGCCCGCCCAGGATCGCGAGGACGAGGATCAGCGGCGAGGTGTGGCCCGCGATCACCGGGAGTTTCTGGACGACGTTCCACAGCCCGGTGCGGCGACCCGCGTAGTAATCGAAGTTGGTCGGCGGGACGACCGCGGCGAGGAACGTCGCGATGACGACCAACGTCAAACGGCGACGGTTCTGCGTGAGTTCGAGGAGCCGGGGCAGCAACGTGGGCAGGAAAAAGCAACTGAGGACGCCGAAGACGGCGAGGAAGAAGGGCACCGAAGCGGTGTTGATGGAGGCGTATTGAAGATGGAAACGGGGCGGAGTGAGACCGCCCCATAGCCGCGCGAACAGGGCGATGAGAATGAACGCCGGAAGGGTGAACGCGAGCGCGGTGAACGTGCGGGCGAGGCGCGTGGGAAAGTGGCTGCGGATGGTGTCGGCGAGGGTGGAGGCGGGTAGATCGTCGGGGTGAGCGGGTCGGAGGAATGCGGCCGCCCACAGCGGGGCGGCGGCCCAAAGGTGGATCTGGCGGGTCAAGACGAGGGCGACCAGGAGAAGGCTTCCGACCGCCGCGCAGCGGGTCGAAAAGGTGGTTCGGAGCGAGCTCAGCAGGATGAGCGTGACACCGAGCCAAGCGAGGTTGTCCGGCAAGAGCCACGCCGCGGAGATAAAGACGTAGAGCGAGCAGGCGACGGGGGCGGTGAAGGCGACGGCCCGCCCGGCCGTGGTGCGGGCCATGCAGGCCGCGGCGACGGTGCCGACGAGGGCGGCCCCGATGACGGCCGAGGTGATCTGAAGTGCGGTGGTCGAGGCGCTGAACAGGCGCGCGACGGTGGCGAGCAGGAGGTGATACCCGGGGGTGGTGGCCGAGAGGTAGTCGTAGAAGTCGAAGGTGGGCCAAGCCTTGAGGAAACCGCGGATAACCGGCTCGTGGTAAAGAAGTTGGTCGTAGCGGGCCCGGGGCGGGATACGGCCGGAGAAGATCGCGGCCAGGGCGGCGACGAAGTAGGAGGCCGCAACCAGGGCGGCGACGAGGGGTGCTCGGGAGCGTGCACGTGAGGTGGTTGAAGTGGTCATTGGGTGCTGTGGACGGTATCGGCACGGCTCTGGTCGCCGCACTCGGGGCAGGTTGTCAATGCGCCACTAGCGGGCGTGCCGACGAGCGAGTATCGGCAACCGGGGCAAAGTCCCTTTGCGAAGGCCCGACGGACGCGGCGTGAACGTCGCCACCGCGTGAATGTCGCCAAGGACGTCGCCAACAGGAGAACGGCAGCGAGCGTGACGGCGTTCAGGAAATACCCTGACCAGAGGATTCTGGACGTGGTGACCGTTCCGGCGCGGAAAAGGCGTGCGGAGGTCTCCTCACCGTTGGAATCGAACCAGCTGGCGACGATGGTCTGAATCTCGGAGTCCGTCGGCCGGACGCCCGAACTCGGTGTAATTGACGGGCCGACCGTGACGGTTTCCGAAACCGGGAGCCACCAGCCGTTGCGACGGATGGTCTCCGCCAGAGTCACAGTGACGGGACTTGAATTGAGAACGAGCAGCTGCTTCGCGGAAAAAAAGCGGTCGGTGCTCTCTACATCCATGTCGTACACCCGCCACGTTGTCGAATCCTCATAGACCAGGACGGTCCGGTTGAGAGGCCGACGGAGACCCGTCTTGGCCTGATTCACAAGCCCGCCGGTGCAGGCGATCACCAGCAGGCACGCCAGCCCGACGAGCGGGTTTCCGACCCGATGCCTTGGCATCGTCGCCCAGACTCGATATTGCGATTGCCGCGGATGTGTCACCGGGAGCGCAGCGTACCGGGCTTGGTCGGCAGGAAGGTGTCGGCGAGATTGAAATGGGAAAATGGGCTCGATCACGGTTCGTCGCCACCGCCAAATGCCGTACACCCTACCAGAGTTTTCAATTGGCTGCCTCGCTTGGCACCTCATTCGCACAAATGAGTTGGTGGCGGGGTTGATCCGGGCTCATTCCTGCTAGATACTCCCTCCCCGGTTCGGTTCGGACGTCCTCGGAACGTGACCCATCGGGCGGGGCTGAAAGGCCCCAGTGCGCGGTGGCTGCGCGGCCGTCGCGATGGAACTTGTTATCCCCTTGAGGGGGCGTGGGCGCGGCATTGGTGGCCGTTTTCTCGGGCCTTCTCAATAGTGAAGGGTGGTCGCCATGTCTTTTGAAGCCGCTGTACACGCCCAGACCATCGAACTCAACCGCTTGGTTTTGGATTCGTGTGCCGCCGCCGGCAGTGGGCACCCCACGAGCGCGATGAGCATCGGGCACATGGTGACCGTGCTGATGTTCCACACGATGCGGTGGAGCCCGGAATTCCCTGATTATCCGACCAGCGATCGGTTGGTGCTTTCCGAGGGCCACGCGGTGCCGATTGTGTATGCGGCGGCGGCCAAACTGGGGATGATGGTGGGGCCGGACCCGGAGAAGCGGAAGAAATTGACGGAAGCGGATCTGCGGGGTTTGCGGAGTGCCGGGAGCGTGCTCGAGGGGCACCCCAACCCGATGGAAGGCTTCCCGTTTTTCGATGCGGCCACCGGGGCCTTGGGTCAGGGGCTGTCGATCGCGGCGGGAGTGGCGCAGGCGGCCAAGTTGGATGGGACCGACCGGCGGGTGTACTGCATCATCGGGGACGGCGAGTCGCGCGAGGGGCAGGTGGCGGAGGCGCTTGACTACATCGTGGATCATAAGTTGCGGAACGTTCTGCCGATTTTCAACTGCAACGAATACGGCCAGGCGGATCGTGTGTCGGCCCAGCAGAGCCCGGAAACCATCAGCGCGAAATTGTCGGCGGCGGGGTTCGAGGTGAAGAATATCGATGGGCACGACCCGAAGCAGATCAAGACGGCGTTTGATGCGTTCACCACGAACGACCGGGGCGTGAAGCCGATGGCGGTGGTGGCGCGGACGCTGAAGGGTTGGGGTTCGGCATCGATTCAAGGGAACGGGTGGCACGGCAAACCGCCGGCCGGTGATGCGCTCAAGAAGGCGCTCAACGAACTTGAAGAGAAGCGGATATCTCTCACCAGTTCGTTGGGGAGCGGGGATGCGTTCGAGATTCAGCCGCCCGCCGAGGCCCCCCCGCAAGAGTGGAACACGCCCGATGTTCCGCCGTCCAGCGAGTTCATGAAGAAGAACGACATGGAGAGCCTGCTGCAGGCAGGGACGATGGCGACCCGCAAGGCGTACGGCATCGCGCTGCGGGCGATGGGTCAAGTGAATCCGCGGGTGGTCGTGCTGGACGCGGACGTCAGCAACTCCACATTCGCGGACATGTTCAAGAAGGATGCGGCGTGCGCTTCGCGCTTCCTGGAATGCAAGATCGCCGAGCAGAACATGTTCTCGGTGGGAGCGGGGCTGTCGGCCGGGGGCAAGGTGCCCTTCTGTTCGACGTTTGCAAAGTTTGTGACGCGGGGCTACGACCAGATTGAGATGGCGATCTACTCGGGGGCCAATCTGAAGGTCGTGGGCAGTCATTGCGGGGTGACCCTGGCCGCCGACGGCCCCTCCCAGATGGGCCTGCCCGACGTGGCGTGGTTCCGGTCGTTCACGACGATGAAGGACCATCGCGGCAACCCGGGGTGTTACTTGCTGCAGCCGGCAGATGCCTACGCGGCGTATGGACTGACGAACGTGATGGCGGAATACGAAGGCGTGTGCTACCTGCGGACAGGGCGGCCGGACGTTGAATTCCTGTATTCCGACGACGTGGTCTTCAACCTCGGCGGCTTCGAGGTGCTGCAGAAGGGCCGCGACATCGTGATTTGCGCCGCGGGCTTCATGGTGCACGAGGCCAACAAGGCGCTCGACATCTTTGACAAGAAGGGCGTCTCGGTGACTCTGGTGGACCTGTACAGCCTGCCCTTTGATACCGACGCTTTGCTGGACATCATCGGGGCCAACGGCGGGAACGTGCTGACCGTCGAAGACAACTTTGGCGGCGGAATCGGGAGTTCGGTGGCGGATGCGCTGCTCGAATCCGGCGACGGCTTCCAACTCAAGCAGATGCACGTGAAGCGGATACCCAAGTCGGCGAAGACTCCTGAAGAGGTGCTGAAGATGTGCGGGCTGACGGCGGATGACATCGTGAAGACCGCGATGACCATGCTGGGTGTGTGAACACCGCCGGGCCATCGAGGTCATTTTGCTTTGCCTGGATGGCCGATGAGCAATTCGGGCGATTCGATCCACGCGGCGAAGTAGGGCCGGTTGGCGTCTTTGCGCATGAGCATGACCATGAAGGGGCCGTCGCAGACCATGTATTTTGGCGCGTTCTGAACCGGCTGCGCGCTGGTGACGCTGATGGCGGCTTCGGATTTCAGGATCGCGCCCTTCTCGTCAAGCCGGAGCCGGATGTTCTGTTTCGCCATCGCGATGGTGCCGCCGCCGCGAGAGCCCGTCACTGCCAGCCCGACTAATTCCCGGTAGTTGCGGGTGACGTCGAAGTTCATCAATGGGACGTGCAGCGTGTCGACGGGTTTGAAGGCGATCGGGCTACCTCCGAGCGAAGCCATCACCGCATCGACTGTTTGCGAGAGTGCGTTTCCCGGGGCGCGGCGGGCGACGACAAGGGCATCGGCGGGGTCTTTGGTTTTCAAGAGCACGGTCCAGTCTTCGGGCGACTCGTAGTGCCGGATGTCGATCTGGGCGGCGATGGCGCTGCGGGTTGGGATGTCATTGCCGGGCCACATTCCGAACGCCTGGACGGGGGTGTCGCGGAAGAGCATCCCATCGGGGAGGCGTGCGAAGGGTTCGGCGAACTCGAGGGCCTTGAAGAGGTAGGCGTAGGCGAACAGGTCGTCCGCGGGGACCACCGCCGGGAGCATGGAGGGGGAGGCGGCCCCGGCAAACTTTTCGGCGAGCTCGGCCTTGATGTTTTCGAGGATGCCGTCGCGACCGAAGCCACCCAATGCCACATAGGAGTTTGAGTCGAGGTCGGCGGTCGATGCCTGGGCCGACTGATACGGGGCGGCGGGGCCGACGGGGCTGACGGTCACGGGTTCGCCCAGGCCGCTCTTCATCGCGTTCCAAGCGAGCTGCATGGTGGAACACCAGACGAGACTGGTCCCGGCGGCGTGCGAGGTTTCGAGCACACCAACGACCTTGGACGTCTTCAGATCGGCGTCGGAATCTTCCGCGACGAGGTCGGGCTTGCCGAGCCGTTCGTCGTGAGTGGGCTGGGCTACTTCGGGCTTGGCGGGCTGGGGGGTGGGTG
>CAZJXA010000004.1:14680-45210 GCA_964549785.1 uncultured Phycisphaeraceae bacterium | reverse complement strand
GAGTGGGGGCGGGGCACCCGCCGGCGACAGCGGCGCACCCAAGAGCTGATTGTTGATTTCAAGTTTGAACTATCCCGGACGGGCGTGCTGCCCAACGCCGGATTCGGAGTGACGGACCATGATGATTCACGACATTACCGCGATCGCGGGAGCCAACAAGAAGCGGAAGCGCGTCGGGCGTGGCGAAGGCAGCGGGCACGGCAAGACCTCCGGTCGCGGTGCCAAGGGCGCGGGCAGCCGCTCGGGCACAGCCGAGAAGAAGGCGTTCGAAGGCGGTCAGATGCCCTACTTCCGCCGCCTGGCGAAGTTTGGCTTTACCAACGCTCCCTTCCGGACCCACTTCTGGACGGTCAATCTCGTGGACATCGCGAATCACCCGTCCTTTTCCAAGGGTGGCCAAGTGACCAGCGAATCCCTCATCAAGGCCGGCCTGGTTCGCGACGACAGCCGCGATCTGAAGATCCTCGGCCACCTCGGCAAGTTGGGCGCGATCAAGGTGAAGTTCGACGTCAAGGCGTCCCGTGTTTCCGCCTCGGCTCGCAAGATCATCGAAGACGCCGGTGGCAAGGTCGATGAGACCGGCACCCGCCGCGACATGGTCCGCGGCGTCGATCGCAACTCCGATGACAAGGCGCCGAAGAACCTCACCAAGAAGTTGAAGCGCGGGTCCACCTCGCGCGGGGCCAAGGCTCTGGCGGCGATGAACGCCCAAGGCGACACCCCGGCTGCGGAAGCGGGCTCGGCGGCCCCTGTAGCAGCGGCCCCTGAGACCCCAAAGGCCGAGAAGCCGGCCTCGACCAAGCCCAAGCGCGAAAAACCTGAATGACGGCTAGTATTCTGCCCGTCGGCGGCCAAACCATGGCCGGGTGGAAAGTGTAGAGAAGGTGCTGCTGCGGGATTGGGCTGCCGCCGTCCGCTGCGTGGGGGCGATCGGGCCGCATCTGTCGGCCACGGCTCCGTCTTTTGGCGGTCATTGTTCGTTCACTTCTTCTAGGAACTGTCGCGAGGCAAGGAAGAGACAGCATGCTCCAGACGTTACTTAACGTCTTCAAGGTCCCGGAACTTAGAAACAAGGTTCTCTTCACGCTGGGGATGCTGGCGGTTTTCCGTATCGGCCATTGGATTCCGCTGCCGGGGGTCAACCAGGAGCAGTTGCGTGAATCGTTCCTGAAGATGCAGACCAGCGGTAACTCGTTCAGCCGCATCGCCGAGTTTGTCGCGATGTTCTCGGGCGGGGCCCTCTCCCAGTCCACGATTTTCGGATTGGGCATCATGCCGTATATCACGGCCGGCATCATTTTCCAGTTGCTCACGACGGTGCTCCCCCAATTGAAGCGCCTCCAGGAAGAAGGCGCCCCCGGCCGTCAGAAGATCATGGAATGGACGCGCTACGCGACCATCGGCCTGTGCATTGTTCAAGGGATCGGCTGGCTGACTTACATCAACAAACTGGGTTTGGTGTATCCCCAGTGGGCCAATAACCCGGTGTGGTGGGTGATGGCGCTCGCCGCGCTGACCGCCGGAACGGTGTTCCTGATGTGGCTGGGCGAGCAGATCGACCGTCACGGGATCGGCAACGGCGTTTCGATGATCATCATGGCTGGCATTCTTACCGGGATGCCGGGCGCGATCAAAAGTGTCTACAACAATTTCGACCCGGCCAAGCCAGAAAAATTGGGCTGGATGTCGGTCATCATGCTCGCGGCCGGGTTCTTCACGGTTGTCTGCGGAGCCGTTCTGATGACCGTGGCGCAGCGCCGCATCCCGGTGCAGCAGGCGAAGCACACCAGGGGCCGAAAGGTGTTCGGCGGCCAGAAGAGTTATCTGCCCCTTCGGATCAACCACGGCGGCGTCATGCCGATCATCTTCGCCAGTTCCCTGATGATGTTCCCGGGCGTCATTTTCACGCAACTTCAGCAGATGGTCTCCGCGGGTCGTTTCAACAACACCTGGGTCAGCGGCATGGTGCAGTTCTTCTCGAACAATTTCTCACCCGGCAATTATTTTTATGTGGTCGGGTACATCATCCTCGTCTACTTCTTCAGTTACTTCTGGATCACGGTTCAGTTCAACCCGGAAGAGATGAGCAAGCAGTTGAAAGAGCACGGCTCGTTTGTCCCAGGCTTGCGGCCGGGTCCGCGAACCGCCGAGTATCTCGAGACAGTCATGTCCCGCATCACGTTTGTGGGGGCGGGGTTCCTGGCGGTGCTCGCCGTGCTGCCGCCGGTCATCAACCGGGCCTTCAACATCGACTACATGGTGACCCAGTTTCTGGGCGGCACCGGGCTGCTCATTGTCGTCTCAGTGACGATGGACTTCTTGCAGCGGGTCGAGGCGAATCTTTTGATGCGGAATTATTCGGGATTCCTGAGCGGCGATGAGGCCAAGGGTCCAAAACTTCAGGGGCCGCGGTTCTAAACGGGCGAGGGCTCGGAGCAAGCGTCGATTGCGGAGCCCGGTGAAAAGCCGGGGCATAAGGAAAGCATGAGCAAACAGGACGATAAATTTACGTTCGATGCAGTCGTCTTGGAGGCCCTGCCGAACGCTATGTTCAAGGTGCGGCTCCCGAACGAGCAGAAGTCGGAAGTTTTGGCATACGTTTCCGGAAAGATGCGGATGAACTACATCCGCATTCTGCCGGGAGACCGGGTGACGGTCGAGATCAGCCCGTACGACCTCTCGAAGGCGAGGATTACGTTCAGGCACTGACCGTTTGCGACAGTCGTTGGGCGCGCCCGAAAAGACAAGGGCACCGCTGCACGCCTATAGTGGCGACCGTACTTTTCCGATCGTCTCGCGGCAAACCCCGTGGGACCTTCCGAAACAAAGGTTGGGGAACATGCCCGTTTCGGCGAGTCGCCGGGGGCGTCTAAGAGTCGCGTTTGGTATTTCCGACAGGATGGTGCCGAGTGAAGGTCAAAGCGAGCGTCAAGCGAGTGTGCAACGGGTGCCAGATCGTCCGTCGAAAAGGGCGTGTGCGGGTCATCTGCAAGTCGGATCCGAAGCACAAGCAGGTTCAAGGCTGATTTATCGATCGTTTTCAACCCGGTTGTTCACCGGCAGGTTTTCGGCGAGGAGCATCACGAGTGGCACGTATCGCGGGCATTGACGTTCCGGACAAGAAGAAGATCCTCTTCGCGCTCCAGTACATCCACGGCATCGGTCCGAAGTTTGCCGCCCAGATTTTGGCGGAAGCGGGCGTCGATCCTGACCAGCGTTCCAACGACGTCGATGAGGCGAAACTCGCCCAGATCAACGCGATCATCGACAGCAACTACCTCGTCGAGGGTGCGCTCCGTCGCCAGGTTCAGCAGAACATCCAGCGGCTCAAGGACATCCGCAGCTACCGCGGCGACCGTCACCGCAAGGGACTCCCCGTCCGCGGCCAGCGCACCCGCTCCAACGCCCGCACCCGCAAGGGCAAGAAGAAGACCGTCGCCGGCAAGAAGGGCGTCAAGGCGAAGTAATTCGGGCCAGGTAAATTTGGCTCGAGAAATTTGCGCCCAGCAATCGTTCCGAGGCGGTTCCGCCTCAAGTCTTTACCAGTGCCTAGTGCTCCGTGCCTAGTGCCTGTCTACCGGGGACGACCCAATGCGGGTCGAATGATCCGAGGAGTTCCGAAAAGTGGCAAAGAAGGGCAAGGTTCGAAAAAACGTCATCCGCGGCATCGCCCACATCAAGGCGACGCAGAACAACACGCTCGTGACGATCACCGACATGAACGGCGAAACCCTCGCGTGGGATTCCGCCGGCACCATCGGCTTCAAGGGAGCCCGTAAGAGCACGCCCTTCGCCGCGACCCGCGCGGGCGAAACCGCCGGCGGCAAGGTCCGCAAGATGGGCATGTCGGAACTCGAGATCCGGCTCAAGGGATCGGGTGCCGGTCGCGAATCCGCGGTCAACGGCCTCACGTCCGCCGGCCTGCGTGTCACCGCGATCGAGGACCACACCCCGGTTCCGCACAACGGTTGCCGGCCCCGCAAGCGCCGTCGCGTTTGATGCAATCCACTCTGGTGGCCCATCGAATGGGCCGCCGAAGCACGTTGAAGTCAGAAATCGTTTCGGTGTCTCCGGGACCAGAAGGTGACGCTTTTCCGAAGGGTTCGGAAGGGACAAGCGTTTCACCGCCACACCCGCCGCACCGACTCGTCGCCCCCGCAGGTCTTCCGAACCCTTGAAGGATGCACATCGATGTCCACCCGTTTCCGTTGGCGCGGCCTCGAACTGCCCACCAAAGTCATCTCCGACCCCAAGTTCCGCAGCGATGTCTACGGCCGTTTTTCCGTTGAGCCGTTCGAGCACGGCTTCGGCACCACCGTCGGCAACAGCCTCCGGCGAGTGCTCCTGAGCAGCCTCGAGGGGGCTTCGGTCTCCAGCATCAAGATCACGGGCGTTCAGCACGAGTTTTCGTCCATGGTCGGGGTGATGGAAGACGTCACCGACCTGGTGCTCAACGTCAAGAACCTGATTGTTAAGTTGGAGGGCGATGAGCCCAAGACCATGAAGCTGGCCGCCCGCGGCCCCGGCGAAGTTACGGCGGACATGATCCAGGCCGACACCGCCGTCACGATCGTCAATAAAGATCTCGTCATCGCCACCCTCACCGAGCCAGTCGACTTTGAGATGGAACTGAGGGTCACGAAGGCCCGCGGCTACGTCCCCGCGGCCGAGCATATCGAGAAGGCCGAAGAGGAAGAGATCGGCCGCATCTACGTCGATTCGATCTACTCGCCGGTGCAGCGCGTCCGCTACAAGATCGAGGAGACCCGAGTCGGCCAGAAGACCAACTACGACAAGTTGACGCTCGAAATCTGGACGAATGGCACGGTGACCCCCGACATGGCCCTTGTCGAGGCTGCCAAGATCCTCCGCAAGCACCTCAATCCGTTCGTTCAGTATTTCGAGATCGGTCAGGAACGCGTCTCCGACGAGGCCGCGGCCGCCGCGAGCGTCGATGAGGATCTGATTCGTAAACTCAACATGCCCATCGGCGAAATGGAACTGTCCGTGCGGGCGAGCAACTGTCTTGAGTCGGCCCGCATCGATACGGTTGCGCAGTTGGTCACCCACACCGAAGGCGAACTCCTGAAATTGCGGTCGTTCGGCCGCACCAGCCTCCGCGAAGTGAAGCGGAAGTTGGTCGAATTGAATCTTGATCTGGGGATGACCTTGCCCGACGGCGTGTCGGCCAATCCCCCGCAGCCGCAGTAAAGCGGGGGCACGGTGGGGATGATTCGGACCCCCCTTGCCGTTTGGTGCAGATGTCCTTGGTCTATACTCTCGACCCGCTTCAGCCCGGTTGCCGGTTGGCGAGGGAACGAGTGTTCGGAGTGTGAGTTATGCGTCACCGCAGAGGTGGTTACAGGCTTGGACGGACGACGGCCCATCGCACGGCGATGCTGCGCAATATGGCGGCCGGACTTTTCGAGCACGGTCAGATCGTCACGACAATCCCCAAGGCGAAGGCTCTCCGCCCGCTGATCGAGAAGATCGTGACTCTCGCGAAGCGTGGCGACTTGGCGGCCCGCCGTCGCGTCATCGCCATGATGGGCGGCGATCGCCTGGGTTTCTCATGGCTGTTCGTCGCCCGCGATGCGAGCGAGGACGAGAAATCCAAGGTCGAGACCCAGCGCGAGCACTCGGGCGGGTTCTTTGACCTTCCCGAGAACAGCGAGGTCGAGCGCAACCGCTACGGCGAGATCCGCAAGGCCCCGAAGTTGGTCAAGCACATCTTCAGCCGCGTTGCGCCCCGCTTCGCGGATCGTGCGGGCGGCTACACCCGGATCGTCAAGTTAGGGCAGCGCCGCATCGGCGATGCCTCCGAACTTTGCGTGATCCAGTTCGTCGGCAATTCCGACACCGAAGGCCCCGAAATCAGCGGTCGCCGCAGCGTGCGTCGCCGCACAGCCGATCGTCGCACCGCCTTCGCCGCGAAGGCCCGCAAGGTTTCCGACAAGCCAGCGGATAAGAACGAGGCCGCCCCGTCCGATACGGCCGCACCGGACTCAGGCTCGGAAGCCACCTCCGGAAACTGATCAGACGTTTCATGCGAATTGAATAACGCCGTCCGGAAGCATCCGGGCGGCGTTTTTTCATGGGTGTAACGGGTTTCAACTTCCGCCCCGCGTTGTCGGCGGAAGCCCGCTTCCCTACGCTAGGTTGTATCGAGCCACGGTTTGCCCTCGCCGCGTTTTTCGGGCGCTCGGGCCAAAGGAAAGCCCATGTCTGTTGCTCCGGCAGCGCCTCACAATCAATCCCCTCGAACCGCGTCCGGCCCGTCGATGGTCCCGCAGGAACGAGCGAGCGACTCGGTCCCGCCCGCGACTTTGCTGCGCTGGTTGCGGGACATGTTCCTGATCCGAGAGTTCGAGAATCGGTGCGGGCAGTCCTATCAACAGGCCAAAATCGGCGGCTTCTGTCACCTGTACACCGGTCAGGAGGCGGCCGCCGTCGGAACGATCAACAGCCTTCAACCCGACGATCCCATTATCACCGCGTACCGCGATCACGGGCACGCGCTGGCACGTGGCATGGATCCTCGAGCCTGCATGGCCGAGATGTACGGGAAGGCCGCCGGCTGCGCCAAAGGCAAGGGCGGCAGCATGCACATGTTCGACAAGCCCAACTGGATGTTCGGCGGCCACGGCATTGTCGGGGCCCAGACACCCGTGGGCCTCGGTTTGGCGTTCGCGGCCCGCTACGAGTGGGAAGTGATGGGCAAGGCTGTGGACGGCGGCCCGGCCAAGAAGAAGGTCGCGCTTGCGTACCTGGGCGACGGTGCCCTCAATCAGGGTGCGCTCCACGAGGCCATGAACCTCGGCGGCCTGTGGGATATCCCCTGTATCTGGGTCGTTGAGAACAACGGCTACAGCATGGGCACGTCCATCGAGCGCGGCACCACGATGGCCCACGACCTCCGCAAGAAGGCCGACGCCTACGGCATCCGCGGAGAAATCATCGACGGCTTCGATGTCATCAACCTCTACGACAACTTCAAGCCGCTGGTCGATTGGTGCCGCGACAATCAGAAACCCGCCTTCGTCGACCTCAAGACCTACCGCTACCTCGGCCACTCGATGTCCGATCCGCAGAAGTACCGGACGAAGGAAGAGGTCGAACAGTTCAAGGGCAAGGACTCGATCGATCGTTACGCCAGCGTGCTGATGAACGAACGCAAAGGCCCCGACGGCGGCCCGATCCTGAACGAACAGATGATGATGGACATGCAGGCGGAAGTGAAGGAAACGGTGCGGGCGGCGATCGAGTTCGCGGAGAACAGCGCCGTTCCCGATGCCTCGGAGTTGTACACCGATGTTCTGCTGAACCCGATGCCCAACATGAGCCCGAGCGGCGAGTACCGCATTGGCGCGAAGAACCCGTTGCTGTAGGACGGTGTTTGTGCGACACGGATGTTTGATTCAGCCCCTTTGAAAGAGCCGCTCCCCATGACCGCCTTTGCGACCACGCTCCCTGACTTTACCGCCGAACTGCCCTCCCGCGACGGCGACCGCATCATCCAGTACCGTGAGGCATTGCGCGAGGCGATGTCCGAGGAAATGCGGCGCGACCCGCGCATGTTCCTCATGGGTGAGGAAGTGGCGCAGTACAACGGCGCGTACAAGATCTCGCAGGGCATGCTCGAAGAGTTCGGGCCCAAGCGGATCATCGATGCTCCGATCTCCGAGAACGGCTTTGCGGGCCTGGCGGTCGGCGCAGCCATGTATGGCCTCCGCCCCATCATCGAGTTCATGTCGTGGTCGTTCAGCCTCGTCGCCGCCGACCAAATCCTCAACAACGTCCCCAAGATGTTGTACATGAGCGGTGGGCAGTGGGGGTGCCCCATCGTGTTCCGCGGCAACGACGGCGCGGGCGGCCAGTTGGGCAGCACGCACTCCTGGTGTGTAGAAGGGCTTTATGCCAACGTCCCGGGAATGAAGATCGCGATCCCCAGCAATCCCTACGACGCCAAGGGCCTCCTCAAGACCGCCCTGCGCGAGCTCGACCCCGTCTTCTTCCTTGAGTCCGAACGCATGCTTGGCGACAAGGCCCACGTGCCCGCCGAGGAATACTACATCCCCTTCGGACAGGCCCGACTCTGCCGCGAAGGTGATTCCTGCACACTTGTTTCCTTCGGACGCCCGGTCAACTTCTGCATCGAGGCCGCCGACGACCTGCTGAAGGAAGGCATCGCGGTCGACGTCCTCGACATGCGGACGATCCGCCCCCTCGACATCGATTCGATCATCCGGAGCGTGCAGAAGACGGGCCGCATTGTCGTCGTCGATCAGAGTTGGCCCTTTGCCGGCGTCGCGAGCGAAGTTGTCACCCAGGTCTGCGAGCGCTGCTTCGACTGGCTCGACCATCCCCCCGTCCGCGTCAACACGGCCGATGTCCCCGCGCCCTACGCCAAGAACCTCGAATACGATTACCTTCCGAACAAGGACAGGATTCTGGCCGCGGTGCGGGGGATCACCGGGAAGGTCTAACGGAGCGTCCGATGGAACTCGAGGCAATCCGCAAGTTCGTCCAGGATCATCCCGAAGGTGTGCTCATTCGCCTCATCGACGGCACCGAGTATCGCATCCCGCACCGGGATTGGGTCTCCTTCGGTCCGCCCCAGCGAGTGATATCTGGCAGGGAAGTCGTGCGCGGCACATCCTTCATCGTTTTCGAGGCGCCTGGGGGCATCTCGTTCATGAAACTGGTCAACGCAATGTTGGTCGCCGACGTGTCGCCGCTCAAATCAAACGGTAACGGACATGCCAAGCGGACCGCCAAGCGGAGAAAGCCTTGAGGCGGACAGGCCGGCGTTCTGGCGATTCTCATCGGTGAGCCAGATGACTCTGTCTGCCGGAAAACGACCTACCTTGGTGATGCGAAACGATACGAGTAAGTAGTCCGAAGGAACTTCTGATGCCCATCAACATGACCATGCCGCGCCTTTCCGACACCATGCAGCAGGGCACCATTGTCAAATGGAACGTGAAGGTCGGCCAGACCGTCAAGACCGGCGACGTCCTGGGTGACATCGAGACCGACAAGGCCACGATGGAACTTCAGAGTTTCGACGACGGTACGGTTTCCCGTCTCGCGGTCGCCGAGGGCCAGCAGGTGCCGGTCGGCACGCTCATTCTCGTTCTTGCCGCGAAGGGCGAAAGCCCGGACGCCGCCCAGGCCGGCGCAGCCCCCGTGGTCGCCGCCCCAACCGCCGCCGCGGCCTCAGCGCCAGCCGTCGCGGCGAAGGCCTCAACGACTCGTGCGCAGTCGGCTTCAGCGGGTGCACAGCCCAGCGAAACCGGTGGTGGGGGCGTTGCGGTCGCTTCCGTCCCTCAAGCCAGCACCAACGGGCATTCGTCCAGAATCTTCGCGAGCCCGCTCGCGCGAAAAATCGCCGCCGAATCCGGGCTTCCCCTCGACTCGATCGAGGGCTCCGGTCCCTCCGGCCGCATTGTTCGAGCCGACGTCGAGCAGGCCATCCGAAGCGGCGGCCCGAGGACATCAGTTCAAGCCAGTCCCAAGGCGGCTTCGCCCGCCCCGCTGTCACCCTCCGGAACCACCCTCTCCGGCCAGCTCGTCCCGCTCTCCAACATGCGGCGCATCATCGCCACCCGGCTCGTTGAATCCAAGCAGACGATCCCGCACTATCAGGTGACGGTCGAGGTCGATATGGAGCCGCTCACCAGCCTCCGGGGGCAACTTAACGAGCAACTCGCCGCCCAGAACGTCAAACTCAGCATCAATGACTTCCTGGTCCGGGCGTGCGCCCTCGCGATGCACCAGCACCCCTTTGTGAACGCGCGCTGGGTCGATCAGGGGCAGACTGTTGCCATCGAACAAATCGCCGAGGTCAACGTCGGCATCGCCATCGCCCTCCCGTCCGAACGCGGCGGCGGCCTCGTTGTCGCGACCATCCGCAACGCCGATCAGATCGGCCTCCGGCAAATCTCGGCGCAGAGCAAAGCCCTGTCGGAGAAGGCCCGCGCCAAGGGTCTTGCGCCCCAGGAAATGTCCGACTCGACGTTCACCATTTCCAACCTCGGCATGTTCGGCGTCAGCCACTTCACGGCCATCATCAACCCCCCGAACGCGGCCATTCTCGCGGTCGGTGCTGCGCTCGACCGACCCGTTGTCAAGAACGGCCAGGTGGTCGCGGGCAAGGTCATGAGCATGACCATGAGCAGCGACCACCGCATGGTCGATGGGGCCATGGCGGCGGCCTATCTTGCAACTGTGCGAGAACTGCTCGAGAAGCCCGCCGGTCTTCTCGTGTAATCGATCGCCGCAGGGCGGGTACGCTTGCCCCATGCAGCCTTCCCCCGGCGCGGTCGCACCCGGCCCGATCCTGCTGAGCGTGCGTGAACTCCGCATCGCGTCCGCCTTCATGGCAGCGGTCCGTTCCGCGTCGCTCCAGGTTTCGGCCGGGCGAATCACTTCGGTCGTTGGCGAATCCGGCAGCGGCAAGACCATGCTTGCGCTCTCGCTCATTGGTCTGCTCCCGCGCGGCTTCCGCATAACCGGCGGAAGCGCCATGCTGGGTCACGGCGAGTACGAGATCAATCTTGCCGGGCTGCGTTCACGCGGTTGGCGCAACGTCCGCGGTCGCCGCATCGCCATGGTCTTCCAGGAACCCATGTCGAGCCTCAATCCGGTCCTCAATATCGGTGAGCAGGTCGTTGAGGCGGCCCGACAATCCGCTTCGGGAGAACGAGCGACGACCGTGGCGTTTGATGCGCTGCGCGAGGCTGGCCTCGCCGACCCCGCCCGGCTGATGCGTTCCTACCCGCACGAGCTCTCGGGAGGGATGCGCCAAAGGGTCGTGATCGCGATTGCTTTGGCGTGCCGACCGGAAGTGCTGATCGCCGACGAGCCGACCACCGCCCTCGACGTGACCGTTCAGGCCGGCGTCCTGGACACGATCCGATCGCTCGCTCGCAACCGCGGCCTCGGGGTTGTGCTGATCACGCACGACCTGGGGTTGGTTTCGCGCTATGCGGACAGCGTCTTCGTCATGCGCGATGGCCAAACGATCGAGTGTGGACCGACGGCACGAGTGATCGACTCCCCGGCGCACCCCTACACCCGGTCCCTGCTCCGGGCCCGACCGCCGCTGCACGCCCGGATGGACGTGCTGCCGACCGTGCCCGATGACGGGGAACGGGCCGAGGTTGAAACAGGGGAGAGCGTCTTCGACGAGGTCGCCAGCGGGCACTTTGTACGGGACGCCCCACTTTCTTGCGCCGGAGTTCCGCGATGAGGGTGCTCATCCTGGTCGATGAGTTCTTCGCTTCTCGCGAGCGATCAATGCTCGCTCGTCTCGAGATCGGCCTCGCCGATGAAGGCGTCCGTGTAATCCACGCGGTTCCCGACTCGGACCTCAACCGCCCGCAGGTGGGGGCAATGGGCGGTGTGTTCCGGAGCATGGTCCCCTATTCTCGCCGCGTGCTCTCGGTCACCCGCGGGCTGGCGGCGCGCCGCATCGTCCGCAATCTCGCCCTCATCGATGACGCGGACGAGCCGGATCCGATCGACGTCGTCCACGTCTTCGGTGGCTCGGTGTGGGAACTGGGCCGGCGTCTCGCCGGAGCCCTCGATGCGGGGCTCGCGCTCGAAGTGTGGCGTGCCGGACTGGTCCAGCGGGCCGTCCGCGGCCCGCAGCGCTCGGGGGGCAATCGCCCCGTATTCTTGGCGCCCGACACCGCGATCGAGAGCGCGCTCCGGACGGGCGGCGTATCGGTTCGGCCCACCTACTGGGGGGTCCACGCTTCGGAGCCGCCGCGCGAAGTCGTCCCCCCGGGGCGGGCTCCTTCCGCGATGTTCATCGGGTCCGGTCGTCAGACCAAGCCGTTTCAATCCGCCTTCGAGGGAGTCGCCTCGTCCTTCCAACGCAACGGAGACGGCCTCATCTTTGTCGACGCCCTCGCGGCCAGGCGTGCCGGGATATGGAAAATAGCCGAGCGTCTGGGCGTCCTGAACCGGCTCTCACTCATCGAAGAACTCGAAAGCCGACGAGACCTTCTCCTCCAGGGCGATTTTCTCATCCAGCCCGAATCCGCTGGCGAGCACAAGAGCGTGGTGCTGGACGCCATGTCCAACGGGATGCTCGTGATAGCCGCCGCCGACCGATTCATCAGTTGTCTGATCGACGGCCGCACCGCGAACCTCGTCCCCGTACCCGCCGCGGCGTCGGGCGGCGACGCATGGTCCGCCATGATCGACCGGCTCCTCGCCCGCCCCGCCGACCGCCGCGCCATCGCCGCCTCGGCCCATCAGTTCATCCGCTCCAACCGCCTCGCCTCCGCTCATATCCGTGCGGTTCTTGATGCATACATGTGGATGACCGCTTCCGAGGCCATCCCGTTCCCATCGGAAACAGCCTGATGCCTGACTCCAACGTCCTATAGCCTCGCGCCGACGATGGTCTGCACCGTCAGGCCTCCCCCAATCCACCCGAATCGACGCCGTTCTTCTGGATTTTGTGAATTCATGTGGCACCTTATCAATGAATCCGACCCCATCGCCGCTGGCGGTTAAAGGTTGGTGAGGGGAATCACAATCCAAGAAAGCGAGATAAAAAAATGTTGAACGCTGCACTCATTGCTCTGGCAATTTCGGCCGCCACCGGCCCGATTCATACTCCCGGCTTCTCCCACGGCGGTCAACGTTCGCTCGCCACGCCGCGGCTCTATCCCGAGGCCCGCGCCGACTCGGTTCGGCGGCCGGGGTTCAATGGTCGGCTGTGGGTCGGAACCATCACGGTGGGGCCGTATGACGTGGAGTACGCCACCGATGAAGGCAACCCCGGCCCGACGGCCTATGGCGCGGTCGATCACAACGACCGCGTCCTCGCCCGCATCGGCACCGAAGTCGTAGGCTTTTCGCCGTGGGGCGTCTTTGGCGGCGATGGCCTTCAACGCTTTGAGACCGCCCGTCAGGAATGGCTCAAAGAACAGGGCTACACCGGCGGCGTCCGTACGTTCGTCAATGACGCCTATCTGATCGGAGCGCCGGTCCTCCTCACCCTCGCCGATGAGCCGGCTCCCGCCGGGACCCGTGTGATCCAGCCCCGTGCGATTATCGAAATCGCCCCCGAGGTCACTCGCTTCCGCAAACGCATGCACGTCCGTGTGCTCGACGCCACCACCAAGGCTGAACGTTCAGCGACGGCACGAGTCCGCGTCGCCCCTGAAGGAGGCGATGGTCTGCTCGCCTCGATGCCCTGATGCTTCGTGCCCCGAGGCCTTGTTCAATACGCCACCGAAGGCACCGCGCCGCAGAGGCGGCCGCGGAGAAAGCGGCCAGCGTAATGGGGGGCTGCAGAACTCCGAAGCGGTTGCACCCTAAACCGTGCGCGAGCCTCCGTCTACCCTCGTCGTTGAATGCCCGCGCCGCTCTTTGATCCTTCCCAGATGAATGCGGCCAAAAAGGCCACCGCCGCCCCGCTCACCGTCTCCCAAGCCGCCGCGGCCCTCGACGGAGTCATCCGGTCTGGGTTCATGTCTCCCGTCCGCATCGTCGGAGAGGTCGGCAACTTCACCGACCGAACCCATTGGTACTTCGATCTCAAGGACGACTCTGCCGTCCTCGCCTGCGTGGCGTTCGCGAGCGTCGCGAAGCGCTCCGCCGTCGCCGTCCGCAGCGGCGTCCGTCTTGTTGTGACCGGCCGTTTCGAGTTGTACACCAAGACCGGCCGCGTCAGCCTCATGGTCGACAAGATCGAGGCCGCCGGTCAGGGCTCACTCGCCGAGCGGCTGCGAGTACTCGTCGATGAACTCCGCGCCCTGGGATGGCTCGACCCCTCCCGCAAGCGACCTCTCCCCCTTCTTCCGCGCCGGGTCGCCGTGATCACGAGCCGCACCGGTGCCGCCCTCCAGGACGTCCTCGTCACCATGAAGCGCCGTTGCCCCGCCGTGGGCGTCCTCGTCGTTGACATCCGCGTCCAAGGCGATTCCGCCGCTCCCGAAGCCACCGCCGCGATTCGGGAAGTCTCGGGCAGGGCCGTCGAACTAGGCCTCGACGCCGTCATCCTCACCCGCGGCGGCGGATCGATGGAAGACCTCTGGCCCTTCAACGACCGCGAACTTGCCCGGGCCATCGTCGAATGCTCGGTCCCCGTGGTCGCAGCGATCGGCCACGAAACCGACGTCACCCTTGCCGAACTGGTCGCCGATGAACGAGCCGCCACCCCGACCCTCGCCGCCACACGCCTCACCCCCGACTCCACCGCCCTGCTCCGGGCCGTCGATTCCACCCAGTCGCGCCTCACCTTTGCCCTCCGCGGCCGGCTCGACTCGGCCTCGCTGGCCGTTCAGTCGTTGCTGCGTCGGCCCGCGCTGGCCGAGCCTGGTCGCTCCGTTCGTGCGCGAATCGACGAACTTAACGCCGTGGTGCGGCGGTTCACGAACGGCCTGCGGGCGGTGCTGCGACACGCCAATTCCACGTTCTTAGCAGCCCGATCCGGTCTGGATCGGGCTCGTCCCGCGGCGTCACTCGCCCGGGAGTCCGAGAGGCTCCGCAATCTCGAACGTCGGCTCTCGATGGAAAACACGCTCGCCCAAGCCACACTGCGCGTGGCCGATGCAAAGGGCGGGCTCGTGACCGCCGGCAAGCTCCGTGCGGAACGGGCCACTCCCGAGTTTCGAAGCCTCGAGCGACGCTTGCGAATCGCGGGCAAAGGGCGGGCCTCGGACGCATCGCAAAGACTGGAAGGTCTGGCAAAACGATTGCACTCGGTCTCGCCGATCCGGGTCTTGGAGCGCGGTTTCTCGATCACCACGCTCGCCGACGGATCGGTTCTGCGATCCGTCGGCGACGCCGCTCCGGGAACGATCCTGGACACCCTTCTCACGGACGGGACCGTCCGTTCAACGGCGGGTGGTTCGGGTCGGCTTCCAACGGTCGGGCCCTCGGCTCCCGCCCCGAAAGCCCGATCCCGACCGCCGCGCGAGTCCGGACCCGGGTTGTTCGGGGCCTGACGCTCCAAGGCTACTCTCCCCAAAGCGTGAAACCTCGACCAAGTCCATCTGAGAAAGTCGAATCCGCCCCGGACTTTGAATCCGCCATCCGCGACCTCGAATCCATCGTCGATGAGATCGAACGAGGCGAGATCGGCCTCGAAAAATCGATGTCGGAATATGAACGCGGGATGGGGCTGGTCGCGAGGTGCCGAGAAATCCTCGCGGCGGCCGAGCAGAAGGTCGAGGAACTGTCAAGAAAAGGTCCGACGGAGCCCAAACCCCCTCGGGCTGCACGAAGTGGCGAAGATGATTCCATACCGCCCGCCGCGCGCGACGATATACCGTTCTGAATGACGGCGGTGATTGCACAGCATTGGACGACGGAAAACTATGCCTTCTTCATGTCCTTGTTCGAGGTCGTGAGGCTGCTGTTCGTGTTCGCCTTCGGTGCGTGCGTCGGCTCGCTCATCAACGTCCTCGTCTACCGGCTGCCTCTCGGCCTGGACGTCGTGACCGCGTCGTCGCGATGCCCGTCTTGCGAGACCAACCTCACGTGGCGCGAGAACATTCCGGTTTTCGGATGGCTGATGCTCCGCGCCAGATGCCGTTTTTGCCGGACCCCGATCTCCGCTGAATACCCGATCGTTGAAGCGTTAGTGGGCTTCCTGTTCGTGTTGGTTTACCTCACGCTCTACGCCGACGCTGGCAAATTCATCGGAATCCCCTTCGGGTCAATCCGACCGGAATGGGCACTCGGCGGTTTCGCCGAAACCTGGCCCAGTTTCATCATCGTCCTCATCTTGTTTTCTTGCTTGGTCGCGATGACCATCGTCGATGCCCGCACCTTCACGATACCGCTCGAACTCATGTGGCCTCCCGTAATCGTGGCGTTGCTCGGCCACGTCGGCCACGCCGTTTGGATGGAATCGACCGGCGGGCCCAATGGGGGCGGCGGGTTCGGCCTCAGCCGGGCCGCTCCCGGATGGGATTGGTCGATTGCCACACCCGGGCCGCACGGTTGGTGGTGGATCGGCGCCGCGTTGGGCGGAGCTGCAGGCGTTGCGTTCTCGACGGTCTGCCTCCGCTTCGGGCTCTTCCGGCGGAGTTTCGCGGACTACCCCATCTGGGAAGCCCAGGTCATTCAAGAATCCGCCGAAAAGGCGGCCCAAACCGGCTCGAAGGACGATCGAACCGAGCAGGATTTGTGGGTTCAGTACCCGCACGCTCGACGCGAAATGCTGCGAGAATTAATCTTCGTTTCCCCCATCCTCGGGCTGGCGATGATCGGGGGCTGGGCGGCCCACCGCCTCGGCGGGCCCTATGTCTTCGACATGGACCTCATGCGGATGGTGCCCACCCATGATGCCCCTCTCTGGCTGGTCGTCTTGGCCGGTGTGTTGATGGGCTACCTCATTGGCGGCGGCATCGTCTGGGGCGTCCGAATCTTCGGCTCGCTCGCTTTCGGCAAGGAGGCGATGGGCTTGGGCGACGTCCACCTTCTCGCGGCCGTCGGGGCCTCTATCGGATGGATCGACGCCGTTGCCGCCTTCTTTATTGCGACCTTTCTGGGGGCGGTGTGGGGCGTTGCGGGGCGGGTGTTAGCGGGCGGATCAGGCGATACGGCAACCGGCGGAAAGTGGAAACGCGCGCTGGCCGCACCGCTGCCCTTCGGGCCGCACCTGGCGATCGGAACCGCCTTGGTTTGGTTCGGCAAGCCCCTGCTTGAAGCCGGCCTGACCCGGATCATGCGTGGGGAAATGCCGATCAACCTGCCGTAACGAGGCGGCGTTAGATCGAACAAAGCCCGCTCCGGGCGACGAGCCCCCGCACCGTTCGCCCGTCGGCGTGCAGGACAGCCGGGCGTGAGAGCCGGGTGCCCGCGAGCACCTGGTACAAGGCCGGCGGAACTCCTCAACGGCGCCCTCGGATCGGAAGTGCAGCGGCAGACAACATTCCGCCGATTGCGGCAATGTGGCTGATTTGACCCTTTTCGACTGATCCGGCCGATACTATCGGGCCACTTGGGGCTGGCCGAAGCCGCCGCCGGGGAAAGCACACTACCTGTTTAAAACGAGGGATCGACTGATGGAGCGCACCGGAATGCGATTTGGCGTGATTGGGCTGGCGGCGATGATGGGCCTTTCGCTGCTCGTGGGCGGCTGCAGCCGCGTGAGCAAGAAGGACTACGAACTGGCGAAATCCGAGTCGACCGAACTGCGCGAGCAGAACGCCCAACTCGATCAGCAGAACCGCGACTTGGCTTCCAGGATGTCGCAGTTGGAGGCCGATCGGGCCCAGCAGTTGGCCGCGGCTCAGCAGCCCGCCGCTACTGGTTGGAGCGGTGGAGGCGATTCCGCCAGCAGCGGCGGCGGCGGCGGCCCGACCAACTTTACAGAGGATTCCAGCGGCAACATGGTCGCCGAACTCGCGGGCGACGTCACCTTCAATTCCGGGCAGGCCACGCTGACGTCGGCCGCCAAGAAGAAGCTCGACCGGATCGCCGGCGAACTCAACTCTCGTTACGCCCGCCGCTCGGTCCGGGTTGAGGGCCATACCGACTCGCAGAAGATCACCAAGAGCAAGTGGGCCTCCAACGACGCCTTGAGCCAGGCTCGGGCCGAGTCGGTCGAGAAGTACCTCTCCGGGAAGGGCGTCAGTGGCGGCCGCATCTCGGCCGTAGGCTACGGCTCGTCGCAGCCAAAGGGCTCGATGGCCGCGAGCCGGCGCGTCGAGATCGTCATCACGAACTGACCGACGCCAGTCCCTTTTTGACGACGAGCAACCGAGCACCCGCTGCTGTTTGAGTGTTCGGGCGTGCGTCGCACGCCCCGTTGATCCGGTCGCTGTGGGTTCGATTTCCATCCCGACGCTCGAAGGCCTTTCACAGACTTTCCGGCGCCGGGATGGCTTTGCGCGCGGGTGGCGGCAACTATCGAGTATTCAAGCGGGCCGGTTGGTCATGAACCCCGGCCCGAATTCCCGATCCTGCGCCGGGCGGAAGTCTGACCGAGTTCGGTCTGAACGTCGTCATCCGCGCCGGAGTTCGGTCCTACCCCACGATACCCCGGCGGCGCAACGTGCTCAGGATCATCGCCCCCACATCCGCATCGCTCCGCACCGTCACGCTCCCGACCCCCGCCGAAGCGCACCAACCTTCCCAGCGCCGGAGATCCGCGTCGCGCGACCTCCGGTACGCCGCGACGGTCTCTTCGGAGACCACCGTCTCGACTTTCCGTCCGGTTTCAATATCGGTGAGCGCGACCGCGAGTGAAAGCCCGTTCGCGCCGTCCAGCCCGGGGTCCTCCTCGGACGGTGACACCACCCGAACCGCGTGGGCATCGACCTTTCCCTGAACCGTGGCCGCGGCCAGCAGGTTGGCCGTGCCTGTCGCCATCTCTGCCCAGTCGCCAAAGTCGGAGATCAGGAAAACCACACCCCGTGCCGACCCTTTGCCACCGATCGCGATCGCGGATCGCAAGGCCGCCGTCAGCCCCGCTCCGACCGCGCCGGTCGCCCCCTCGCCGCTCATTCGCTCGGCCTCCCCGATCAGAAAAGCCGCCACGCGGGCCATCGACCGACGCCCTCGGAGGGCCGCCAGTGTCCGCGCCGTCGTCGCACCAAAGGCCGTCACCGCCACGCGATTGGAGTTCGCCAGCGCGACGTCCGCGAGCGCAGCCGCCAACCGCGCTCCGAAGATCAACTTCGACGGCTTGCCCGTCGCCATCGAGGCCGACAAGTCCACGACCACATGCAACGACAGATCCTCTTCCTCGCGAAACACCTTGACCAGCAGCCGATCGAGCCGGGCCAGCGCGTTCCAGTCGATATGCCGCGGCTCGTCGCCGGGGACGTACTCCCGGAAATCGTCGAACTCGACGCTCCGGCCGCGGCGCTTGCTGCGCCGCTCACCCGGCAGCGTCCCCCGCAACATCTTTCGCGACAGGAGATCAACCCGTTCCAGCCGCGCGGCGAGATCTCGCGGTATGAGGTCGTGAACGGTGACCAGTTTGGTTTGATCTTGCCCGGGGAGCACGCGAAAACAAGCGTATCACCACGTTCCGGGTCGAACCTCGGCGTGTCGAGTATCTTCGATGCGAGATTTTTAGAACCCCGGGCCTCAGATTCCGCCCGTCGGCCCCTCGACGACGACGGGCGGAGAAAGAGCCCGCCGCTCAGCCCCCAATCGCACCCCGCGTCGGTTCTCCGTGCCGGTCGACGAATCTGAACCGCCACCGATTTGACTGTTCGACCATACCATGCCGTCCCCACATGACGACTGCCACCGCCAAGCCCGCGCGCGTTTCCATTCATCCCACCGCCATCATCAGCCCCGAGTCTCAACTGGGCGACGGCGTAGATATCGGCCCCTGGTGTGTCCTCACCGGACAGGTCACCCTCGGCGCCAACACCCGTCTTCTCGCCAATGTTCAGATCGCCGGCCCCGTCACAATCGGCGAGTCCTGCACCCTCTACCCCTTTGTATGCATCGGCTTTCCTCCCCAAGACTTCAAGTTCAAGCCGGGCGACCCCACTGCGGGGGTCGTCGTCGGCTCCCACACCGTCCTTCGCGAATCCGTCACTCTCCACGCCGCTACCAAACTCGACAAGCCGACACGCGTCGGTGACCGCGTCTACATGATGGCTTCCAGCCACGCCGGACACGACGCCGCCGTGGGGAACGGCGTTGTGATGGCCAATTCCGCTATGCTCGCTGGCCACTCCACCGTCTTCGATAACGCGATCCTCAGCGGCAACTCCGCCGTCCATCAGTTCAACCGCGTCGGCCGAATGGCCTTCGTCACGGGCAATGTCGGCACGGCGATGGACATCCCGCCCTTCTGCGTCTGTGCGCTGCGCAACACCATCAGCACGGTGAATCTGGTGGGCCTCCGCCGCGCCGGCTACCCGCGAGAACACATCACCGCCGTCCGCAACGCCTTTTGGCACGTCTTCCGCCGCAACCTCACCCGCAAGGACACCATCGCCGAACTCACCGCGCGCGGCCAAGACTGCCCTCTTGTGCTCGAGCAGGCCGAGTTCGTCGCCACCGCCGTCCGCCCCATCGCCCGCGGCGGCATGGGATCGGGCACGCTCGAACCGGTCGAAGGTGACGGATGACCACCTCAGCCCGCCTCTGCGTCCTCGCCAGCGGCTCCTCCGGCAACTGCTCCGTCCTGCATCTGCGCGGCGGCGACGAGACCGACCAGATACTGCTCATCGACGCCGGCCTCAGCCCCAAGCGCACCCGTCTTGCGCTGATGGCCCTCGGCCTCGCCCATGCACCACTTGCCGGAATCGTCCTCACCCACCTTGACCACGACCACTGGCACAGCGGTTGGTTGAACGCCCTGACACCCGCCACCCCCGTCTGGTGCCACTCTCGCCACACCGACCGGGCCCGCAACATCTCCCTTCACCGTCTCAACCTCGCCCCGTTCCACGACACCTTCTCACCCTTCCCGGGCATCGACTTCGAGTCATTGCTGGCGGGCCACGACGACTTGGGCTCGGCCCTCTTCCGAATCCACAGCGGGTGCGGTTCTGCTTCCCTCGGCTTCGCCACCGATCTCGGCCGCATCCACCCGGATATCACCCGCTTTCTCAGCGGCGTTCACACCCTCGCCATCGAATCCAACTACTGCCCCGACCTGCAACTCTCGTCCGACCGTCCTGACTTCCTGAAGAACCGCATCATGGGCGGCTTCGGCCACCTCAGCAATCGCCAGTGCCTCGACGCCGTCCGAGCCATCGACCCCGTCGGCCGCGTCGTCCTGCTTCACCTCTCGCGCCAATGCAACACGCCGGATCGGGCCGCCGCCGCCCACGCCGGCAGCCGGTATGAAGTCGTCGTCACCCACGCCGCCAAACCGACGGCCTGGCTCAACGTGGGCGGCGGTCGTCCACATCGGGCAGCCCTCGCGGCCGCCACACTCTTCGACGGCCTCTAAAGGACGCTCTCAGCGGTCGCGGCCTCGGTTCCCCAAGTGTGTTCCGTGTATCGGGTACCCCGGCGTAACCGTCGGATCGATCCCGGGTGAGTTGTACGAATCGTCATAGAGGTTGACCATGCCGCGGATCATCTGCGTCATGACCTCCTCCGAAGCGCTCCCGTCCGCGAAGCAGACCGCCGTCGAGACATCCGCCACACAGCACGCCAACGCCCCGGGGCCGTTCTCGTGGAAAACCTGCCATTGATAAATCAGGCCCTTGTCGCTCGGAAACACCACCGATGAGAGCGGCTGCGGGGCGAACTGCGTTAGCCCCACCTGCGTCTCCCAGTTAAAAAAGGCTGGCGATGCGTAGCAGGTTTGCGCTAGGAAAAAGTCTCCACGCCGCCCTGGCAGCCCCCAAAGTTCAACGATCGGCTCGGGGCTTGGGTTGCCCTTGGCGACTACCACGTTCGTGTCCTCGAGTAGCGCCGACATCGCGAGGCTGAAAAGTTGAGATTGTCTGAACCATGTCCCGTGGCTCAGCCCCGGCAGTGACGGAACCCAATCGCGCCTGCCCAAGGATGGTGTTCCGAAAGTCGGCGGCAGGTCCTTGAACTGACCCGCGTAATGCTCAAGCCCGATGTGCAGTTGGTGGATGCGCGAGAGTGACGTCGCCAACTTTGCCCGGCCCGATACGCGAGCCATCGCCGGCACAACGAGAGATACCACAACCGCAACAACACCGAGGGCGACCAGCAGTTCGAGAAGGCTGAACCCGTGCCACCTGCCCGTCACCGACCGAGTCTCGAAAATCATGCTTGACAGTACGTCCCCGCCCCAGGTTATAATCCACTCCGTCACAGACCTCAACTCCAAGGAGTCCTGCGATGTGCGAGAAATTGAGTCCCATGAGTGTTCGATGGTTCATTCTGCTGGCTGCGGTCGCCGCCCCTGTCTCGGCGGTTCCACCGCCCCCGGTCGTGGACCCCTTCCTCTGCGGTTGCCCCTCCACCTGCTCCCCCGCAGGGGTTTGCGTGGCAGCCCACAACTGCAGCGACGGCTACCGAGATCCGGGCACCACAGCGGATTGCACGTTCACGTCATGCACCGCAGGTGTCGGTTTCGCTACGGGAACGGGAAACCTCAAAATTACGGGCGGCGAACAGGGCACAGTCACATGCACCACCTACAAGGGAAACATCATCAACGGCGTGTGCGTCCCCGGCAGCCCCGGTATCTTTGTGAGTTCAGAGCAACGGACCGGGTATACAAGTTATACCGCCGTGTCGTGCTGACCAAACTATTACGGCCCGCCGTCGGAATGATTCTGCCGATCGTGGCCGCGACCGTAGGCGCGGACGCGCCTGCCCTGCAGCCGTCCAGCCCGACCTCCGCCGACCTCTTCAAGGCCATCGAAATGGCGTACCAGCCGCGCCAGGTCTACCGCTCGACGGCGCATCAGTTCTCGCAGCCTGCCGCCGATCCGGAACGGCTCTTCGATTGTGAGAATCCTCCCGTTGCCACCGAACCCCTGCCGTTGGACGTCGTGATTTCCCCGGACGGAAGTATCTTTTCAGAGCGAGTCCATCCCCGCTGGAAAAAAGTCCATGGCTCTGCGAATCGTTGGATGCTTTGCGCGGAGGGCTCTTATCACGAACGCAGCCCGATTGGGCAACCGCCCGCTGCCGTCCTGTCCGCCTCAACCATGGGTGACTGGGTCGAGGGTAACCTCGGCCTCGCGCCGTCCGGCGGCTGGTATGTGGGGCGGTTCGGCGGCGCGCGTGACGGCGCCGTGGCCACGCTCGTCGGGGCCGAAATTGTGGTCAACTGGACACCCGGCTTGACGATCTGGTTCGATGCCGACGACAAGCGCCTCCTCAGAACTCATAGCGAAGCGGGATCATTAATCATAAGTTCGGAAGTGCGATGCTGGATCTCCACCCCGCTTTTCAACGCTCCCGCCGCGACGGTCATCGTTTCCGACATCCGGCAACAGGACAAGCCGCCCAACCGCGGACTCACGGTGCTTGAGCCGCCACAAGCGATCAACATCCCGCCGTCGCACTTCGATCCTCGTACCCACTTCGCGTCCGCCACAGATTATGTGACAGGCGCGGTTGTCTTCCAAACCGCTGGTTTGGCCCCCGCCGTTCCGCCCGCACCACCCACATCGACCGCCGGCGGCTCCCTCGTCTATAATCAAAAAGTTACAATCGACGGCGTCGTGCGCACCATGCCTCGGAAAGCTGGCTGGGTGGCTCCGCTCAGGTGGTGCGGCTTGGCTTTAGCGCTCGTGGCCTTGACAGCACTTCTGACCCAGCGCCTACGCCGTCGGCCAGCTCGCGACACCGACTGACCACCCCCACACTTTTCTCCCCCCACTCACCTATCCTTAGCCCTTGATGCTCGAACCCGCCACGTCCTCCTCCCACACCCCCCCCAAGCCCCACACCGAAGCCACGCAACAGGCCCTCGACTTCGCCATCGATGCCGCCCGCCTCGTGCGTGACGACAAGGCCACCGATGTTGTCGTTCTTGACGTCCGTGCCCTCAGCAGCGTGACCGACTACATCGTCATCGCGAGCGGCACGTCCGACCGCCAGATGCACTCCGTGCTCAAGCACGTCGCCGACCTCGGGGCCGCGCGCGGCTTTACGGCGTTCCGGACTTCCTCCGACGACAAATCCACATGGCTCCTCTCCGACTTTGTTGACGTCGTGGTCCACCTCTTCGAGCCCGCGATCCGCGCCCACTACGATCTCGAAATGCTCTGGGGCGACGCCGACCGCATCGAGTGGGAACGCCCCGATCAATTGAACCGCGATCGCGCGGGCCTCAATCCCCGCCGGCCGGAGTAAACCCGTTTGGATTCCGGCGACGCCGCTCCACCGATCACCGAGCCGGACCCCAGGCCCGCGTGGGTCCATGTGGAGTTGGGCCCGCGCTCGTACGACGTCTGCATCGGCCGCGCCGTGCTTTCCTCGCTCGGCAACGCCATCCAAGGCCTCGCCCCGCGCTCGCGCTCGGTCGCCTTCATCATCGACGACCACGTTCCGGCGGCACTGGTCGCCGGCGCGATCGCCGAAGTCGGCGCGGTCCGGACCACCTGTTCGCTGCACCTTGCCGCCTCCGAGCCCGCGAAGTCGCTCGGTTCGCTCGAAACCTGTCTCCGGTTCTTGGCGGCTCATCGCATCGAACGGGCCGACGTCGTGGTCGCGCTCGGCGGTGGCATCATCGGTGATCTCGCGGGATTGGCCGCCGCCACCTACCGCCGCGGCGTGCCGATCATCCAATGCCCGACCACGCTCCTCTCGATGGTCGATGCCTCCGTCGGCGGCAAAACCGGCATCAACCTCGCGAGCGACGACGGCTCTCTGCTCAAGAACATGGCGGGCTCGTTCCATCAGCCCCTCGCCGTCATCGCCGAATTGGCCGCCCTTGATTCCCTCTCGCCGCGCCTCTTCCGCGCGGGGCTCGCCGAGATCATCAAGCACGCGACCCTTGCCCCGGCCGATAGCGGCCTGTGGGAACTCACTACCAACTTCCTCACCTCCACCCCCGCCTCCACGCATCACCTGCTGGCGGAGCTCATCCGCCGGAATGTGGAACTCAAGGCCGGCTACGTGGTCGCCGACGAGCGCGAAGAACTGCCAGGGTCGGGAGGCCGGGCCCTGCTCAACCTTGGTCACACCTTCGGCCATGCGATCGAGACGCTCGCCAACGTTTCCCCGACCGACGATCTCGCGGACGCGCCTCTTATGCACGGCGAAGCCGTCGCCTTGGGCATGCTCGCCGCGGCCCGCACCGCGTTCGAACTCGGAACCTTGGATGGCGATTCCGTCTCGAAGATCGTGGCCGTCATCGAACTCGCGGGCCTTCCCACCCGCGTTCGCGGACTGCCATCACCCACCGAGATATTGGCCCGCATGATGGACGACAAGAAGACAACCGGCGGCGACCTCCGCCTGATCCTGCCGTTTGCGATTGGCGATGTCCGGATGGTTGAACACCTCTCGCGCGCGGCCGTCACATCGGCACTGCGCACGATCATGCGTTGATCCCCCAAATGCTTTCACTTGGGGTGTTTAGCGGTGGCGACTCTTTACAGCATTTCCCGCAGCTCGTCCGATAGTTCGTTGCCGATGCGGTCTGCTTGAGCCATGGAGGGCTCAACGTCAGATCGAGCATCGAACCACGCGAGACGCTCACGCATGCACACGATTGCGGTACTCAATCAAAAGGGTGGTTGCGGCAAGACCACCACGGCTATCAATCTATCGGCGCAACTCGCCAAAGCCGGGAAGCGCGTGCTTCTGGTGGACGCCGACCCGCAATCGCACTGCGCGGCGGGGCTGGGTATCCCCGAGCAAAGGATCGAGATGGACGTCGGCGATGCGATGCTCATCGCGGACCACCGATCGATTGACCCCGCCAGACTGATCTGGCGCGCGGGCCGCAATCTCGATCTCCTCCCGAGCCGCATGAGGCTGGCCGCTCTCGAAGCCCCAAAGGGCCCGCTCGCCGATGCCGAGAACCGCGAGCACCGCCTCCGAACGCTTCTTGCCACATTCGCCACCGAGTACGACTACGCAATCGTTGATTGTCCGCCCGCCATCGGCCTGTTGACCTACAACGCCCTCGCGTGCGCCGACACCATTCTCATCCCCGTGGAAACCGGGTTCTTTTCGCTGCAGGGGGCCACCCGCCAGGTCGCCACCGTCAAGACGATTGCCAAACGCCTGGACCGGGCCCCTTCCGTCTGGCTTCTCCCGACGATCCACGACGAGCACAACGCCATCGCTAACGACCTTCTCGATGAGATGCACAGACGCTTCAAGGACCGTGTGATTCCCGTTGTCATCCGCAGAGATTCGCGATTGCGCGAGGCCGTCTCGTTCGGCCAAACCATCGTCGATTACGCTCCCGTCTCGGCCGGTGCTGAAGACTACGGCCGCCTGGCCACCTGGATCGCGCAGCTCCGGGTCTCGCAGGCCATTCCCTTCGCCGATCTCGCCACGCTCACCAGCGTGCTTCCCTTTGAGGAGTCCCAGGAACTCGTCCCCGGGCCGGTATTCCTGTCATCGGCAACCCCGCTCACGCCCGTCGCCATCCATGAAACCCCATCTGACCTCGGCGAGATTGCCCCGACCGAACCGGTGCAGGCCAGCGAGGTGAAACTCGTCAGCCGAGCGGAGGACGTCGCCCGCCGGGCCCAGCAATTCCTTCGCCGCGTCGCCACCGGCAGAAGCCGCGAAGATCGCGGCACGGAAACAACGCTCACGGATTCTCGTTCCCACGGATCGCCGAACACCGAAAAGCAACCCCCGATCGACCGTGCACCATTCTCGGAGATCCCTGTTGCGGCCCTCCGACTGGTCGAGGGCGACGATGTCCGACCGCAGTCCATCAGCCCCGGCACCCAGCGACTGCTCGGCGTTCGTGAGACCAACCAGGGCGTCCTCTTCGTGCACCCGCTCAGCAGCGGGGGGCAGATTTCGATCGCGGCGGAATTCAACAGCTGGAACGCGACATCGCACGTGATGAAGCGCAACGCCGCGCTGGGCGTCTTTGAGTTGTGCCTCAAACTCCCGCCGGGCCGGCACCACTACCGCCTGGTGATCGACGGCAAGTGGAGCGCCGATCCCTACAACGACCACAGTGAGCCCAACCCCTTCGGCGATCACAACAGCATTCTGACAGTCGGCACCCACCGCGCCCACGCGGCCTCAATGCCCGCCCACATCCACGCCCAAATACCAGCGTGATTCCCCGACTTCCGACGGCTTTCCAAGTTTCTTGCCCGACAGGAGTCCACGCCATTGAGCACGGCCCCGACCGACTTTGACACGCTGGCCGACTTGTTTCTCGACGACGTTGCCCCCCGGGCGTCCTCGACGCGAATCGGCCCGGCCGCCCACGTCTGGGCCAATGCCGGCGGATCCCGAGAAAATTCATTTGGCCCCGATCTCCCCGGAGTCCCGCCCGCGCCCCAGTCTCTCCGCATCGGGCCCGCGCAGCCGCGCAATTCCCCCGTCGTGCGGACCGCCGACCCACCGGCCTCGGCCATCGAAGTGCTGGTACTCGGTCACCTCCCCGTGCTGGCCAGCTCATGGGTAATGCCTTATGTCCGCCAGCGCAGTATCGAACTCCGTCGCCCGCTCGCCTTGGTGCGGCTGACCGAGGGTGAATGCACGCTTGACGTCGTCGCTGCGACCCCTTCCGATCTCCCACCGTCGCGCCGGCGATGTGAAACCTTGGAAGAGGCCATCCGCTTGGTCGCGCCCCACATGGGCGGCTGGGTCCTCCGCGTCAGCGAAGTGGCCGAGCAGGAAACTATTGCGTCCCCCCGGATCGCGGCGATCACGCTCCTCACCGGAGCCGATGAAGCGGCCACCGTCGCCTCGTACCGCACGCTCAAGAATCTTCCCGAGCGGGCCGCCCCCGCGAACGTCCGCCTCGCCATCATGGGTTCGTCCCCGGAAGTGGCCCGGGCCGCCGAACACCGCATCCGGCACGCCGCACAGGCCTATCTCGAAACCACGTTGGGTCCGGCGACCATCATCGGGAAGATCACGTCCGGCGGTCTGGCCTCGGTCTACGCGGGCGAATTCGATTGGACGCTCGCTCGGCTGTTCGACGCCATCGCCACCGCCTCAGCGGCCGAGCCCGTCGCTCCGGTCGTCGTGGTCCCGGCCGCCGAGCAACCGCCGCCCACCGCCGTCGAAGCGCCGCATGCTCGTTCGGTTTCGGCCGCCGCTGTCGGCTACGACCACGCGCTACCGGGGCATATCGAAATCAAGACCCGCTGCCCGTACGCGCCGGAAGTCGGACTTTGGACCGACCCGGCCGGTGATCTTCATCTCTCGATCACCACGGGTCGCGGCACGCCCTTCACGGACCCCGGCATGGGCGTCCAGCGGCTGCTGACGGTCGCGAGCTGGGCCTCGGATCATGCATCACTTCTCGCGGCGGTCCATGCGGGGCTGAGGCCGGAAGCGGCTCAGACCGGTGCCAGCCTGCACCTCTTGACCGATGAGCCCAAAGACGTTCGCCGCCTCTTCGACACCGGCGTCCGGTTGCACCTGCTTGTCGAAGCCGAATCGGCCTCGGGTCCGATCCGTGTCTGCCGCGACCTCAACTAAAGGCGGCCCCGGCTTCTACGGTTCGGAATGCCCAAGCCTCTTACATTCGGGATGGTCGGCGGAGGCCGTGACGCTTTTATCGGCGGCGTCCATCGCCTCGCCGCGCAACTCGATCATGAGGCGGTTTTCAATGCCGGTGCCCTGTCCGCGAGCCCGGACAAGGCGCTTGAGTCCGGCCGACTTCTGGGCCTCGATGACGACCGCAACTACCCGACGTGGCGAGTGATGCTCGACGCGGAAAAGGCGAGACCCAAGGGCGAGCGCATCGACCTTGTTTCGATCGTCACCCCCAACGACTCGCACTTTGAGATCGCGCAGGCCTTCGCCGAGGCGGGGTTCCACGTCGTCCTCGACAAGCCCATGGTCCGCACGACCCACGAGGCGGCAACGCTCATCGAAGCGGCGGAACGTCGGGGCGTCGTTTTCGCCGTGATGTACAACTACTCCGGCTACCCGATGGTGAAGGAAGCCCGCCACCTCGTCCAGTCGGGGCGGATCGGCGACGTTCGCAAGGTCGTTGTCGACTATCAGCAGGGCTGGCTCGCCACCGACTTGGAATCGTCGGGACATAAGCAGGCCTCGTGGCGCTCCGACCCCGGCCGTTCCGGGGGCGGCGGAGCGATCGGCGACATCGGCTCCCACGCCGAACACCTCGCGCGCTACATCACCGGGCTCGCCATCGAGAGCCTGTGCGCCGACCTTGGCAGCGTGCTGCCGGGTCGGCGGGTCGACGACGATGCCAGCATCCTCCTCCGTTTCGCCGGAGGGGTGCGGGGCGTGCTGATCGCCTCCCAAGTGGCGATCGGGCACGAAAACCACCTGGGTATCCAGATTCACGGCTCCACCGGCTCATTGAGTTGGAATCAAGAAGAGCCCAACGCGCTGGTTCTCCGCTCCCTGAACACCCCTGAAACGGTGTACCGCCGCGGCAATAACGGCCTCTCTGCCGCGGCAACCGCTGCGGCCCGGCTCCCGCCCGGCCACCCCGAAGGCTTCATCGAGGCCTTCGCCAACGTCTACCGGGGCGTTTTCGCGGCGATCCGGGGTGAGAAATCCCCGCTCGATTACCCCACTGCCCGCGAAGGCGCGCGGGGTGTCGCGTTTATCGAAGCCGCGCTGCGGAGCGCGACGAGCCGGGAACGCTGGACGGAAGTCAAGCCCCTCGGCGCTCGCTAGGTATCAGGCGGTCCGCGTTGGATGCCCCGGGGATGCCATTTGCCATTTCGCTCCCGCCTACCATCGGCCCTCCAACGGTTCGGCGTTTCAGGCGTGGTGTCCCGGCACGGGCGGTGGTCAAAACGTGATGTTTAGAGCGAAGGATCGACCTCGATGGCGACGTATTCCAAGGGTCTCGAAGGCGTGGTGGCGACCGAAACGAACCTTTCGTATATCGACGGCGAGAAGGGAGTCCTCGAATACGTCGGCATCCCCATCGGCGATCTCGCCGCGAATTCGACTTTCGAAGAAACGGTTTTCCTTCTATGGAACCAGCGGCTGCCCAAGGCCGACGAACTGCGGGCCTTCGAGGCGGACGTGCGGTCGCGCTACGCGATTCTGCCGCCCATCGAGGCCATGATCAAGGCGATGCCCAAGGATGCGCAGCCGATGCACGTCATGCGGACTCTGATCTCGGCATTGGGTCTCTTTGATCCCAAACCCAACGCCACCGACGTCCCCACCGTCCGCCAGAAGGCGATGACGATCCTGGCGTGCACACCGACGATGCTCGCCGCGTACCACCGCCACCGCCAAGGCAAGGACATCGTCGCCCCGGACAAGACGCTCGGCATCGCGGAGAACTTCCTGTACATGCTCAATGGGACGCGCCCGACGCCCACGATGGCCAAGGCGCTCAACGTGTGCCTGGTGCTCCACACCGATCACGGCCTCAATAACTCCACCTTCAGCGCGCGAGTGGTGGTCTCGACGCTCAGCGACATCTACTCGGCGATCACTGCGGCCACCGGCTCGCTCCGCGGCCCGCTGCACGGCGGCGCGAACGAGGGCGTGATGGTGATGCTGAACGAGATTCCTTCGGTGGATGCGGCCGAGGCCTACGTCCTCGACAAACTGAACCGCAAGGACAAAATCATGGGGTTCGGGCACCGGGTCTACAAAAGTTATGACCCCCGGGCGGCCCATCTCTCGGCGCTCGCAAAGCAGTTGGCGTATGACACGGGCAACGCGGGGCTGTACGAGAAGAGCAAGGCGATCGAGGGTGTCATGGCGACCGCGGTGGCCGCCAAGGGCATTTACCCGAACGTCGATTTCTATTCTGCCACCACCTATCACTGCATCGGGCTGCCGCTCGACCTGTTCACGCCCATGTTCGTCGTCGGGCGCGTCGGGGGGTGGTCGGGGCACATCCTCGAGCAACTCGCCGACAATCGGCTGTACCGCCCGGACGTGGATTACAAGGGACCACACGACCAGAAGTACATCCCCATGGGCCAGCGGTGAACGAGCAACGCTGATTGGCCGGTGCTGAGCGGTCAGTGCTGAGC
>CAZJXA010000004.1:0-14580 GCA_964549785.1 uncultured Phycisphaeraceae bacterium | reverse complement strand
GTGCTGAGCGGTCAGTGCTGAGCCTTAGGTGCTGAACGGGTCGTGTGCGAGACGACCGCGCCGATAGGTGCATCGGCGGGCCGTCTCATACGACGTGGCCCGACGGAACACGCAAGTCGTGTCTGCGGATTCTGGCTTTTAGCACCCTTCCTCGAAGCGGCCGAAGAAGAGCACGATGTCATCGCTGTCCACGTCACCGTCGTTGTCGGCGTCGGCGGTGTCGCTCCCGGATTCGAAGGCCGCGAAGAACTCGACAACGTCGTCGCTATCGACATCGCCATCGGTATCGATGTCGGCGATGCAGGAGCCCTGGTTGATGGAGTAGTAGATCGCGTTGCCGCGGCCGGATTCCTCGAACGCGATGAGGAGGACGGTGTTGGCGCCGGGCTGCAGGCCGGTCAGGATGCGCGACCACTCAAACCGATCGTCGCGCGTTGCCTGGTTCAGTACCGTGGCGAGCGCGAGTGGGGTCTCGGTTTCGGGTGGGTCGAGGATGAGGTGGATGCGGTTCACGGTGCGATCCAGCGCGCGGGCCTCGAAAGTGAACTGCGTGGGTTCGATGACGCCGGGGTCGATGAGCTCGGCGGCCGGGGGCAGACGATCGACGTAGATCGACTGCCGGAACTCCTTGTAAAGCGGGGCTTCGAAGCCCTGCCGCGCGCGGAACGCCGCGACCGAGATGAAATGGACGCCCTCATCAAGGAGGGTGGCGTCGATGGCCTGCGAGTACAGCCCGTTGGTGTTCGCGGTGTTGGCCAGGGGCTGATTAAGGGTCACGAAGTTTTCGTAGCCGGGCACCACGGTGTTCGTGTACGGGATATCGACGCCGCCGTTGCCGTTGAAATCAACGTAGCCCGCATCGATCCGGAAGAGCGCGTTGTCGTCGGCGTTGGCGTTGTTGCCTGCGCCGGGGTCGCCGTTGGTGGTGGTGAGTGAGATGGTCAGCGAATTACCGTTGACAATCGGGAGAGCCGAAATCCGCTGGCGGACATCGGGGGCCCCGTTCGGATCCGCGGGGATGGCGCCCGTCGTTCCGCCGATGGTCAGCACACCCGTCGGAACGGCCGGGCCGTAGATGACGAAGCCCTTGTAGTGCGTTGTGCCCGTAAAGCTCTGATTGCGGGGCACGCGGATCGTCACGCTGCCACCGGCTCCGACGGTGATGACTTCACTGATCTGGTTGGAGGGATCCACGAGGGGGTTCGCGGCATTACCCGTCAGTTCAACAAGGCGCGTGCCTTGCGGGAACGCGGTGTTGAAGGTCCGCTGATCGAAACTCGTGATGTTGAGCCCGTTATACGCCCGGTTGCACCCAACCAGCACGTTTCCCGACAGGCCGTTGGAGACCGTCTGCGTGGCCCGTTCAAAGACGTGCACTTCGTTGTCGGTCCAACGTGGGTAATACCAGCCCCGACCAAAGCCGTTGGAAATCTGCACGAGGTTGGTGATGACCGGGTTGAGCGCGACCGCGGTGGGATCGAACCCGAGCGCGAGCGGCTCGCCTTCGCGCGGATAGAACCCGCCGCCGGTGCGGCCGGTGCCGCGGCCGTTGTGATAGACCTTGGCTTGGCCGGGGCGCATCACGAGGTAGGCGTGGGCGAACCAGCCTTGGGCCTGATAGCCAGGGATGGCCGGAAGGCTGCCGCCGTTTCCGTTGCTTCCGTTGTCGTGGCTGAAGATGTGATTGACGCCCACTGAGCCGTTCTGGAAGCCATCGTCGGTAGCGTCGATGTGGCGGCCGAGGCCGCTGTTCCAATCGGCGAAGTTGCTCACGATGTCGCGCAGGCCGCCCGCGCCGTTCAGGTCGAGGACATCGCGGTTTCCGAAGGCGTCTCCGGCGGCTAGCCGACCCGTGGTGCGGCCGTTCGGCTTGCGGACATAGCGATCAAATGAGAAGTCGTTGCCCTCGACGGACTCTCCGAAACTGAAGGGGGTGACCGAGCGGCCGTCGGGCGTCTGGCGACGCTGGAAGACCACCGAGTCGTAGAACGTGTCGTAGAACCACGTTGGCATGTGCTTGACGGCATCGATCCGGAAGCCATCGACGTTCTGCACGTCCAACATCCACTGCGTCCAACGGAGCAGGTAGCCGGTCGCGTTCTCGGCCACGGGATCACCCGCCATGGGGTTGGCGGTGTTGAAGCGGGCGATGTTCTGGGTTCCCGCGGGTTCGTTGCGGGCCGCGATGTCGCAGGGAGGCGCAAAGATGCCGCTGTTGAGGGGTCCGGCGAACGACATGCCCGGGTTGTTGACAGCGTCGGTCCCGAGGGCGGTGTCGGGATAGAAGCGTCGGTTGCCGGGGTCGATGCGGTTGTAAATGGTGCCGGCCGGTATGTTCTGGGGGTGGCCGGCTTCGATCGGCTGCCGAATGAACATGTGATTGGAGCCGTGGTCGATGTCGATCAGGGCGACAAGGTCACCCTTCAAGAGGCAATAACGGGCACCGCCAGGGTTCTCCGACTGGTAATAGCCCGAAGCGACGCCGTTATGGAAGTCGCCCCAATTCTCGGTCGGGGTTTTGTTGACGGCGGGTGTGGCAGAATTCATCCAGAAGCCGGGATATCCGCCCTCGTTCTGGAAGAAGGCCGAGGTATCACGCCCGGCGTTGTGGTTGAGCACCATGTCGACATAGACGAGGCCGTTCGCGCGGTGGAACTCATCCTTCACCGCGCCGAAGGATTCCTCGGTGCCGTAGGCCGTCTGCTCGCCGGGCTTGCCGAGATGGAATCGGTCGAACACGTCGTATCCGGCACTGGTGGAGTTGGTGCCGGGCGAACTGCGGCCTCGGCTGACAGGAGGAAGCCAGACCGTCCCATAGCCCGCCGCGAACCAGTCTGGCATGCGGCGTTCCATGTCGATCCACCTGGTCTCGAACCACTGCAACATGACCGGGGGATTCTCGTCGGAGATCTGCCCGCTGGCGGTCAGCGACGAAAACGAGGCCGCTACGCCCGCCAGAGCGGCAAGAGATTTCGTCAATCGGCGGGGTGCATTGCCGCCCGCGTCCGTGAAACCGGTTACAAAGAAAATCTTCGACATGAGCCACTCCCATCAGCGGGCTCCCCGCCCGCTGCAACCGACGACAAAGCCACAAAACAAGCCAGAAACCACGGATCTATCGGCCCAAGAGAGGGCGAGCGTGAAAGCCGATCCAGTATGACAACATTCGCACAAAAAGGGAAGAGGGACGTATCGATTATTCTCAAAATCGCGCAGGCTTTTCGCATTTGCTACCCTGCTGTCCGGCCGTTCGCAGTCGCCCGTTCCTCCTCTCATTTGGACCTCCCGTATGCCCTTTGCCGCGCTCGGTGTTCTTCTCATTTCCGCGCTCTGTTCGCAATCGTCCGACGGGTCCGTCGTGATGGATGCCTTCGGGCCCGGTGTTGCCCGGTTTCACGCCTCGGTTGAAGCCAAAACGAACGCTCATCCGTCGTACGCGTTGCTGGCCGAGCCCGCGGTGCTGCCAGCCGCTCCGCCATCGACGATCACCCTGACTCCGGAGTTTGTGGCCGCGGGCACCTCCCACAGCGTGACCGTCACCATCACTCGCGGCACCTCGCTGTACGGGACGGGCGAGGTCGCCGGTCCGCTGCTCCGCAACGGCAAAACGATTACCTGCTGGAACACAGACGCCTATGGCTACGGGCCTGAGGCCGTCTCGCTCTATCAATCGCACCCGTGGGTGTTGGGCGTCAACGCCGATGGCTCGTCGTTCGGGCTGCTGGCCGACACGACGTACCGCTGCACCGTCGATACCGGCTACACCTCGCCCGATGAAGTCACGTTCACCGCTGATGGCCCCGCCTTTCCGCTCATCGTCATCGAGAAGCCAACGCCGCAGGCCGTGCTCGTGGAACTCGCCAAACTCACCGGCTTCATGCCCATGCCGCCCAAATGGGCCCTCGGCTATCACCAATGCCGCTATTCATATTTCCCGGAGGCGCGGGTCCGCGAGATCGCCGACGGCTTTCGGTCGCGCGACATCCCGTGCGATGTCATCTGGTTCGACATCGACTACATGGAAGCGTTCCGAATCTTCACCTTCGATCGCGGGTACTTTCCTGATCCCAAACAACTCAACGCCGATCTTCTCGCGGCAGGATTCCACAACGTGTGGATGATCGATCCCGGCATGAAGAGCCGCAACGATGCCGGCCCCGCCGATCGCAAGCCTTCGGACCTGGAAAAGGAAGGCCCGGCCGTCAACGAGGCAAGGGCCCGCGAAGTGGCTTCGTATCGCGCGATCATGGATTCGGGCACCAAGGCCGATGTGTGGGTCAAGCGGCCCGACGGCACGAACTATGAGGGAGAAGTCTGGCCGAGTTGGTGCCACTTTCCCGACTACACGAACCCCAACGTCCGCGCGTGGTGGTCCACCCTGTACGACCCGTTCATCGCCAACGGCATCAGCGGTGTGTGGAACGACATGAACGAGCCGGCCGTCTTTAACGTGGCGAGCAAGACCATGCCGCTTGACAACCGTCACTCCGGAGACCCGGCCCTCATCACACCCGCAGGAACAGCCCAGGGCGAGAAGTCCGCCGGCGATCACGCCCGCTACCACAACGTCTACGGAATGCAGATGATCCGCGGCACGCGCGAAGCCATCGCCCGCATCAATCCCGACAAAAGACCCTTCGTCCTGAGCCGCGCCAACTACATCGGTGGTCAGCGCTACGGGGCCACCTGGACGGGCGACAACAGCGCCACCTGGGCCCACTTGGAGGAATCGATCCCCATGTCGCTCAACGTGGGGCTTTCGGGTCAGCCCTTCATCGGCCCCGATATCGGCGGCTTCGCAGGCAACGGCGACGGCAAAATGTTCGCGCGTTGGATGGGATTCGGAGCCTTGCTGCCATTCAGCCGCGGCCACACCGGCAAGGGAAACATCGACAAAGAGCCGTGGGCCTTCGGCCCGGAAGTTGAGGCGACGTGCAAGGCTGCCCTTGAACTGCGCTATCGCCTGATGCCGCACTTCTACACGGTCTTCCGTGAGGCGAGCGTCACCGGCCTGCCCGTGGCGCGGCCTCTGTTCTTTGCCGATCCCTCGGACCCGGCGCTCCGGAGCGAGGACGACAGTTTCCTGATCGGAGACGGCCTCTTGGTGCAGGCCCAGATGATTCCCGACGGCAGCCGGGTGTCGGTGATGCCCAGAGGCGATTGGAAGCGACTGCGGCTGGAAGGGTTGCCCGAGAACAACCCGGACCTCCCCAAACTGTTCGTCAAGCCGGGCGCGATCATCCCCATGGGGCCTTCGATCGAGTTTGTCGATGAAAAGCCGTTGGATGAACTGACGCTCGTGGTGAATTTCGATGCGAGCGGAAAGGCTACGGGCACCCTCTATGAAGATTCGGGTGATGGGTACGGCTACCAGAAGGGCGAGTACCGGTTGACCACGTTCGAGGCGGTGAAAGCCGATGCGGGCGCGACAATCACCTCGGTCAAGACGGAGGGGTCGTGGGAGGGAGCGAAAAATCGGACGATCGTCGTGATCATCGTCGAGTAATCGTTGTGATCGGTGGTCCCTCGTTTCCCTGTGAGTTCCTGTGACTTCTCCTCCGCAATCCATCTGCGTCTTCTGCGGAGCCAGCAACGGCGCACGCCCCGAATACCCCGCTGCGGCGTGGGAACTCGGCACCGCCCTCGCGCGCTCCGGCATCACGCTTGTCTATGGCGGTGGCCGCGCCGGCCTCATGGGCGCGGTCGCCGATGCCGCGCTGGCCTCGGGCGGCAAGGTGATAGGGGTCATCACGACGTTGCTGAAGGACCGCGAGTTGGGGCACACCGGGATCACCGAGTTGAGCGTGGTCGAATCAATGCACGAGCGGAAGATGAGGATGGCAACACTGGCGGATGCGTTCATCGCCATGCCGGGTGGTCTGGGGACGCTCGACGAACTCTTTGAAATTCTGGCGTGGGCCCAGTTGGGGATCCATTCCAAGCCCGTCGGGCTGTTGAACACGTCGGGGTATTACGACGGCTTGATGACGTTTCTTGACCACGCCGACCAAGAGCGGTTCCTGCGGCTGAACCACCGGACGACGATCCGGAGCGGAGCGACCGCGGACGAATTGCTCGGGCTGTTGCGCCCGGAATGAGGAACGGCGTCACCACAGAGTTCACAGAGGGCACGAAGAACACGCCGGACGGCGGTGCCGAGCAGGTACCAATTTCGCGCGAGGTGATTGAGCCGACGGTGGACCGGCGCACTGGCACGGGTTACCGCGCGGGGCCCGACCCGGCCTTGACGGTTGCCAACTTCAGGATGTTGCCTTGGGTCATCTCATCGCCCGAAAGTTCGCCGGTGATTCGGCCGTCGCACATCACGAGGATGCGGTTCGACAGCGCCAGCAACTCGGGCATCTCGCTGGAGACGAGCAGGACCGCGGTGCCGCGGGCGGCGGATGCGCGGATCAGGCGATAAACCTCGCTCTTGGTGCCCACGTCGATGCCGCGGGTGGGTTCATCGAGCAGGAGCACTTTGGTGTTGTCGCCCATCCAGCGGGCCAGGAGCAGTTTCTGCTGATTGCCCCCCGAGAGTTCGCCGGGGGTGCTGCTGTGCGCTGCGGCTTTCACCTTGAATTCGGTGATGCGGCGACCGACCAGCCCGCGTTCGGCGAAGAACCTGCGGAAGAAGCCGAGGGTGGAGAGCGACGGCATGAACGGCATCGTGATATTTTCGTCAACGCCCATCTGGAAAAACAGGCCCTGAAGGCGGCGGTCCTCGGGGACGTACCCCAACCCGGCGCGGATGGCGGCGCGGGGGTCGTGGCGGTCGAGCGGTGTGCCGTTCAGCGCGACACCGCCGGTGGCGCGCGGATCAAGCCCGAAGATGGCGTCGAGAACTTCCGAGCGGCCCGAGCCGACAAGGCCGCCGATGCCGACGATCTCGCCCGGTTGCACCGTCAGCGCGACGCGGCTGAGGCGAGCACCGCTGGACAGATTCTCGACGGCCAGCGCGGGCGGGCGCGCGGCGACCTTCGCGAATGGGACGCTCCCGACCACTTCGAGCCGGCGACCGATCATCTGTTCGACCAGCGTGGCCTCGTCGATCTCGCGGATGACGTTGGTCGCGATGAACTTGCCGTCTCTCAGCACGGTCACCCGATCACAGACCTGAAAAATCTCGCCCATGCGGTGGCTGACATAAATGATCGTGAGGCCGCGCTTCGCGAGGCCGCGCGTGATATCGAGCAACCGATCCGCCTCCGCGACCGACAACGAACTGGTCGGCTCGTCGAACACGATGACACGGGGGCCGTGGCCGCCGCCGTGCCGATCCTTGGCCACGGATTCATCGAGGCTCGCGGCGATCTGGACGATCTGCCTGCGGCCCGGCGCCAGGCTCCCGAGCGGGGCTTCAACATCAATCCCCGCGTCCAGTTGATGAACCAGTGCCGCCGCCCGCTGGTTCATCACGCGGGAATCGACCACGCCGAAGCGCGCGGGCAGCGCGTGCAGGCTCAGGTTCTCGGCCACGGAGAGGTTGGGGCACTGCGCCAACTCTTGGTGGACGATCCGGATGCCCGCGGCGAATGCATCGTCGATCGACCCGGGCATCAGCAGACGGCCGTCGATGGTGACGGTGCCGGAATCCTGCCGATGCAGCCCGGATATCACCTTGCCGAGGGTGCTCTTGCCCGCCCCGTTTTCACCCATGAGGGCGTGAACCTCACCCGCGGCGAAGGCAACAGTGACATTGTCGAGAGCCTGGGTGATGCCGAAGCGCTTGCTGATGGCGGTGGCGGTGAGGAAGGGGGGCAAGAGTTCTACGTCCTAAGTCCCGAGTTCTTGAGTCCGCATGAATTGACCTTTGCCCATGGCCCTGGCGGTTGGCTATTTGACGCCCGGTTCGGGCGTCTTCTTGCCCAGCCACTTGTCCCACAGGCCCGCGTACTCCTCGACGTTGTCCTGCGTCACGATCGCCAGGTCAAAGTGCGAGACAACCTCGGCGGGAGACTCGTCGTGATGAAGTTTGTTCATCAGGATCTTCACGCTCTCGTACCCCCAGCCGTAGCAATCCTGGCCGACGAGGGCCTGGACCTGACCGTTGCGGACATAGTTGAGTTGCTGCGGCAGGGTATCGACGCTCACAACCTTGACCTTGGGGGCCACACCGTCGAGCGCGTTCTCCGTGAAAAGGGGCCAGCCGCCGACCATCGCCCACGCCGTGATCTCCGGGTTGGCGTTCTGGACCTGCTGGACCTTCGCCGCGGCTTCCGGGGCGGTCTCGGCGTGGTAGTACGTGTCCTTGATCGTGTACCCGTCGTGCTTGGCGAGTTCTTCCTTGACACCCCGCACCCGGGCCTGCAGGTTCGGGGCATTCTGGTTGCCCGCCAGGATCGCAACGATCCCCTTTCCGTCGGTCACTTTCACCAGCTCGCGGGCGACGGCCCGGCCGGCCTCGACGTCGTCGATCCCGTAGTACGCGAAACGCTTGCTCTCGGGGGCGTCGCTATCGAACGTCACGACTTGGACGCCCTTCTCGACCGCGGAGTTGATCGAGGCGGTCAGCACCTTGGCGTCCGAGCAGGAGATGACGATGCCATCGGCCCCGCCGGAAACGAACTGCTCGACGAACTCGGCCTGCTTCTGGGCGTCTTCGTTGTTCGGGGTGCGCCAGTCGATTTTGACATCAACACCTAGTTCCTTCGTGAGGTCGCGACCGGCATCCTCAGCGCCCGTGCGGGCGGCTTGGAACACGGGGTTGCCTTGGCTCTTGGCGATGACGCCGATCAGGTAAGACTTCTTCGCGCCGGCGGACGGCGCGGCAGGTGTGCCCTGTCGGCCGGTGGTGGTGGCGGCGGTGGGAGTCGGGCTTCCCGCCGGCGTGGCGGCCGGCGCAGGGCCGGGTGCCGCCGCGGGCGTGGTGGGTTTCTTTTCCTCGCAGCCCGTGAGGCCACAGGCCACGCCCAAGCCAAGGGCGAAAACCAATCCAGTTAACCCGGCTCGCTTGATTGCACGATTCAGCATGATCTTGAAACTCCTGGGAATCGGGCGACTCGCCCGGTTGGACTTCCACCATGATATCAAACGAGGAGAAGGCAGGAACACCGAGGGAAACGGAGGCGAGCAAGGCAAGGAAGACTGCATTGGCCCGCTACCGGCCTCCGCCCGGCATCAATCGGGTCTTCATCTGGTCCAGCACCACCGCCAGCACGATCGCCGAGCCCATCACGATCTGGTTGTAGTTCTGGTCGATGTTCAGGATCAGCATGCCGTTGTCAATAAGTTGGACGAGCAGGGCGCCCAGGATGGCACCCAAGGCCGAGCCGCGGCCGCCCGAGAGGGAGGCACCGCCGATCACCGCCGCAGCGATGACCTTGAGTTCGTAGCCGTTGCCGGCGTTGGTTTCGGCAGCCCCCAAGTAACCGAGGTAGACGCAGGCGGAGAGCCCCGCGAGGGCTCCCATGATCGTGTAGATGATGATTTTGATCTTGCCGACAGGGATTCCGGCGTATTTGGCAGCGATCTCGTTGCCGCCGATGGCATAGACGCGGCGCCCCAGGACGGTGCGGGCGAGGACGAACACTCCCACCACGCCCACGAGCAGCATGATCGCGACCGGGACGGGGTTCACGCCCCCGGCTTGGAGCTTGAAAAAGCCTCGGGTAAACGATTCCGGGAAGGAACCGACCGACTGGGCCTGGGTAGGGATCGCGACTAGGCCTCGAAAGGCGGCCATGGTGCCGAGCGTGATGATGAAGGGGTGGACGCGAAGGCCGACAATGAGCGCCCCGTTGAAGAGGCCGCACAGCGCTCCGGTGCCGCAGCAGACCAGGAGGGCGACGGGCAGAGCCGCGAAAAGCGAAGCGCCGCCGTCGGACGGGAGCGTCGTCGAGTCGTAAGGGATTCCGAGCGAGTTGGCCTGGAGAGCCCTCAGGCTCATGGCACCGAACAGCGCGGCGAGCGCGTAGATCGAGCCGATGGAAAGGTCGATCCCGCCCATCGCAATGACGGCGGTGATGCCAACGGCCATGATGGCGATGAAACTGCAGAAAACTAACTGAAGGAAGAGGTTGTCAATATCGAGGAACTTATTGACGGTGCGCTCGCGGTAGAGCAGCCGGCCCTCGGCGTTGCGGGGACGGAGTTCCCAGCCGCTGGCCTTGAAATAGGTGGAGGTGGTTCCGCCGGAGATGACTTGGATTTCCGACGGGCTTTCCGTGACTTGGGAGGCCACAAGTGTGGGTTGCGAGGGCGTTTCCACGAGGGCAATGCGGTCGATCTTCTTTTTGGTGCCGCCGGCGATGGCGAGCACGATCGCCATGACGAGGATGACAAGGACGAGGCCGGCTTCTTGGGCGAGGAGGAGGCGTTTCCACCATGAGCGGCCCCCGCCGCGACTGCCCGCGCGGAGGCCGCCATCATTGAGTTGTCCCGCGTCGCGTCCCGATCCCGTCACGAGCCGCCTCCGAAAGCCCCTCGCCAAAAGCCGGGGAAAAATGGCCCAGCCGCGGCGTGCGGGGGAACGCAGGGTAGCAAAGCGGAGCCAAGCACGGAGGGATCAGTCGATGGTCTGAACCTTTTCGGAACGGCGCGGCGTAACCGCGTTGATGCTCAGCGGGAAACGGGATGCGTTGGGGCTGAAGAAGATATTCTGGATGCTGTCGGCCTGATCCGCGGGGATACCGCCGGTGCTCCGCAAGAACTGGGCATGCCCATCGGTGAAGACGAACGACCCGCCTTCTGAACCCAAGTTGTCCACCCGTGCGTAGCCGCCAGGGAGGGTGCCGGCCTGAGCCGCGTTGCCCGAGCCCCCGCCGCCTCCGCCGTACCAGGCATACTCGGCGTAATCCGGGCCATTGGTTTCGTCTCCCCAGAACGGAGCCGGGTTGATGATCGTGGGCTCGTCCGTCTTGAGGCCGACGATGTACAAGTACGAAATGTTGTACGAAATAACGTCGTAATTGCTGGCGGGCGGCTTGGGAACCTTGACCGGCGCGTCGTTGTACGCGGGGATATTGGCCGGGTCATAGCGGCGACCGTAATACCGGTCTTCCTTGTCACTCGGATTATGCAGGACATCAAAGGCTTCCAGGTACGACTTCATCAGCGGGATGCGGTTGGGTGCCATGCCCGGGCTGGGAGGAGCGTATCCAGAAGTGTCCTCGTTGCCACTGGCACCTTGATAGCCCGGCGAAATCCCGTCGCCGGTTTGGAAAAGGCTGAAGAGCCCGGCTACGCCGCCGTACGACTGTTGCCCCTGCATAAAACGCAGATCTTGAAAGTTCGCCGGCCGCGGCATCACCGGGTACCAGCTCTTCCAGTCGTTGGCGTAGAGCGTCATGGCCAAGCCCATGCTCTTGAGATTAGCCAGGTTCTTGGCAGCCTGGGCGCTGCGACGCGCCTTGCCCAAGGCGGGGAGGAGGATGCCGATCAGCAAGGCGATGATCGCGATCACGACGAGCAACTCGATAAGCGTGAAGCCGCCCCGCCCAGCCCGACCAACACCGGGGCGGCGGAAGGCACGCAGCCCCTCGCCACGCCCGATTCCGCCGGTCACACGCTTCCAGGTTCGCAGCAAGGGCAAACATCCGGTGTGGGGGGCGGTCGTCTTCATGTGAGTGGACTCCTTCAATCGGTTTTTTGCGAAACTCGGCGCGGCGGGGAGACCCCAGAACGGGGTGGGTGGTGCCGCGATGCTGTCCAACCTAACGAAAGATCCGGCGGGCGTCAAGGGTGTGTTGCGGTACGCGTCAAGAAGCCGGTTGGATCCCGGGTATCGGACGTTGCGAGCGTTTTCAGACCGGAACCACCGGAAACCGCCCGCCGAGAAGTTTTATCGCTTTTTGCAGTCAAATCCGGTCAGTCCCGGCACAGGCCATAAGAGTTCGGAATGAAAACGAAACTGAAACCGGTTTCAATTGGATTTTACTCTGGAATGATTGTCAGGTTCCGGTAGACTGATCTTGAAATCGGTGCAGTGGTTGCGCCGAGAGAAACGCTTTTCCACGAACGTTTCAGAGCAGTACGCGGCGGGCCGATCCCTGTGTGGGGCGGCGTTGGGGTGATCGCGAATTGCGATCCCGCAAAGGCCGATTCGCGTACATGATCGGGGTTCCGGTCCTCCTTTTTCAGGACCGCTGGTTTGGAGATGAGACCATGAAGATCGGATGTATTTCGGCGTGCGGGCTTCTTGCCGCGGTTGCTGGTTTTGCGAGCGCTCAGCCCGTCATCGACGGTAGCCTCGCGGGTGACTTGGCCTTTTACGGCCCCATCAAGTTTGCGCAGAACACGCCGACGGGCTTCGGCGACAATGTGGCGGTAGCGGGTTGCGATAACCTCGCGATCGGTTCGCCGGCCGCGACGACCACCGGAATCGAAATTTCGATCCCGCTGCTTTCGCTCGGCGGCACCACCGGCCCCATCCGTGTTACGGCATTTATGAATGGCAGCGGGCACGACACGGTAAGCAATCAGGTCCTTCCTGGTCTGCCGGCGGGCACCGTCATCATCCTCGGCGAACCCAGGGATGTCGATTTCAACGATTTCGCGGGCAACCAGTTCGTGACGGCGGCTGCCGGCAGCGGGGCGACCCCCACGGTCGATGGCACCATCGACGGTTCGTACGGCGCGGCGCTGGCTCTCCAGACCAACCGCACCAATTTTGACGATAATAACGACACCTCCGGCAGCTCGGCCAACGGCAGCGAACTGAACGCGATCCACACCCGCATCGCGGACGGCAAACTCTTCATCATGCTCACGGGCAACATGAAGACCGACTTCACCAAACTCGAACTGTTCATCGATTGCGACGATCAGCCAGGGTTCAATAACCTGCCCTTCGGCACCGTCTTCCAGGACATCGATTTCAACGCTCTCGCCCGTCTGCAGGGCGACGACGATCAGCCGGGCCTCACGTTCGATACCGGCTTTACCGCCGACTACTACATGACGTTCGGCGCGGGCGGGACGGCACCCGACATCTCGCACTTCCCGAACCTCGCCAACCTGAATACGGGATCGGGCGAGGGGTACTTGGGGAGCGGCGTCACCGGGTCGGGTTCGGGCGTCCTTTCGGGCGGCAACAACCCCAACAGCATCGAAGTCGCCGTCAACAACTCGAACGTCACGGGCGTGCTCGCAGCCTGCCCGCCCCCGCAGGGCGACGTTGACACGGCCACGGGTTCGGAACTCGACGGCATCTACTCCTATGTCGATGCGGCGGGTGGATTCCTGTACGTCCTCTTTACCGGAAACTCGCAGTCCAACTTTAACAACCTCGACATGTTCTTCGATGTCAACCCGCTCGACGGCCAGAACACCCTTCGTGGCGATAACGTCGATATCGACTTCAACGGTCTCAACAACATGGGCAACCGCAACGGCAACCCCGGCCTCACCTTCGATGCCGGTTTCACCGCTGACTACTGGCTCTCCTACCGCAGCGGCGGCGGCCCCGTGGTGTTCGGCAACGCCGCCGTCCTCCGCGCCAACGGACCTCTCCGCGACTTCAACGACAACAACCTTGACTACGGCGCGTTCAAGGGCGGCCCCAAGCCCGCGAACAACCCTACGAACTTCAACGGCCCCCGCCTGGATGCTCAGGACGGCTTCTCCCCGCAGATCTTCACCCAGTTCGCGCCCGGCCTTTCCGGCGACTCGCTGCTCATCGACCCGCTCGCTCCCGTGGGCGTCGCGGACGTCATCTTCCTGTCGATCAACAACAGCAACGTCCTGGGCGTCACCGGCACGACGTCCGCGGGTTCGGAACTCGTGACCACCGGCGTTGAAGTCAAGATATCCCTCGCTGAACTGAATTGGGATGGCACGACCTGCATCCGCGTGAGTGCGATGGTGCTCTCCAGCAACCACACCTTCATGTCGAATCAGGTTTCCGGCGGCCTCCCGCCGGGCACGGGCAATCTCGGCACAACCGGCCTCGTCGACTTCAACACCCTCGCCGGCAATCAGTTCGTGGAACTCTGCAGCGCCGGCGGCCCCGCTTGCGATTCCGATATCACTTCCTGCCGCGCCGATCAGGACGGCGACGAAGATATCGACTCCGACGATATCAACGTCTTCTTCGGCAACTTCGAGAACGGCGACTCCTGCGGCGACCAGGACGGCGACGACGACGTCGACTCCGACGACATCAACGTCTTCTTCGCCCGCTTCGAAGCCGGCGGCTGCTGACCCCCTTGGCCGAGGCGTGACACACCGCCGCAGTTTTCCCTGAACACCGGACCCCCGGGAGCGAAACCTCCCGGGGGTCTCTTTTGTCACCGGGCTCGTGGCACCGGGCTTCCGCCCGGTGTCTTACGCATCACCCGCGGCACCCGCCTTCTCCTTCTTTACCATCCGCCGACCGCACCCGGACGACACGTCCCGAAACCGTCGCCGCCGCCTAACCACGGCCCGGCCCATAGAGCGCCTTGGATTGCTCCAGTGCCTTTGGTTACTTGAGTCCCTTGAGTGCCTTGAATGCCTTGGGTTGCTGGGATGCCTTGGGTGGCGCGGGCGTCCGACTTCTTCAATCCTCCTTCCATCTTCCACATTCCGCTGGCATTCCCTCCAAAATGGCGCACACTCTTCATGCGGCCACCCCCGCGCTGAAGGGGTGGCCGCATGAAG
>CAZJXA010000003.1:14098-46438 GCA_964549785.1 uncultured Phycisphaeraceae bacterium | reverse complement strand
TCACGGCGCGGGCCGCTTCATCGACTTCGTTAAGCCAGACGCCGGGACCGACGGCGGCGGTTGCCGCGCGGATAGCGCGCAGAACGACCGTGTACACCTCGCGTTGGCGCGGGCTGAGGGACCCCGAGACGGGCCACGTGCGAGTGACGTCGGCGCAGTATCCGCCGACCGAGCAGGCGGCGTCGACCAGGAGCAAATCGCCGGTCGCGAGCGTGCCAGAATTGGCGTTGTAGTGCAGGACCGTGGACCGGAGGCCGGAGCCGACGATCGGGTTATAGGCGACGCCGGTGGCACCGCTCTCGGCCCATCCGGATTCGAGGGCCCGCTGAACGTCGCGCTCGGCAACGCCGGGTCGGACCAAGGCCCTGGCCTTCGAGAACCCGGCGGCGGTAGCGGCGACGGCGCTCCGGATCAGACGGATCTCGGCGGGGCTTTTGATCGATCGGAGGCGCGGCAGGGTCTCGCTGTGGTCCTCTACGACGACGCCGGGCACGCGCTCCAAAACCTTGCGGAATGCGGCGAGGTCGGGAGAGACAGGGGCGTCATACACGGCGAACGAATGCAGGCACGCGAGGCGTTTTCGCTGGCGGGCAGCGGTGGTGAGCGTGCGGGCCAGGAGGGTGGTGCGTTGGACGGAGTCGAACCCGGTGCGGTCGCGGAGGGCGCCCGACAGAGCGTCGCGGTAGCCCTCCCAGGCTTCCAGTTCGGGGTTGCGGGGCTTGAGAAAGAGAGCACAGCGGCGTTTGGGGTCGGGGTTGTTGCCGTCGAAGAGCACCGCCGCGCCGGGCTCATCGGTGAGGCCGGTCAGGTAGGCAAAGTGCGAGTCTGGTTTCCACAGGCCGCTGAGCGGCGGCGACCCGTCGCCCGCGAAAACAAGGCCTACGGCCCCGTCCAACCGGTTGAGCACATCGGTCCGTCGTTGCCGAAATTCGCCGGTCTCGATCATGATTCGCCTTTCGTGCGGAGCGGGAAGTCGGGCCGCTTGCCGGCCCCGGGTGTCGGAGAAATACGCACGCGCTCGGCATCGATGGTGATGCGCCGGTCGCGGGTATCAAAGATGCGTTCGTGACGCTTGTCGTCGCGGGCGGCCCGCGCAGCGCTGCGGCACATCGCGGCGTCGGCGAGCGAGCCCCCGTCCCGGGCGGCCCGGCGGAAAAGGGCGATCAGCACGATCTCCGGGAGCGTGCGGAGCAGATCGCGAGGCCACGATCCGCCCTCGCCGGTGACGGCCGCGCTGTGTTCGACCATCGTCGCCCACCGCTCGATCGCCGCGCCTTGCTCGCCGAGCACCGAAGCGGAACGCGCGAGGGATGCCGATGCAAGGGGGGACAAGGCGTCGAGGAGCGGAAGAACCTGATGGCGGAGAGCGGCGCGGAGGCCGACTTCGGTGTTGGTGGCGTCTTTACACCAAGCCCATTCGGCGTTGCGGCACACCGCTTCGGCGTCGGCCCGGGTGACGCCGAGCATCGGCCGAACGAGGTGGACGCCGGAATCAAGGTTTCTTTTCGGGCGGATGCAGCCGATCCCGGCGGTGCCGACGCCCCGCATGAGTCGCATGAGGACGGTCTCGGCCTGATCGCCCGCGTGGTGGCCGGTGGCAATGAACGCGCATCCGGTTTCTTGGGCCATCGCCGACAACTGGCGGTACCTCATGCGTCTGGAGACGGCCTCGAGATTGCCGCCCTCGGGCCGGGCGGAAATGGTGGTCGTGACGCAGGGCACGCCGACGCGGATCGCCAACTCGCGGACGCGTTCGGCGTCGGCTGCGGAAGTCTCGGCGGACCGCATGTCGTGGATGACGTGGCCGACAATGAGACGGGCGGGGGTGGTGGCGAGGGCCAGGACCAAGGCGGATGAATCGGCTCCGCCCGAACACGCGAGCAGCGTGGCGCGGTGTTCATCGACAGACGCGCCGCCCGTGAGCCGGCGCCATTCAGCGACGATCTTCCGAGCCGTGGGGTCGGCCCGCAACGCCTGTCGAAGCGGGCTCGTGGGCTCCATGAAGGTATGGTATCGTTGCGGATTGGGAATGCCGTTGCTCTTGATCGCCATTTCGGAACCGTTCGCCGCCGCCTTGGCCACGGCGGGGGTGATGGCCGGCTGCTTTGTTGTGGTCTGGTCGCTGCGCGGCAGGCGGGGGGCGAGCCTGGGGGATCGAAGCGGCAAGGACAGCGGCGACACGGCCCGGCTGCTGCGCGCGATGATTGACGAGCTCGATCGGAAGACGGAGCGGCTGGAACGCCTGCTGACCCGGGCGGAGAGTCTGGAAGAACGTCTCGGCGGTGAGGATCGGCGTGAGGCGAGTGGGGAGACGGCGGACGCGTTTGTGAACCAAGACCCGGCTAATGCGGCGGTGTGCCGAATGGCGGATGAGGGCCGAACGGTGGCGGAGATTTCGTCGGCCCTTGGGCAACCTTCGGGACAGGTGGAGCTGGTGCTCAACCTGCGGCGCGCGGCCCGAGCGGCTTCTCCGGCTTCCGAGTGATTGGAAGCAGAGTGTGCCGACGAGGGAATCAGGTGCGATCGCGTTCGGCGTCCCGCACGGTGAGGCCGGCGCGGTGCGCGATCTCGCCCAGGCTGACGCGGTCGTCGATGCGTAACTTCTGGCCGATCGCCGCCCGATGATTGTCGACGGTTTTGACGGAGCGGAAAAGCGTGGCGGCGATCTCTTTGTTGCTCAGCCCCTGCCCGATAAGGGCCAAAACTTCAAGTTCGCGCGGGCTGAGGACGTCGAGCGGCCCGAGGTCGACGGTTTCGCTTTCGACGTACTCGTAATCGCGGCCGGGGGGAAGCGGCAGGGGATCGTCGCCCGCGACGAAGCGGGTGGTCGTGAGGAAGCGGAGCGGGGTTTCCTTTCCGGGGCGGTCGTCCGGATCGACCTCGTCCAACCCTTCGGCCTCGACAGGCTGGACCCAAGAATGATGCTGGCGGCCCCGCCAGATGGAACGCAGCAGGACGGGCTTGCCGGTCTGGCTCATCCGCTGCAGCGTCGCGAGCCGCTGGGCGACCCAATCGGGCGGGAATTTCTCAACGAGCATCTTGCCAACCCACTCCGAGACCTTGGCTTGGGGCCCCCCGAAGATTCGGGCTCCCTGCTCGTTGAGGTACAGGATGAGGCCCTCGAGCGTGACGATGCAGATGCCGGTGCTTGGCTCACTGACCAATGAGTTCCACAACATGTCGGCGGGCAACTGTTCGGGGTTTGGGGCGTTTGCGGCGGGGGGATCATTGCTCACGTCAAAAGCATACCCCGCGGTTGGGTTCCCGGCGCGAGTCGGGTTGGGCGACGGGCGCGGGCCGCGGAATTTTCCGGTCGAACCCGGCCAAGTTGCTATCGCGCGGGCCGTTTCTGCGCGGCCATCCAGATCCCCAAGCCTTCTGATCGGTAGGCCCGGTCCCACGAGTTGTGATCGATGCCTTCGTATAGGGTGATAGAAACGTTATCGGGGACGGATGGACTGGAGGCTGGGGCACTGAGAACGCTTCGGCGCGTACGGAGCGCCTCGGCCGTGCGAAGAGTATCGGATGCGGGCACGACGCTATCGGCCGTGCCGTGGAAGGCGCGCACCGCGATAGCCGGGTCGATCGCGCCGGCGACCGCGTCGATGTCAACGCCCTTCATGGGGCCACAAATCGGGGCGAGGCACGACCACGTTCCGGGCGTCGCGGCGGCGATCATCCAGGTGCCGCGACCGCCTTGGGAGAGCCCCGTCAGCGCCATTCGGTCGGGGTCGGCCTTGAACTCATCGACGGCGCACCGCACGCAGGCCAGAACGACTTCGGTGTGGTCGTCCCAGACGCTCTCGCGGGTCGGCTTTTGAGGGAAAATGCCGATCAGAGGCCATGCTTCGGGGTCGGAAAGCATGGCGGGAAACATGCCTTGTGTAAGTTGTCTCGTGCCGTCGGTGCCGCACTCACCGCTGCCGTTCAGGAAGACCGCCGCGGGCAGTCTCGCCGCACCATGGCCGGGAGCGCTTTCCAAGTTCGGCGGAACATAGACCGCGAACGGATATTCCACGCCGCGCAGCGACGTAGTACGGAAGTAAAGGCCCGCGGCGGGGTGTGATGAGGGTTCGGACATGGTTTCCTCTCGCAGGCCCGAACAGCCGACAAAGACCAACGCGGGCAGAAGCGCCAGCACTCGCCACAGGCGGCGTGCCAATGCGGCGGATCGGGCGGAGTGCTTTGGAAGGGTGAGCGGGGTGATTGCTCGGATCGTGATCATCTTGTCCTCCAATACTTGGCCATATGCCGCTCGCCACCGCCGCGTTGATATCCCCGACCACACCGACTTCTGAGTCGCTCCGCGTCCATTTCCCTGGGCTGGCCTCTCAAACAGTTTTCTTGGACAACGCGGGCGGGTCGCAGGTTCCGATCCACGTGATCGACGCGGCCCGCGATTATTTCGTGCATCGTTGCGCGCAGACCGGCGCAGCATACGAGGCGTCGCGGGCGGCCGCGGCCACAGTCGCGGCGGCGCACACCGTGGTCAAGACCTTCCTGAACGGGCACGGATCGGGCGAGGTGGCGTTGGCCCAGTCTACCTCGAGCCTGGTTCACATTTTGGCCAATGCGTACGCCGACGCCCTGCACAACGGCGGTGTTCGCCGCCGACGCGTGATTGTTTCGACGCTGGGGCACGAGGCGAACATCTGGCCGTGGGTTCGTCTTGCGGCTCGGGGCTTTGAGGTTGTTCCGTGGCAGCCGATGCGATCGGGCAATCTGTGGACGCTGGACCACGACGCGTTGGACGGACTGCTCGATGAGCGAACGCTTCTGGTTGCGTTTCCACACGTCTCCAACATCATGGGGCAGATCGAGGACGCCGGCGCGGTGTGCCGGCGGGCGGGCTCCGTGGGGGCCCGGTCAGTGGTTGACGGTGTCGCGTTTGCTCCACATCGGGCCCCGGACGTGGCAGCACTGGGGTGTGACTGGTACCTGTATTCGACGTACAAGGTGTTCGGCCCTCATGCCGCGGCAGCGTTCGGCGGCCATGCCGCGTTTGCCGAACTGGACGGTCCGAACCACTATTTTTTGCCGCGGACCAGCGTTCCGTATGTGTACGAGTTGGGCGGCGTGCCGCATGAATCGGCCGCGGCCATCCGGGCCTTCGACAGATATCTGCACGCGGTGACGGGCGAAGACCCAGACGGGGAAACGACGTTGCCGACGAGCCGGGCCACGTACGTACGCGCGTTCAAGGCGTTCGAGTTGATCGAAGAGGGGCTCCAGACACGGCTTCTGGACGGGCTGAAGCAAACGGCCGGCGTGGTGATCGCCGGTTCGGCAGAGGGCGGCCGCGACCGAGTTTGCACGGTTTCCTTCTACGTTCCGGGGACATCCTCGGCGGGCGTCGCGGCCGCGCTGAACGCCGCGGAGATCGGGGTAAAGGCGGGCAATTTCTATTCGCGCCGGCTGATTCAGCGGATGGGTCTGGACCCGGCGGACGGGGTTGTTCGCATCAGCCTTGCCCATTACAACACCATTCAGGAAGTCGAAACCGTGCTCAACGCGCTCCGAAGACACCTACGCGGGGTATCCGAGCGGGGCTGATGGCGGCGAAACGCGGGGCGGTGTGCAGCGGCGGCACCTCGCATCACGTCGGACTTCGCAGCGCTTACCCTCTCGACTGATACTCCGGGGAGTTCCACGACGCCGTCATGATCTACGTTCTTTTGATCCTTGTGTTTTTCTGGACGACGCACGAATTGGCGCGCCGGCACCGCACCCGCGCATACGCCTCCCCCGAACGGTTGCGGGATATCTGGCGGTGGCGACTTTCGCCCTTGGACCGCCGGCGGCTGATGGCAACCGAGAGTGTCTCCAAGTGGTGGACCGCAGCGCACGGGGTTGCCGCTCTGTCGGAGGAGGTTCGACCGCCCGCAGTGGAGTTCGGGAGCGGACTGAACCACGCCTTGGCGTGGGCGGATTCGAAGGCGATGCGCATCCGGGTGTCGGAGCCGTGGTTGCGCCGCTTGGGCTGGGCCGATGTCCATGAAACCATGGGGCACGAGGTTGCCCATCTGATTACGGACTCGACGACGCCCGAGGGGCGACCGCACGGCCCCAAGTGGAAGAAAACCATGAAAGTCCTCGGGCTGCCGCCGACCGTCACCTATGACGCTTCGGTACCCGCCTCAGCGTCGGGTGTGAACCAAGGGCCGACTCCGAACCCTGTGCGAGTCCGCATCGGCAGCGTTACCCGTGCCAAACCGCTTTCGACCCCCAAACCGGCGCGTCCGCACGCGGGCGGACGCACCCATCGACCGCGGCAGACGTAAGCATCCTTCGATGACGCCCCCTTTTGTTGGCCGGAGCCCGCGTTCGCCCGTGCCAAATCAGAGTCCGGATGGTTCAGAGATAAGCCGATAAGTCTTGAACCCCCCTTTCTGTGGGGCGGGACCACTTGCAGCAGGCGTGCCAATGGCTGAAGCGACACTCGACAACTCAGTTGATGGCCCCGGTGGAGGAACCCCCCCCGGCGGGGTGCAGGGCGGAGGCATTGACGGGCAACTCAGGGTTCTGGCCGCTCAGGCCCGCGCACAACTGCTGATTCAGCGGGCCGGGATGATTTTGGCAAGCCTGCTAGCGGTCGCTTTCGGGTGGGGAATTCTGGATTACTGGCTCCGGTTTCCGTCAGCGGTCCGCTGGGTGGCATTTGGAATCGGCTTGGCGGTCGCCGGGGTTCACGCTTGGCGGCGGCTGGCACCGGTGTGGATGTTCAAACCTTCGGCTACGCAGATGGCGTTGCGGATCGAGTCGGCATTGCCGGCGGATGCAGGCCTGAAGAGGGTGCTGGCATCCGGTCTTGAGTTGGACGGCAGGGCTGAGGGTAAAGAGGCCTTGGGGGCGGTAGAAGAATCGCTCCGGAGATCGGTCTCTCGGGCAGCGAAGGCGAGATTTCCCTCGGCCCGAGCCCGCACCCGGCTGCTCAACCCCGCCGGTTTGGTTCGGGCGTTGGTGGCCCTCCTCGCGATTCTGGTGCCCCTCGTCGGGCTCCGTGTCGGCCAACCGACGTTGACCCGCATCGGGACGTTGCGGGTGCTCGCGCCGTGGGTCGAGGCTCGATGGCCGAAGCGCACGGGCGTGGTGGATGCCAATCCGCTTATTGCGCATGCTCTGGGTGCGCCGATTGCGCTGCGGGCCGTGAGTTTCCGGGGTGGGGAAGACGGCTCCGCTTTGCGGATCGAGTATCGCGTTGTGAATGGGTCAGAGCCCACACCGTGGCGGCGTGCCATGCTTTCTCGTCAGAACAAGCGAATCAGCGTCGAGCGTCCTGGGGGGGGCGATCCGGTCGAGGGGCCCTTGCACGAACTTCTGCTCGAGACCGCGCCGTTGGTGACGCCCGGCCCTCCCGGTTCTGCGTCACGCGTTGTGCTGGAGTACCGCTTTCTTTCCGCGGATGACGAAACGCCGGTGTGGACGACGCTGCTGGTTCCGCCGCCTTCGGTCACTCGGGCGGACGTCACCGTCACCCCGCCCGAGTACGCCTCGGCGTGTTCCTCGGGCGTCGGTAGCGCTGCCCGGCTGATTCAGTTCACCACTCCGGTGGGGTCTTCCGTTTCTTCGAACCCGCGGGTACGCGCGGGAATCGCGCTCGCGGGCTCGGCGGTTGAACTGCGTCTCCATCTCTCCCGACCGCTGGCCGTTCCGGCTTCGGAGGGCGACCTCGCCGAGGCTTTGGCGGTGACGTTCCCGGCGCTGGGCGATGTTCCGGGGCTGCGGTGGATTGCGGATGACAGCACCACGGCCGAGGTCGAAGGGAAAGGCTCGTCGCACTGGACGCTGCGGTGGATCGCGTGGTCGTCGATCTCGACGCCGATTTCTCTGCGCGACTCATTTGGTATTCACGCCACAACAGACCCCCTCTTTGACTTGGAAGTCATCGACGACGGCCCGCCGCGGCCCGCGGTTATTGAGCCTGCGCAGGATGAGTCGATACTGGCGACGGCGGTTGTTCCGGTGACGGCCGAGAGCAGGGACGATGTGGGTGTCGCGACGTTGAGCCTTCGTTTTCAGCCGGAAAAGCAGCCCGAAGGCTCGCCCGGGGCACCCGCGGAAGCGGTCGGGGAGCCGGTTGAAGTCGCCGCCAACGTGCCGGGCGAGTGTGCTCCCCGGGCCGAGTGTGGCGGAATTCTTGACATCGCGCAGATGGGACTGGTGGCCGGTGATGCACTGGTGCTGACGGCCCACTCGACTGACCTGCGGTTGGCTTCGCTTAGTCAACTGCCGGTGGTTTCGGCCCCGCGGCGTCTTCGGATCATCTCGGAATCCTCGTTCGCCGAGGAACTTCAGAACGAACTGGCGTCGATGCGCGACGCCGCGGCCCGGCTGAGGAAGGAACAGGGTGAGGTTTCCGCGCAGAGCGCTCGGGCGGCCGCGTCGCCGGAATCGGCCGCGGATACGGCCTCGCGTCAGGCGGCGGTGGCCGAGCGCATCGAGCCGCTGAGGCGACTGAGCGACCGGCTGAAGGCGAGGATCGAACGCAACCGGCCGGGCGACAGCGCCCTGGGCGAAACGGTGGAGGACGCGGACGAACTCGCTGATCAAGCGGCGGTCGCGGCGGAGGCGGCGGCGGAATCACTCCAAGAACTTTCGATGAAAGCGGGCGGGCGATCGGACACGCAGCCCTCGCGGGAGGCGCTGGCGCGGGAGACCGCCGATCAGCAAGCAGCGGTGGAAACCGCGCTGGATGAGTTGGTTTCGATGCTCGACCAAGGGCGGGAAGGCCACGCCGCGCGCCGTGCCATCGAGCGGCTGCTCACGGAGCAACGCCAGACGACCGCGCAAACGGCGAACGCGGCTTCGCAGTCGCAGGGGGAAGCGGTCGAGTCGCTGTCGTCCGCGGAGAGGCAGGAACTGGAGCGTTTGAGCGCCCGGCAGGAAAGCCTTTCGCAGCGCACGCGGACGGCTCTGGATTCGCTCGAGCAACAGTCCGAGGAACTGAAGGCCGCCGATCCCGGGCAGGCCAAGGCGATGGAGTCGGCGGCCCGCAAGGGTCGGGAGTCGCGGGCCGCTGCCCAGCAACAGAAAGCCTCGGAGCAGATTCAGCAGAATCAGACCGGGCAGGCCCAGCAGAATCAGAAACAGGCCGAGGCCGCCCTCGAAGAGATGCTGGAGGAACTCAACCGCACGCAGGAGCGGCGCGATGAGGCGTTGCGGCGGGTGCTGGCGGAGATTTCGGAAGAGTTGGACCGACTGGTGGTTGTGCAGACGGCGCAACTGGCGCTCGCCTCGGCGGCCCTCAGTTCGGCCCCGGCCGCCCCGATCGACTCGGGGATGATCACGCTGAGCCGCTCCACGATCGCGGTGAACGCCCGCATCCGGAAAGAGGTCCGCGCTGCTGGCGACCTGCCGGCGTTATTGGATTCGGCTGTGAACGCTCAGTCGGCGGCGGTGGCATCGCTCCGAACGGAGCCAGCGGATTATGTGGACGCGGTTCAGAACGAGCAGCGGTCGCTCAGCCGGCTCCGGGCCGCAGTGGAGGAGTTGGCGCGACTGGAAGCCGAGGCAGACGAGAAGGAACAGGACCGCAAGCGTCGAGAACTTTTGAAGGAGTATCAGGAGTCCTTGGAAACGCAGGCGGCCATCAATGCCGAGGTCGCGCCGTTCGTCGGTCGGGCGCTGGCCCGCAAGGATCGGGCGGCGCTGCGGTTCTCGGCTGAAACCCAGAATGAACTGCGGCTCGCCCTGCTCCAACTCCGCGAGGAGACGAGCGAGATGGATTCCGCCCGAATGTTCGCCTTTGCGCACGACCGCCTCGACGCGTCTATGACGATCGCGGCGACGGGGTTAAAGGCGGGCACGGCGGAGCCGCCTGTAAACGCGGCCCAGACTTCGAGCCTGCGGATTTTGGCATCGCTGGTCGAGGCCCTACGCCCGGCGAACGATGAGGACGACGGTTTGCGGGAAGACGAGCAGGCGGCCGATGCGGGCGGGGGCGGCGGGGCCGGGCAGGAGCCTCCGTTGATACCGCCGATTGCCGAACTGAAACTGCTGCGGGCAATGCAATTGGAGGCGTTTGAGCTTACCCGGCTCGCCGGCGAAGCGGGCGAAGCGGGTGACTCCGTCGCCGTGTCCGTTGCCGCGGAACTTCAGTCGGCTCTGGCGGCGCGGGCGGCCGAAATTCAAGAGGCTCTCGAGAAAGAAGATTCGGCGCCACCTCTTGAACTCAAGGAAGCCGAGCCCAAGAACGATCCGCTCCCACCGGCGCCGGTCGACGGACCGATCCCCCCGGGGCCGGCGTTTCAACGGCACTCCGGGGCGGGTCGGTGGTCCGCACCGGCGCCGGCCCGATTGGCTGTGCGGGGCTGCGCCGCTGCGGAGAGTACCTGATGCCGCGAATCTCGAATTGTGTGTTGCGGCTGTGCGAGAAGGGAACGCTCGGGATGCACCGGACGTTGGTCAAGACCGTTTGCCGCGCAAGTGCCGCGTTGTTGATCGCCACCGCCGCGTGCGGCGCGGCGGCCCAAACGACGTCGCCGGTCGTGCCGCGGCCATCCCAGACCACGCCTGCGAAGCCCGCGACTCCTCCCGACGAAGGGCAGGAGGGTTCGGAACCGACGCTGGATGAGATGTTGGGGCTTCCGACAACCGTGCCGCCGCCCGTACCGGTCGAGGAAAGGGACGCGGGCACGCCGGACCGGGTTTCGAATCCGGATGACGACCTCAAACGAGCGCTCCAAGACGCGGACAAACCGTCCGGGTTCGGCGACATCGTCGAACTGATGTCGGCTGCGGGCGCCCGCCTATCGGCGCGGGCGGATGCGGGATTGGACACGCAGCGCACGCAGGAAGACGCTCTTCGCAAGTTGGACCGGCTGATCGCGGAGGCGAAGAAGCAGCAGCAGAAAAAGAAACAAAAATCAAAGCCGAAGGACCAGCAGGAACAGTCGCCCTCGGAACGGCAGCAGCAGCAACAGCAGCAGGCTTCGCAAGGGGAGGCCCAGTCGGCCGGGCAGGCGTCCTCGGGCGGAGGCCCGGCCCGAAAGGATGGTGCGCTGAAACCGCCTTTGGCCGGGGGCGAGGCATCGTGGGGAAACCTCCCGCCGCATCTCCGGGATGCGCTCCGGCAGGGATCATCCGACCGCTTCAGCGCGATATACAGAACGCTGACCGAGCAGTATTACAAGCGTCTTGCCGAAGAACCCCGTTCGCCCGGCCCAATCGCGGAGTAAGGCCATGAAGTTCGGACGACGGTTTGCTGTTTGTGCCCTCGGTTTGACGGTCGCCGTTGCCGCGAATGCACCCGCGTTAGGGTTCGAGCAGCCGGACGGGGTAAGTCCGGGCCCCGCGTCGGACGCCGCGCCCGCGACCGCCGCAGAATCTGAGGCCGCGCCAGCCCCCGACGAGATGACGGAGGAACTGGAGGAGTCGATCACGAAGGGGTTGGCCGCTCTGGCGCGTGCGCAGCGAGCCGACGGCGGGGTGGGAGAGCCGCAATTTGGGCGCACCGTCGCCGTGACCTCTCTCGCGTGCCTGGCCTTCATGGCCGACGGGAACGCGCCCGGGAGAGGGAGTTATGGCGAGCAGGTCTCCAAGGGATTGGAGTATGTTCTCGCGAATTCCACGGAATCCGGGCTGATCGCGACGGACACCGCCAACAGCCCGATGTACGGGCACGGGTTCGCAGCGCTCTTTCTGGGCGAGGTCTATGGGATGACGGTGGGCGGGGCCGACACCGTCATCGACACCCGGGTTCACGATGTTCTCAAGAAGGCCGTTCGGCTCATCGAATCGACGCAGAACGAGGAGGGTGGCTGGCGCTACAACCCGGTGCCGTTCGATGCGGATGTCAGCGTGACGATCTGCCAGATCATGGCGTTACGGTCGGCTCGCAACGCGGGTCTTGAAACCAGCAAACCGGTGATCGACAAGGCGGTCGAGTATGTCCGGGCGTGCCAGAACCCCGACGGCGGGTTTCGGTACCAGATGATCATGGGGACGAGTCAGTGGCCGCGCTCGGCCGCCGGGGTGGCGAGCCTGTATTACGCGGGGATCTACGAGGACCGGGCGCTGGACACCGGGCTTCGGTATCTCACCGATCATGCGTTCCCGGGGCACGCCCAAACGCTCCCGATTCATTACTTTTACGGGCACTATTACGCCGTTCAGGCGATGTTCCTGGCGGGAGGGGAACACTGGAAGGCGTGGTGGCCCGCCATCCGCGAGGAGATCATTTCACGGCAACGCGCCGACGGCCTCTGGGATGACGACAACGCCGGCGATGAGTACGGCACGGCGATGGCCCTCATCATCCTGCAGATGCCGAAGCGGTATCTGCCAATCTTTCAGAAGTAACGGTCGATTGTCGTGGGGGAGTTTGGCATGATCCTTTTCGTCGGTGTGCTGTGCGCGGTGTTGCCCGGGCTGCCGCGCGAACCCGGGGTCGTTGACCCTGGAGCCGGGCTGCGGGCTTTGGATTCGACGCTCGTGCTGCGCCCCGGCGTGGTGCGCGCGATTGTCGGGTCGAGCGTCTCGATCGAGGTCGATCACACGGGCACCAACGTTCCGCTTTCTGACATCGTCGCTCTTGTACCCTCGTCCTGGAACGGGGCCGTCCGCAATCTGCCGGTCGTTCAACCCCCGATGCGGATCGGCGCCCTCCCCCAGAATGTCCGATACGGCGTGTTGTTCACGACCGCCGGTGAGATCATCCCCGGTCATCCCGCTCGGCAACCCTCCGCAACCGCCGACCACGCCGCGTGGGAGTCGTCGATGCTCGGGCGGTTGGAGGTCAGTCTCGAGGAGATCGATGCGATCTATTTTTCGGGGTCCGGGCCTGCGGAATCGGGCGCGGAACCCGGCGACGAAACGGAAACTGCCACAACGGACGTGCTCACGCTGGACAACGGCGACCGGGTTATGGGGTTTGTGAGCGGGATCGGCGCCTCCGTGACGATCGACTCCGCATCCGAGCCGCTTTCGCTGGACCGCATCGCGGCGATCAACCTTTCCAATCCGCCAACAGATCCCACCATGCCGCTGATCTGGTGCAAGGATGGGAGCGTGCTGGGGGTCAGCGCTATCGCGAAGGCCGCCGGCGAGGATTTTCGCGTCGCCCGGACTCCCACGGATGGCGCCCCTGCGGTCGGCGTAAATCTCCGACCCGGCGATCTTCGCGCCGTCAACTTTGTTCCGTCACGCCTCATCCCGCTTTCGCAAATGGGCCCGGGTGACTGGGTTTCGCACGGAACCCGGCGGTGGTCGCCGGGGCCGCAAAGGAGCGGCCCGGGCGCGGGGCTGGCTGCCGCTCCGCTGCGTTTTTTCGGACCCGGAACAGCCACCTGGCCCTTGCCGGTCGGCGCCGGTCGGTTCGCGGCGACACTGGAATTACCGGCGGAGTGCCGGGGCTGGGGCAACCCAACAGTCACGCTCTCCGTACAGACCGCCGCCGAATCAGTCGTCGTCTGGTCGGGCGCACTCGACCGCGCTTCTCCCACGGCCAACGTCAACGTTGCGTTGGTGGTTTCCGAATCTCCCCGAACGCTCGCTCTCACCATCGAAGTGGGGGATGGTGTTCAGAATGAAGTGTCGCTCTGGAACGCTCTCGTCCTCAAAACGGCGGAACAATGAATAACTTCCTTGCAGGAAATTCGTCGGGCTCGCGTTGGGCGCTCATCTGCGTTTCGGGGATGGCCGTCGCGGCACCCGCCGCGTTCGCCGACGTCCAGACGGTCTACGTCTACGACTTCGACTTCAGTACGTTGCTCCCGACGGAGGGCGAGGTCACCGACGCCGTCATCAACGTGGGCGACACGATTAACTGGGTGTGGCTGAACGACTTTCACAACGTCGCGTCGGTGATCGGCTCCGAGGAAGAGTTTCTGAGCGACATCTTCGAGACAGGGGACTCGTTTCAGTACCGGTTTACGGTTCCGGGCGTTCACACCTATTATTGCCAACCGCACGCGAGCGATAACGGCGACGGGACGGCGACGGGCATGGTGGGGACGATCACCGTCCTCCCGAGTCCCGCGGCGATCGTTCCCTTCATCGCGCTGGCGGCGGGTCGTCGTCGTCGCCCGGGTTGATGGGGGTGTCGATCGTGTACCGTTCGGTGAGCCACCCAAACAGGTCGCTGCCGCGGGCCCGTTCGTCGGCGAACGGATAACTGGGCGCTCCCGGCGCAACCCAGACGCCAGTGGTCGGGCAGGTCCGGGGTGTTTCCAACAGAAACCGTTGAAGCCGAGGCCGCTTCTGCCACGATGCGGGTAGTTCAAAGGTGAACGCCCGAGATTCCGCCCCGGTGGCGCGGATGGTGATTCGGGCGGAATCTGATGGCAGAGCCGGGCCGAGTCGATCGGCCCATTCGATGAAAAGCACGGAGCCGGGGGCGGCCCGGTCGCCCACCATCACTCGATCCCACCCCGCGTTGTCGAGGTCTTCCGGGCTTTGCAGGCGGTAGGCATCGGCGTGTGAAACCGCCTTGATGCTGGCGTGCTGGGAGTCTGGTTGAATCGGGTAGCGATTGACGATCACGAATGTGGGGCTCGAAACCGCGTCGGCCCTGACCCCCAGGCCCGCGGCGACGGAACGGACGAACGTGGTTTTTCCGGACCCGAGTTCGCCGGTCAGGGCAACAACGTCCCCGGGCTGAAGGAGCCGTGCAAAACCGGCCCCCAGCGCGGCGGTCGCGTCAGCGGACGACGTTTCGCGTTGGACGAGTATCCGATCCGCCATCCGCGCTGCTCCTTCACTCTGCTCCGGGTGCCACGCCGTGGCTCCATCCCATCCGGCTTGCATCGAACGTTTCGCCCCCCTCCAACACCCAGCAGCCGTCCCCGGCCACGATATCACCGACGTGAGTGACACGGAGGCCCTCAACGTCGCCGGGCACCGGGCCCGACGCGGTAAAGACGAGTTCGTAATCCTCACCGTCGCCGACGGCGCTGCGCCACGAGCGGGTCTGCGGAGATCGCGGAACCCGGGCGGCGTCGACTCTCATCATCACTCCGGACGCTTTCGCGATGCGGGCACCATCGGTTCCGAGCCCGTCCGATAGGTCCATCATCGCATGGAGACGCGATCCGAGCGTGGCGCGGAGCGATCGGGCCTGCTTCACTCGGGGCGTGAACGTGAGGTGTGTGCCCAGGCCGGTCGCGGGGTCGAATGTCCCGCCGAGTGAACCGGTGACGTAGACGCCGTCGCCGACCTTGGCGCCGGATCTCAAGATCGGGATTTCGCCGTCCGGCAGTTCGCCGACGACCGTGACCGATAGCACAAGAGGGCCCGCGGCCGACGCGATATCTCCCCCGACAACGGGCACGGCGAAGTGGATCCCCCACGAATGCAAACAACGGGAGAGTTCGTCCGCGTCGGCGGCCGCGGTCGTTGTCGGAAGAGCGGCGGCCACGAGGCTCCACTTGGGCAGGCCGGCCATCGCGGCGATATCAGAAACGCTCCGGGCCAGGGCCTTGCGGGCGATAAGGTTCAGCGGCGTGGAACCGGTGACGTGACGGCCGACAACGAGTTGATCGACGGTCAGCAAGAGCGTCGAACCGGAATCGGTTCGGATCACGGCGCAGTCGTCCCCGGGACCGACGACAACCCCCGGATCAAGCGGCCGGAGTGATCGCAACCGAATGGTTTCGAGCAGATCGGACTCGTTAAAACGAGCGGTAGCGGCGAATCCGACAGCGGGCGTGGACATCCGGCAAGTCTAGAAGTCGTGGGGGGTGAGCGACGCTTGCGGCGGCCGGCGCGGCGTTCGTCGCCGGTCGTGATATTCTGTGGAACCGGGGCGCAAGGCGAGGCCCGACCAGTGTGACGAAACCGGCACCGGCACCGGCAACAGGCAAGGAGGCTCGCGGCGTGCAGATGAATGTTCAACCGGCGGATGTGACGACGCAGCTCGAAATCTGGCAGGCGGCGGTGCTCGGACTGGTGGAGGGCATCACCGAGTATCTGCCGATCAGTTCGACGGGCCATCTCATCGTGGCTTCGAGCCTGATGGGGCTGGGAGAGACGCCCGAGCAGAAGCACGCCGTGGATGCGTTCAACATTGTGATTCAGGGCGGGGCGATCCTCGCGGTCGTCGCCCTCTACTGGCCGCGGGTGCTGGGGATGATGAAGGGTGTGGTGGGCAAGGATGCCAAGGGGCTGGGGCTGGCGATGAAGTTGTTCGTGGCGTTCCTGCCGGCGGCTGTGCTAGGGATTATGCTCGACGACTGGCTGGAGGAGCGGTTGTTCTTTCCGGGGCCGGTGGTCGCGGCGATGCTGGCGGGCGGCGTGTTCATGCTGCTGCTGGATCAATGGCGGAACGGGCGGTTCGGGTTGCGACGCCGCGGCGTTGAGATGGACGTTGCGGACATCACCTGGAAGCAGGCGTTGGTCATCGGGTGCTTTCAGTGCGTCGCGATGTGGCCCGGGACGAGCCGGAGCATGATGACCATCGCCGGCGGCGTGGTGGTTGGGCTGAAGCCACGGCAGGCCGCGGAATTCTCGTTCCTGCTCGGGCTGCCAACCTTGGGCGGCGCGACGCTGTACAAGTTGGGGAAGCACCCGGGATTGTTCAAGGAATTGGGTGCGGTGCCGTGCCTCGTCGGGATTGCGGTCGCCGCGATCTCGGCGTTTGTGGCGGTGCGATGGCTGGTGGGGGTCCTCAATCGCCGGGGGCTGACCCCATTCGGGTGGTACCGGTTGGCTGCCGGAACGGTGCTGCTGGTGCTAGTCTTGCGGGGGACGTTGACTATTGCGCCGGACCCCAAGCCGGTGCTGAACTCAGAGACAACTGTCGTGCCGTGGCAGCGGGATCGGGTCCCTTGAGATGGACGGCGCGGGCTACCGTGGTCGGTGAACACGTCATACCCGAAGAACAAGATCCGAGTGGTGTTGCTTGAAGGAATCCATGCCCGGGGCGTGGAGGCGTTTCGGGAAGAGGGGTTTGAGGTTGAGAGCCTGCCGGGCTCACCGGATCGGGCCAGGCTGAAGGATTTGCTGGCCGAGGCCCATGTGGTGGGGATCCGCTCCAAAACCGAGTTGACGGCAGAATTGCTGTCGCTCGCGCCGCGACTGCTCGCGGTCGGCTGCTTCTGTATCGGGACCAACCAGGTGGACCTTGCGGCGGCCCGGCGGATGGGGGTCCCGGTCTTTAACTCGCCGTTCTCAAATACGCGGAGCGTGGCGGAACTCACGGTGGCCGAGGTGGTGTGCCTCTACCGCGGATTGACCGAGAAGACGCGTCAGATGCACGAGGGCTTGTGGGACAAGGCGGCGGACGGGGCTCACGAGGTGCGGGGCCGCACCATCGGGATTGTCGGGTACGGCCACATCGGGTCGCAGGTTTCGGTGCTGGCGGAGGCGTTCGGCATGAGGGTGATCTTCCACGACATCATCCCGAAATTGCCGCTGGGCAACGCCCGGCAGACGCGGAACCTGAGCGAACTGCTTGAAGAGGCCGATATTGTGACGCTGCATGTGCCGGCGACGCGCGAGACCGCTGGCATGATGGGCGCGGCCCAGTTCAAGAAGATGAAGCCGGGCGCGTACGTCATCAATAACGCGCGTGGCAGCGTGGTGGATGTCGCTGCGCTGGCCTCCGCCGTGCGGAGCGGTCAGTTGGGCGGGGCCGCGCTGGACGTCTTCCCGGATGAACCTTCGAGCAAGGGCGACCGCTTCTCGAGCGAGATTCAGGGCCTTCCGAACGTCATCCTGACGCCTCACGTGGGCGGCAGCACCGAGGAGGCCCAGGCCACCATCGCCGACGATGTGGTGCAGAAACTGCTGAAGTTTGTGAACGTGGGATCCACCACGGGCGCGGTCAATGTTCCCGAAGTTGAACTGCCCGAACAAGCGACGGGCGATGATTGGGAGGAACGCGCGCGAACCCACCGGATTCTGCATTTCCATCGCAACGTGCCCGGTGTATTGAGCAAGATGCACACGGAGATCGCGACGTTGGGGGCCAACATTTCGGCGGAGTATCTGCGGACGCGCGACGACCTCGGGTATGTGGTGCTCGATGTGGACCCGACCGACGGCGCTGCGGTGCTCGAGCGGATGCGGGCGATCCCCGAGACGATCCGGGTGCGGTTGCTTTGGTGAATCGCGGCCACCCTCTTAGAGCGGCTTCCACTCGAAGCCGGGCGGAATGAGATTCGGGCGGTCGTTGAGCCAGCCGACCAGCCACTCGAAGGCGTCGGCGAGGCGCGGGCCGGGACGATTGAAGTGGAGGTTGCCGTCCACCACGGCGATACGGCCCGCGCGGGCGGCCGGAAGCCCCCGGGTCCAACGTTGAGATAGAAATTCTTGGGCCGTCACAACGGCCCGCTCAAGGTCGAAGCCGCACGGGCAAAAGATAATCCGGGCCGGCTCCGACGCGATGATTTCTTCGCGGCTTATGACTCGCGAAGGGCCCGCGACCCGCTCGCCCTGCTGGGGTCCAGCCGCGGTGCCGTGGCCCGGGCGGGCGACTGTGGGGTTCAAGGCATGTGTCCCGCCGGCCCGTTCGATGAGTTGGACTGTCCAGTGGCCCGCACAGAACGCGGGGTCGGTCCATTCGAGGAAGAGGACGTTGCCGAGAGACTCGAATGGATTGACGTACTCGGCGGCCGCAAAGAGTCGCTCGCGGAGGCCGACCACGACGGGGACGGCGCGGGACGAAAGCCCGACCGCTTCCGCCACAACCAGCACCGAATCCAGGACGTCTTCGACGGTGTACGGGGCGAGGCTCACAGTGCGGACCGGCCCGCCGTCCGCCCCGCGGAGTTCCGCAGCGATTTTACGAAGGTGGTCGGCGTCGATCGCGCAAACGGAACAGAGATTCTGCGTGAGGATGAGGTCGGGCCGCAGAGCCCGAAGGGCAGGCTCATCAAGGGTGTAGAGCGACTGGCCCGCGTTGATCGATTCGCGCACCGCGCGATCGATCGCGGCGGCATCCGCATCGGCGCGGATGCGCGGGGCCGTGAGCACGGGGATATGGCCGATGGATCGGGGGACGTCGCACTCATGCGAACGGCCCACGAGCAGGCGCTCTCCACCCATGGCGCAGAGCGCCTCGGTCGCGGCAGGGAGCAGGCTGACGACGCGCGGGGACACCATGGGGCGACGGTAGCATGAATAAAAAACGCCGCGGCTTTCGGGGCCGACGGCGTGGGACAGGGCGTGGAGAACTCGACGATCGGCGGGCGTTGCCTATCGGCGGCGGCGCGTCAAGAGCACAAGGCCGGACGCGAGCGCGACGCCCGAAGCGGGGGCCGGGATCGTCACGTCAATCTGATAACGGATAAGCACATAATTCGTGCCGTCACCCGCACTGAGCAAGGGCAGACCGGAATCCAGGCCGGGATTGAAGTCGCCCGGAAGGTTGGGCAGGATGTTAATGTTGCCAAAGAATGAGGTTCCGGCGTTCCGGCTGAAGAACGCCCGGGCGCTGACCAACTGGACGGACGAAACCCCTTCCTGAAAGTGAATCGGGTCGAGAACGCCGACACTCCAATTCCAGGTGTTGATGCCGCTGCCGTCGATGTTCGAGGTGTTAGGGACCAAGTGTCCGCCCGTGCTCGTCTTGTAGATCACGGAGATGAAAGTTTGCCCGCCACTCACAACCTCGTCCCAACTGGCCTGCACCCGGGCGCCGGTGCCGCGGTGAGCGCCGATGTCGGTAAAGCCCGGTCCGCGGCTGACGATGAACTGACCGCCGCCGTTGAGGAAGGCCTGCGCGCCGCTGATGGCGGTCATGTTGAGCGCCATGCTGAGGGTGTCGTTGGTCATAACGCCCCGGGCGCCGGGAGTGCGTTCTCCAAAATCACCGCTGTCGGACCCGTACATCTCCATGGCGGAGTCGAACGAGGTCACGACCGGCGGACCCATTGGGGCGACGCCGGCCAAGCCGATAGAAACGGGGCCGAACAGGGCGACAGCCCCGGTCGCCACCACGATGTGGACATTCATTGTGAGATCCCTCCAGAAAACCAACACGGGCGCACAGAGATCGCGGCTCGAAACTCCCGGGAATCCCGAGGTGTTCCGATAAACGTCTTGGCTCCGCAATCTCTGTAGAGACCCCTCAACCAAGAAGGTACAACATGGCGCGGGAAATGCCACCTGTAAATTGAAAAAACCGAACAATCGATAGATTCGATACAGGTTGATGATGTTTCCCCCCCGGGCTTGAGCCGGGAGGGGCCTTACCGTCCGTCGTGACTCTCCCTCTTGATCAGCGCCCTTGGATCACAGGACTTGGGGCAGTGTCACCGGTTGGACTAGGCGTACCGGCTTTTGCGGCGTCCCTCCGCGCGGGCGTGGGGGGGGTGCGAAAGTTGCGCTGGTCGGACGAACGCATCCGCTCGGTGGTGGCAGCGGAATGCGTTGATTTTGGGCGGCCTGAGGCGGGCACGCAGGTGGGAGCACCGGATGTGGATCGGTTGCCCCGTTTGGTGCCCATGGCGTTGGCAGCGTGCCGGGAGGCCTTGGGCCTAGCGGGGCTGGAGGTCGGCGAGGCCACAAGTCGACGGGTGGGAGTAATCTTGGGCACCGGTGGCGGCGGGATTGATTTCACGCTCGACCAAGCCGACTCGATGAATCACGGGAAGCGACCAAGCGTGTGGGCGATCACCAACGCCACTCACGGCAATCTGGCGGGCGAATTGTCGATCCGATTGGGATGCAAGGGACCGTCGTTGTGCGTCTCGACGGGCTGCGCCTCATCGAGCGATGCCCTGGGGTTGGCGATGGAACTCCTGGGTTCGCAAAGGCCGGGTTCACCCGACGCGTGGGTGGTCGTGGGGGCGGACGCGCACGTGCGATGGGAGACGCTGCTGGGGATGGAGCTGATGAAGGTGATCGCGGTACGCGAGGGCGCGAGCGATGCGGAGGCCGTGACCCTGTCGCGCCCCTTTTCGAGAACACGGTGCGGATATGTGCTGGGAGAAGGGGCGTGGGCGGTGGTCGTCGAGCGGCCGGCCTTCGCCCGGGAGCGCGGGACAAAGCCGCGGGCCCGCGCCCTGGGTTATGGCGCGACGTGCGATGCGTTCCATCGCGTCCGGCCCAGCCCCGACATGGTCGAGACGGTGCGGGCGATGCACCTGGCGGTGGAAGATGCGGGGTGGGTGCCCGGTGACGTGGAGGTAATCGGTTACCACGGGACATCGACGGTGTTGAACGACGTCTCCGAGACCGCGGCGGTAAAGGCGGCGTTTGGAGCGCACTCGGTGCGGCTCGTGGGAACGTCGATCAAAGGTGCGATCGGGCATCCGCAGGGAGCGTCGGGGATGGCGAGTGTGGTCGGGTTGATCGCGTGCCTGAGCCCGGACGACGGGTCCGGTGGGGTGATCCCGCCGACCATAAATCTGGACGAGGCCGATCCGTTATGCGATCTGGATTACACGCCCAACGCGGCGCGGGCCAGCGAAGCGACGCGAGTGCTCGTTAACTGTCTGGCGTTCGGGGCTAAGAACTCGGCGCTGGCGATTGAGATGGTGAAGTAGGCCGGGCGGCGAAAGGCGGTGGCCACCAGGAGAGCATCCAAAAAAGAAGTACTACGGGCGAAGCAGAGGCGGGATCACGGGGCCCCCTGTCTGTCTTTTAGGCTGTCCACGGGAGCCAATCGGCGGCGTCGTCGGCCCACTGGTCGAGCCACCGCGTGTACGTTCGCCGATCGACCGTGTACAAACCGAACTGCTCAAGATGCGCGTTCGCGAGTTGGGCATCCAGCACCTGAAACTGGCGGGCCCGAAGGTGACTCACAAGCTTCACGAGGCAGACCTTGCTGGCGTCGGTCCCGCCGTCGGCGGGGTTGGAGAACATGGATTCACCGCAAAAAATGCGGCCCAACGCCAGCCCGTAGAGCCCGCCAACGAGCCTCGACGGCACCCCGGGTTCATCGATCCACGCCTCGACGCTGTGTGCGAGCCCGGCGGTGTGCAGCAGATCGAACGTTTCGATGATCGTGGGATCAATCCAGGTGTCTGGCCGGCCCGCGGCGGGTGTTGCGCACGATCGGATAACCTCCTTGAACGCGGTGTCCGTGGAAATTCGGAAGCGGGCGCTCCGGACCCGGGCTCGCAGCGTACCCCCCACATGGAATTTCTCGGGTTCGATGGGGATGATGCCGCGCCGACGGGCCCGGACCCATTCGGTGCCGCCGGTCTCGGGGTTATTCATCGGGAACCAGGCCTGGCGATAATGCGAGAGGACGGCGTTCAGAAATTCCGTCTGCTCGACGGAGAGAGCCGCTATTGAGCGCGGAGTAAGCAGCGGGCTGAAAGGTGTCACGGCGGGTGGAAGAATATTGCGGCTTTTCGGGGGCAATCGCGGGTCGCTATCCTTTTTGCTCGAAAAGGAAGCGGCTGCACGGCCCGGGGTGAAAACCCCTTAGGGGATTTCCGAAGGAGCGGGTGGCGATTGTGCGGTCGTCAAGGTCGCGGCCGCGGAAAGGGTATGAACAATGGACGAGAGCGAAATTCTGAATCGGCTGTGCAACGAGGGGATCGTGATCCCGTTCATGGTCGGAACGTTCATTGTTCTGGGCATACTCATCGGGACCATCGGAAAAACGATCCGGTTCTCGGCCCGGGAACGGACCCGCCGGGAGATCGCGGCGTTCATTTCGGAGGGGAGCATGACCCCCGAGCAAGGGGAGAGACTCCTGAAGGCGGGGAGCAAGGACAGTGGCTGCGCTTGATGGTTCCCAATGGTCGGTGCCGGAGGTTTTCCGATGTCATTCCCACTGATTCTGGCGATTGATCCCACCGAGGTGATCCCCGTCCTCGCAGCGGGGGGCGGAATGGCTATCGGCGTGGTCGGGATTGTGGCTTCCAATATGCGGCGCGCGAGTCGCGAACGGGAACGCGAGCAGACCCGCCGGGAGATCGCGGCGTATGTGGCCGAGGGGAGCATGACCCCCGAGGACGGCGCGAAACTGATTGCGGCGGGCGGCGGCCGACAGACCGCATGTGGGCCGGGCGGTCGCGACGCTTAGACGGTGCGCCCCGTCGCGGTGGTCCGCCAACACTTACCGCTGGTGAATGCTTTCGCTCCGGTCACTTCAGATCCTGTTCAGCCCCCTTCGCGCGACCGGGCGGGCGGCGTGCTGATCACCGGCGGCGCGGGGTGCATCGGGGCCGCGCTGGTCGCGCGGCTGGTGGCGCAAGGGACCGCGGTCAAAGCTTTGAAGCGAGGGATCGATTGGGAGGTGCCGCGGGATGCGACGGACCCCGGCCGCGCGGAAGTGTCTGACTTCTCCGGACGGCACGCGGTGGTGCACCTCGCCGGCGAGCCGATTGCGCAGGGACGATGGACCCGCGAAAAGATGACCCGAATCAGGGTCAGCCGAGTGGAGGGGACCCGGCTTGTGGCGCGCGTGTGCGCCCGCGCGACAAACCGGCCCAAGGTGCTGGTCGTGGCGTCCGGGACCGGCTATTACGGCAGCCGCGGCGACGAGGAGATGACCGAGGCGTCGGGCGTGGGGAGCGGGTTCCTCGCGGAAGTGGCGAGGGACTGGGAAGCCGCTGCCCAGCCGGCCCGGGAAGCGGGGATTCGGGTCGTCTTCCTGCGGATGGGTGCCGTGCTCTCGATGCGGGGCGGGCTGCTGCGGAACGCCTGGCCCTTCGCCCGCGCGGGGCTCTTGTGCCGCGTCGCCGGACCTCCACGGTGGGTCGGGTGGATCGGTATGGACGACTTGCTCGGCGTGGTCGAGACGTGTTTGGCGCGCGAAGAGATCGTGGGCCCGCTGAACGCGGTCGCGCCCGCGCCGGCGACCCTCAACGAACTGGTGAACGCGATCGCAGCGGCTGCGGATCGGCCGGTCCTGATGGCGGTTCCGACGTGGGTCGTTCGGGCCGGAATGGGGCACAAGGCGGAGGCGGTCTTGGAAAGTTGCCGGGCGGTGCCGGAGAAACTGCGGCGGCTGGGCTTCCGGTTCACGCATTCGCGTGTGGAAGAGGCGATCGCCGCTGAGGTCGGAATGTCAAAGACGACACGGGTCGACAAACGGCGGGATTGAGACGAACGCGTTCAAACACGAAGAACACCGAGGAACGCAGAGCGGCTTCTTAAAGCCACGGGCGATGGATAGCCGAGAATCCGGGATTCAGGCGTTCTTGCTCGGGTGCAGGAGGGCTTCCTTCTTGCGGCGGGAAAGGATGTTGAGGGTTTCGACGATCAGCGAGAAGGCCATCGCGAAGTAGATATAACCCTTGGGGATGTGGCGACCGAAGCCATCCGCGACGAGCATGACGCCGATGAGGAGGAGGAACGAGAGGGCGAGCATCTTCATCGTCGGGTGCTTGTCGATGAACGCGCTGATGCGGCCGGCAAAGGCCAGCATGCCGCCGATCGAGATCATGACCGCCGTGACCATGACGGGGAGCGAGTTGGACATGCCGACGGCGGTGATGACCGAGTCGAGCGAAAAGACGATGTCGATGAGGCCGATCTGAACGATCGTGAACATGAAGGACGAGGCGGCCTTGGCTTTGAGGGACTCTTCGTGCTCGTCCATCTTGTGGTGAATCTCTTTGGTGGACTTCCAGATGAGGAAGAGGCCGCCGATGAGGAGCACGAGGTCGCGTCCCGAGATGCCCAGGGGCTTGAATTTTCCGGTCGCTTCGCCGTGGCCTTCCAGGATGGGCTCGGTGAGGCCGCCGGGAACGATGAAGAGGTCGGCCGTGAGCTTCATGATCCAGGTGAGGGAAAAGAGCAGCAGGAGGCGAGTGACAAGGGCGGCCGCCAGACCGAGTTTGCGGGCCTTGTCGCGCTGCTCCGGCGGGAGCCGCCCCGCCAGAATGGCGATAAAGACGATGTTGTCGATGCCCAGCACAATCTCCATCGACGTCAGCATCACCAGGGCGGTGAGGTTCTGCACCGAAAAGAGGTTCGGTGTTGCAACCGGGCCGACCTCGGCCGTGACGTCCGCCGCGAGAGTCCAGATGGGGGTGGCGGCCAAGAACGCGAGAGCGTCTGTGAGCATGCAGGAAGTTCCGGGGTTCGGACGAAAGGCGGGAGACTTTTAGACGACGATGTTGACCATCTTGCCGGGCACGACGATGATTTTTTTGACGGGTTTTCCCGCGAGGAATTCGATCACGCGAGGGTCGGCCAAGGCACGGGCTTCGATCGCTTGGGCATCGGCCCCGGTGGGGACGGTGATGCGGGTGCGAACTTTGCCCTGGACCGACACCGGAATCTCAACCTCGCTATCGGTGAGAAGCGCGGCATCGACCACCGGCCACGTTGAGAGCGCGATCGGGCCAGGGTTGCCGATGCGGGTTCGGATTTCCTCGGCGATGTGCGGGGCGAAGGGAGCCAGCACGCGGGCAAAGCGGTCGATCTGATCGGTGGTGAGCGAGCCAGCACCCTTGTCGAGCGCGGTGGCGGCGTTGACAAACTCGATCATGGCAGCAATGGCGGTGTTGAAGGCCATGCGTTCGATATCGCCGCCAACCTTGGCGATCAGGCGGTGCAGGGCCTTCTCGAGGGCTGGCTCCGTCGACGTGGCGAGTTTGGGAGTGCCCGTGCTCTCATCGATGGCGAGTCGCCAGGCCCGTTGAAGAAATCGGAAGCAGCCCGCGATATCGCGCGGGTTCCAGGGCTTGCTGGCTTCGAGCGGACCCATGTACATTTCATACAGGCGGCAGGTGTCGGCCCCGTGCTCCGCGATCACATCGTCCGGGTTGACGATGTTCTTGTACCGTTTGCTCATCTTGGTGACGATGGGCGTGACGGGCTTCCCGGTGGCGGTTTCGGTGTACGAGCCTTCCGACACCTCGGAAACTTCATCCACCGCGACGATCGACTTGTCGGCCCGCTGATAGGCGAAACTGGTAATCAAGCCTTGGTGGAAAAGTTTTCGGAATGGCTCAGGTGTCGAGACTTCGCCCAGGTCATAGAGGACGTTCTGCCAGAAGCGGGCGTAGAGGAGATGGCCCACGGCGTGCTCGCTGCCGCCCAGGTAGAGGTCCACGCCGCCCAAGGGACGAGCCGGAGAGACGGGCGGGGTGTGTGACGAAACGAGGACAGGCGGGACGCCTGTCCCACCTGAGGCCGGCCCCATCCAGTACTGCTCGGCTTCGCGGCCGACGAGTCGAGCGGCGTTCCGCGGGTCGCAATACCGGATGGCATACCACGATGATCCGGCTGAGCCGGGCATCGTGTTGGTTTCACGCGTCACCGGGGTGGACGCCGGGAGCAGCGCGGGGTCGACGCCCGCTTCACCCGCCGTGGTGTGCATCCAGCCGGTCGCCTTCGCGAGCAATGGCTGGGGGTCGTCGCTCTCGGCGGGCGTGTAGTCCGCGAGTTCAGGGAGTTTGACTGGTAGAGACTTCTCCGAAACCGGATAGACGCGACCGCCCTCGTCGTAGACAATGGGAAATGGTTCGCCCCAGTAGCGTTGGCGCGAGAAGACCCAGTCACGCAGTTTGTAATTGATCCTTCGACCGCCGCGCGTGGTCAATTGAAGCCAATCGATGACCGCGTCCTTGGCCCGAGCCGTCGGGAGGCCATCGAGGGAAAGTTCGCCGCTGCCGGAATTGACCGCGATCCCCGGGTCTGAAAACGCAGAGCCCGCGCCCGCGTGAAAAGTCCCCGATTCAAAGCGGCGGCGAAAATCCGAGAAATTCTGGAAGGCGAGAGTGTCGATGGTCTCGAGCCAGGTTTCGCGGCTGGCGCGATCCGAGCCCGCAGACGGGCCGGCAAGGGCGCTTTCGAGGTGGAGGGCGAACGCGGTGCCCGACTCGGCGGAGCCCCCCACGAGCCCGAGGAAATCGGCAAGATGATCCCGCCAGTGGGTTGCGGGCTCGCCCGCTCCGTAGGCGTTCGTCGCGAAATGATGCATCGCGTACACGATGCGGGGGTAGACAACGTCGCGGATCGGGAGGTGAAAGGCTCTGGCGAACTCAAAATCACGTTCATCATGCGCGGGGACTGCCATGACAGCCCCGGTGCCATAGCCCGCGAGCACGTAGTCCGCGGTCCACACCGGGATGGGCTGGTTGGTGGCCGGATTGATCGCGAACACTCCGGTAAAGACGCCGGATTTGTCCTTGTTCTCCTGACGCTCGACCTCGCCGCGCGACGCTGCGCGCCGAACGTAATCCGCGAGGGCGTGCGCCGTGGGCGCGTCGCACTCAAGGTCTCCCCGCACCACGGCGGCGCACAGATCGTGCTCGGGCGCGACAACCATGTAGGTCGCGCCGAAAATCGTGTCGGGGCGGGTGGTGAAGACCTTCAGCACCCGGTCCGAGCCCACCAACGAAAAGTGCATCTCCGCTCCTTCGCTCCGGCCGACCCATTCCTCCTGCATCGCCCGCGTGGAGTGCGGCCAATCGAGACCGGCGAGCCCTTTGAGCAGGCGTTCGGCGTAGGCGGTGATGCGGAAGACCCATTGCCGAAGCGGGCGGCGGATCACCGAGAAGCCGCCCCGCTCGCTCTTGCCGTCGATGACTTCGTCGTTGGCGAGTGTGGTGCCGAGTTTCGGGCACCAGTTGACGGTCTGTTCACCTCGATAGGCCAGGCGGTGGGAATCGAGGAAACGGGCCCGCGCGTCGCCGTCCATGTCGTTCCACGGCGCGGGAGTCGCGATTTCTCCTTTGGATGCGGCGTCGATCAGATCGGAAATGGGGCGGGCCTTCTCGATCCCGGGACGGCTGTCAAACCACGACCCGAACAACCGCAGGAAGATCCACTGCGTCCACTTGTAGTAGTCGTCGTCGATGGTGCCCAACTCGCGGCTCCAGTCGTACGAAAAACCGAATCGCTTGAGTTGCCGGCGGAAGTTGTCGATCGCGGTTCGCGTGGTGATGGCCGGATGAACACCGGTGGCAATGGCGTACTGCTCGGCGGGCAGGCCGAAGGCGTCCCACCCCATCGGGTGCAGCACATTGAAGCCGTTCATCCGCTTGTAGCGGCAGATGATGTCGGTGGCGGTGTACCCCTCCGGGTGCCCGATGTGCAGCCCCGCGCCCGATGGGTAGGGGAACATATCGAGGCAGTAGAACTTCGGACGGGACGGATCGAAACCCGGCTCGCCGGGATTGGGGACAACGTGAATTTCGTCGCGATCCCAGCGGGAGTGGCAGGCCGTTTCAATCGCATTGGCGAGCGCAGCGGTGTAACGGTGGGGGGGCGGCCCGGAACCGGATGCTGCCGCGGGGATTGTCGGATGTGAAGAGGGAGGCGGGCTGGGCATGGCCCGCTAGGTTATGGAGGATCAGAGCAATAAACGCCGGGCCGAGCCACGCGGCCGCGAGAAAGTCAGGACTGCGGTTTCGACGGCTTAGGCGGGTCGGCCGGTCTGGCCTTGACCTCCGCCCGTGCCGCGATCTCCACCTTCGCCTCGCGCTCCGCCTTGCCCGCGAAAAGGCGTTTGGCCTCGCCGGCGAGAAGGAACGAGCCGGTGACCAGCACGATGTCGCCCTTGGAGACGGCCCGAGCGGCGGCGTTGATTGCTTCTTTCAGGGTCGGAGTGACCTGGGACATCTTCGTGGAGACTTCGCTGAACTTGCGTTGGAGTTCGCGCGGGTCGATGGCCCGGTCGGAACCCTCGGCTGCAGTAAAAAAGACCTTGTCGGCCCCCGTCGCCAACTTGGCGAGCATCCCCGCGACGTCCTTGTCGGCGGCGCACCCGAAGACAACGACGACACTGTCGTAGGTGATGTAAGCCCCCAACGACTTCATAAGGGCGTGGATGGACTCCGGATTGTGGGCTCCGTCGACGTAGATGCGAGGATCGTCGTGGATGCGTTCCAAGCGACCCGCGCGGGACGTCAGCCGCAGGCCCGCAGCAACGTCGGCGTCCGAGATGTGCATCCCCGAGGAGCGGAGCGAATCGAGAATGGCGAGCGCAACCCCGCAGTTCGATGCCTGATGCTCGCCGAGAAGAGGCACCGCCAAGTGGTCGAAACAGCCACGCTCTCCCGTAAGGCACACCCGCATGTGCGGGCCGAGGTCGGGCGTGGACTCGAACCGGCTGGAGAACTCCATGTCGGCCCCCAGCACCCGCAACGGAGCAGCGGCGAGTGCTGCACTCTCCCGAAAAACCGCCAGAACCTCCTCACACTGAGGAACCGTCACGACGGGGACCCCGGGTTTGATGATGCCGGCCTTGTGGCGGGCGATGTCGGCGAGGGTCGGACCCAGCAGTTGCGAGTGCTCCATCTGGATCGCCGTGATGGCCGAGACCACCGGAGTGATCACGTTCGTGGCGTCCGTCGTGCCCCCCAGCCCGACTTCGATCACGGCCACGTCCACAGCTTCTTGGGCGAAGTAGACAAACGCGGCAGCGGTAAGAGCCTCAAAGGCCGTCACGTCACCCAGCCTCTGGGGAAGGCTCGCCGCGGCGGTGCTTACCTTCGAGATCAGCCGCGCGAAGGGCATTTGCCCGATGGGTTCGGAGTTGATGCGGATGCGCTCGCGGATGTCGACGAGATGCGGGCTGGTGAAAACGCCAACGGTAAACCCGCACCCCGCCAGAGCCGCCGCGGTCATTTCGCAGACACTGCCCTTCCCTTTGCTGCCCGCCACATGGACGGATCGAAAACTGGCTTGGGGGTCGCCCAACGCGCGGACCAGCGCGGTCATCCGATCCAAACGAAATACCGTGGACTTGTCGACGTGCGATGGACGCAGCGTTTCCACGTTCGTCAGCGTGGTCAGATACTGAATTGCGGAAGCGAACGTAGTCACAACAGGTAGGTCGGGCGTGAGACGCGGCCGGATGCCAGCATGAATTTCGGAACGACAGCCGTTATTCTCGGACGAACTATTCGCGGCTATCGTTTGCTGGCGGATCATCGGCACGCGCAATAGTAGCGGCAAATCGCAAAATTGAGAACCCGAGCAAAAAACGAACGTTTTGTTGTGATTGTGTAAAGGTTTATTGTATAGGCACTTCGAGTCAAGGAAAGACCGTGGGATCAACCGGATTTCACGAAACAAGCCATCATGAGGTCGTCGGCGTAGTCGTCGGCGGTTCCCCTGACGTGGCCATGGCGGCGGCCTTCCGCAACGAACCCGTGTTTGCGATAGAGGTTGATCGCAACGGCGTGATCCGCCACAACCGCCAGAGTGATCCGACGGATGGACGGGTGTTCGGTGGCCCAGCGAACCGCCGTTGAAAGCAACGCGTGGGCGATGCCCATGCGCCGGTGGGTACGGGCCACACTCATTCCGAGTTGCGCGTTATGAGCCAGCCGCGCCGGCGAACCGCAGCGGCACGAGAGTTCCCCGACGACGTCGGGGCCGTCGAGCGCGATCAGCCACAGGCGTCCCGGGTTGATGCGGTACTCGGCCACGATGCGGGGCAGACGATTCAGGCGAGCTGCCATCTCGGCTGGCGTAGTCACCACGTTCGGACTGTCCGCGGCGGTCGTCAGAAGCATGCCAGTGAGTGAGGGAACGTCGGCGGCGGTCGCCGCGCGGATGGTAATGATGCGCGAGGCGAGCGAACAGGCAACGGGTTGGATGCTGGCCAAGACGGGAGGTCCGTGTGTGACTGGGGCACGGTCTTAAAGGAGGGTCGCCCCTTCCGATGGTGTGTATTCTCGCCGGATGATCCTACCCACGCAGATACTCGGTACGGTGGTGGCGGCGTGGCTGGCCTGGCCGTGCACTCCTCTCGAGGGCCACCGCGAGCGCACGCAGCCCGAACCGCTGACCATCGAAGCCGCTTCGCCGGTGTTGGGCCCGGTGCTGGGCGCGGTCACCGATCAATCGGTCCGCATCCTGATACGCGGGCCGGGCCCCGGGTTGTGGCGGGCGAGCGTGTGGGCGTCCTCTCAGGATCCCGGATCCGCGGTGCGGGTGATGGAGACGGCGGAGGAGAAGAACGACTTCGTGACGGAGTTTTTCGTTGGCGGACTCGCGGCCGGAACGCAGTACGAATATCGGGTGTCATCCGCGACGATGGAGATCGACGTGCGGGAACCCGGCCCCGCAGGTACGGAGCAGGCCCTGTCCATAGGCGGTCGGTTCCGAACGCTCGCGTCGGCGCGGGAGGGGGCCCGGCTGACCTTGGCGGTGGGCAGTTGCGCGAACGACCGCGTGTTCAAGGAGCAGCCGATCTGGGACCGGTTAATCGATGCGAGCCCGGACGGGTTGCTGCTGCTGGGCGACACGCCTTACATCGACTCCAGTTCGCTTGAGAAGCAGCGGGAACGGCGTCGTGACTTCATGCAGGTGCGAGGGCTTGATGAACTGCGCCGGGACACGCCGAGCTGGACAACCTGGGACGACCACGACTTCGGTAAGCCCGACGGCGACGGACAGATGGAGGGCAAAGACCGGACCCGTCGGGCGTTCATCGAATACACCGCCAACGACACCAACGGAGAGGATGGGCACGGCGTATACACCACCTTCCGCTTCGGGGCGGCTCAGGTGTTTCTGCTCGATACGCGTTATTTTTCGCGGTCCGAGCCCTCATTCGCGGACAGGGAGAAGCTGACGTTGCTCGGAGCGGACCAGTGGGAATGGTTGAAGCGGGAATTGAAAGCGAGCGAGGCCCCGTTCAAAATCCTGGCGAGCGGGATGATCTGGAACGAAGCGGTGCGGCCGAACAAGGACGACTACTGGATGGCGTACCCGCACGAGCGCGCTGCGGTCTTTGAGTTCGTGGCGATGGAGGGGATCACCGGGGTGGTGCTCTTGGGGGGCGACATCCATCGCAACCGGGCACTCAAGCACCCATCGGAAGAAACAGGCGTGCCGTATCCTTTGTACGAGATCATCGCTTCTCCCTTGGCGAACACCGTGATCGCCGCGGCCAACCAGCCGCACCCCGCGCTGATCTTCGATGCGGGTGTGCAGCACTCGGCGGTGCTTCTGACGGTGGACTCAACCGGCGATGTGGCGCGGCTGAAGGCCCGGTGGATCGACGAAACGAGCAAGGAACTTTTCGCGTTTGAAGTTTCGGCGGATGAACTGTGCCCGCCGCGTTGAGCATGTGGGAGCGCCCGTGCGGGACGACTGAACTGGGGGCGGGCATGGCTTCGTGGTTTAGCGGAACGATCAAGGACGACCGCGGGGCCACGCACCCGCCCATGAACCTACGGGGACTCAAGAAGTCGGCCGACGATCCCACATCGGCGCGGCACGACTTGGCGAAATACATGAAGGACGTCGTGCGGGCCGAGGCCCGGCGCGGGGGTCTGTTGGCGTGGCTGATTCCGCTCGGAGTGATCGTCATCGGAGCCGGGGTTGCGGGCCACGCACTCAGCGAGGAAGGCAAATCCTACGTTCTGCTCTTTTCTATCATTCTCGCGATCGTGGTGACGCGGGTGCTCGCCAAGCGAGGTATCCGCAGGGAGATCGCCCGCACGATCGTCGCGGAAGGCATCTGCGGATCGTGCGGCTACTCCTTGAGGTCGATGATGCCTTCGGACGACGGATGCGTGGTGTGCGCCG
>CAZJXA010000003.1:0-13998 GCA_964549785.1 uncultured Phycisphaeraceae bacterium | reverse complement strand
GGCTACTCCTTGAGGTCGATGATGCCTTCGGACGACGGATGCGTGGTGTGCGCCGAGTGCGGAGCCGCGTGGAAGGCCGTTCGCATCACAGCGCCTCATTGGGATCGACCGGTTCTGCCCGGCATTGAACGCGGCGGCTGGTGGCACCGCCTGATCGGATCGGTGCCGAAGGATCGGGATCTCTTGACGCCGGACGACCGTGGGAGGTATGTTCGTTCGCTCGATTCGCGCCTCGTCTTGCTCCCGGCGGATCGGCGGGCGGAAGTCGGAGAGAGTGTCGTTGCGATGCGCCGGCGACTGCGGGGCATCGGGCGGATCGGGCGATTTGTGGTCGCGCTGATTGTTCTCGCCGTCTTCCTGGTGCCGGGAGTGATGTTGGCGCGAACGGAGCCCAGCGGATGGATCTTCCTTGCCGTTGCCGCTGGTGTTTCGTTGCTTTTGGCCGTCGGAATTCTGAGAGGCACCACATGGCTTCCGCCGAGGAAGATGGTGCGAAGTCTTTCGGATGCTGGCTGGTGCGGCAGTTGCGGGCGTGACATTCTCGCGTTGCCGGTGGCGGAAGATGGGTGTGTGACCTGCCGCGGCTGCTCGGCGTCGTGGCGAAGGGTGCCATCAACATCGCCGACGGGTTGATTTGGTTCGACGTACGATTCCGCGATGGACTTGACGTGTTGAATTCCCGTGGGCGGGTTTTCCGCCCATCGCTTGAGATCGCGGGAGATCTCGCCGCTCGCGGCGGCCGGTGTGAATCGAGCAATCCGAGTTCTGTTGTGCATCGTCGGTGCCCGAAACGATCATGATCAATCGCCCGTTCCAGGTTGTCGCACCGTTTCAGCCGATGGGTGACCAGCCCGCGGCTATCGAGAAACTGACGGCCGATCTGTCACGCGGTGCCCCCTCGGTGTGCCTGCTGGGCGCGACCGGCACGGGCAAAACCTTCACCATGGCGCACGTGATCGCGCGGCTGGGAAAACCCACCCTCATCATCAGCCACAACAAGACCCTGGCGGCCCAGTTGTACGAGGAACTGCGGGAGTTCTTCCCCCACAACAGCGCCAACTACTTCGTTTCGTACTACGACTATTACCAGCCCGAAGCCTACATCCCGCAGCGGGATATCTATATCGAGAAAGACTCTTCGCGCAACGACGACTTGGACCAGTTGCGGCTCGCGGCCACCAGCAACATCCTCTCGCGGCGGGACACCGTGGTCGTGGCGTCGGTCTCGTGCATCTTTGGTTTGGGGTCGCCATTGGCGTACGGCCGGCGGGTGCTGACGCTGACGCGGGGCGGGAAAGTCAACCGTAAAGACCTCCTGATGTCGCTCAACGCGATGCAGTATCAGCGGAGCGAGATCGAATGGAAGCGGGGCCTCTTCCGCGTGCGGGGCGACGCTCTGGAGGTGTGGCCGTCGTACGAGCGGTTCGCGGTGCGCATCGAACTCTTCGGCGATGAGATCGAGCGGCTGGAACTGGTGAACCCCGCCGGCGGCGAGGTGCTGGCCGACGAGCGGCAGTTCTTTCTTTTCCCGGCGGTTCACTACGTCATGCCGGAAAATCAGTTGGCCGAAGCGGTGCGGCTCATCAAGGCGGAACTCGACACGCGGGTGGTCGAACTCCGTTCGCAGGGCAAACTCTTGGAGGCGCAGCGGCTCCTCTCGCGCACGAAGTTCGATCTTGAGATGCTCGAAGAGACCGGCATGTGCCAGGGCGTTGAAAATTACTCGCGGTTCATGGACGGCCGCATGCCCGGCGAGCGGCCCTATTGCCTGATGGATTATTTCGATTTCGCCCCGCCGGCGGTGCGGAACGCCGCTCCAGGGGCCGACGGCCATGTGGTCTCGCAAGGGTCGATGCTCCCGCACTTCGCCGACGCCACGCAGATGCAGGAGGGAATCCGCGGGTACCGGTCGCAGGATACCGACCGCATCCTCGCGGAAAGAATGCCCCGCCCCAACTACCGCGACTGGTTGCTCATCATCGATGAATCGCACGTCACGCTCCCGCAGATACGCGCGATGTACAACGGCGATCAGGCCCGCAAGACGGTGCTTGTGGACCACGGATTCCGGCTGCCCAGCGCGCTCGACAACCGCCCCCTCCGGTTCGAGGAATTCGTCTCGGTCGTCCCGCAGGTGATGTTCGTTTCCGCAACCCCCGGGCCGTACGAACTGGAGCGCACGGGCGGAGACGTGGCGGAACAGATCATCCGCCCGACCGGTCTTCTCGATCCGCCGGTCACCGTGCGGCCCACCAAGGGGCAGGTTCCCGACCTCCTCGCCGAAGCGCAGATGAAGATCGCGAAGGGCGAGCGGGTTCTGGTCACCGCGCTCACCAAGCGCATGTGCGAGGATCTCGCGAATTACCTCGATCAGAAGGGCCTGCGGGTCCGCTACCTCCACAGCGATATAGAAACGCTGGACCGTGTGCAGATCCTCACGGACCTGCGGCTGGGCAACTTCGATATACTGGTCGGCGTCAACCTGCTGCGTGAAGGCCTCGACCTTCCCGAAGTGTCGCTCGTGTGCATCCTCGATGCGGATAAAGAGGGTTTCCTGCGATCGCCCACCAGCCTGATTCAGCAGATGGGCCGGGCCGCGCGAAACTCCGACTCCAAGGTCATCATGTACGCCGACACCATGACGCCCGCCATGCAGTCGGCCATCGAAGAAACCGAACGCCGGCGGGTCAAGCAGATCGCGTACAACACCCTGCACGACATCGTTCCCACCACGGTCAAAAAGGATGTTCGGCGGGGCATGGAAACCGAGATCAAGGCCCGCAAGCACGCGCGCGAGAACGCCGGCACGCAGGAGCCCGAGGTCGAGATCGCCGAACTCCTGAAGGTGACGGAAGACGAGATGCTGGCCGCCGCGGAACGCATGGAGTTTGAGCAGGCCGCGCTGCTGCGCGACCAACTTGTCAAGTTGAAGCGGCGGAGGGCTGAGATGGCCGCGGCGGGCGGCGAGTCCAAGGTGCGGGCGTCGGAGTTTGTCTCAACCGGCGGCAAAAAGGGTCGAGAGAAACCCAAAGGGGTGCCGGGTGCCCCCGGCACACGCAGCGGAAAGAAGGGTCGGCGGCCACCCCGGAAGCCCGAGTGACCAAAATCCTGTTCGTCCATAACTCCGCCCTCGGTTTCTCGACCGTCAGCCGCGGCATCGAGCGGGCCTGCCAGGGCCGACCGGATGTTCAGGCGGTTCATCTATCGCCGCCCATGCCGTGGTGGGTCCGCGCCGCAGCGGCCCAGAGCCCGCTGAACCTGCGCGGGTATGACTTTCACACGGCCCGCCTGTCCGTTGCTTGGGCGGCTCACTTGCGAGGAGAACTCTCTCAGCCCGGCGTCTTGGACGGTGTCGGCGTCGTCCACGTGCTGAGCCAGCAGCGCGGAGCCATCGCGGCCTGGTTGAAAACCCGCGGCATCCCGTGCGTCGTCAACATCGATTCCACCGATGCGGCCTGGAACGAGGCGTTCGGGTATCGGACCGCTCGACCGGACCTCAACAAGCGGGTCGAGTGTCGCACACTGCGGGCCGCCGCCGCGGTCGCGTGCTGGAGCCAATGGGCGGCGGATTCTGTCGTGCGCGACTATGGCGTTCCGACCGAGCGAGTCTTCCTGCACCGACCGTGCGAGGGCCCGTTCTTGAACCCGCGGCCCGCCGGAAGGCGGGGTGGCGGACCATTGCGGATCGTCTTTGTCGGCAACGACTGGGAGCGAAAGGGCGGCCCGCGCGTGCTCGCCTGGCACCAGCAACGATGGGTCGGCAAGGCGGAGTTTCACGTCTGTTCGCGCACGGCCCCGCGAGACGATTCGTGCAAGGGCGTGGTGTGGCACGGCGCGGTGCCGCACGAAAGGCTCGTCGATGAAGTGCTGCCCTCGATGGACGTGCTGGTCATGCCCACCATCCGCGACACCTTCATGATCGCCGCCCAGGAGGCCCAGGCGGCGGGGCTGGCGGTGGTGACGTCGCGGATCGCGGGGCTGAAGGAACTGGTCGTGGACGGGGTGACGGGGGTGTTGGCTTCGCCGAGCGACGATGCAGCGTTTATTGCGGCCGTTGACAGGCTGATCTCGGACGAGGCGGGGTTGGAGGCAATGTGCGCCGCCTCGAAGCGGCACGCTGTTGAAAACTTGGATGGGCGGGTGTGGTATGGCCACCTGCTAGACCAAGTGATCGCGGTCGCGGAGGGGCGTGGCGTTACGCGGGCACCTTCCGACCTGTAATTGTCCTGCACAATGCCGACGACGCCGGCTTGCCCGCGTACTTGAACTGGAGAAAGCCGTGAAACGGTTGATGCCAGTAGAAAAGCCGTCGAAACCATAAAGGGCGATCGCGAGCGAGACCCGGCGGTTAATATACCGGCCATGCCGCCGCCTCCCGAACCCAAAGGTTGGTGGAACGCCGATTTTCGGCGTCGTCTCGGGTATTACGCCTTCGGGCTCGCTATCGGCTTATTCATGCTCGGATTCTTCCACGTCATGCGAAGCCGCGCGAACACCTCGGTCGTTCCCGCGAACACGGCTCTCCCCGCGAGCCGGTAAAGCCGGCCAACACCCCTTCCAAAGAACGAACATAAGCGACGTTCGGGGCGTACCATTCCGCCCGAACACCCGCTTCCGTTCCGAGGATTTTCGTCACTATGCCCAAGATCGCCCTCCCCGCCGCGGCCGCCGCGACGCGACCCGTTTCCCATGCCCCGTCATCCAGCCCCGCCCGCGATTGGGCCGACGTGAAGCCGATCGCCGTCAAGCGGTCGATCGACAACCGTTTTATCAAGGTGCGGGGTGCCCGCGAACACAACCTGAAGAACATCGATGTGATGATCCCGCGCGATCAGTTGGTGGTCATCACGGGGCTCTCGGGCAGCGGGAAAAGTTCTCTGGCGTTCGACACGCTCTTCGCCGAAGGCCAGCGGAAGTACATGGAAAGCCTCTCGGCCTACGCCCGGCAGTTTCTCGACCAACTGAAGAAGCCCGACGTGGATGAGGTGGAGGGAATCCCGCCGACCATCGCGATCGAGCAGCGGTCGGCGAGCGGGAACCCGCGTTCGACCGTGGCGACGACGACGGAGATTTATGACTATCTGCGGTTGCTCTTTGCGCGGTGCGGCGCGCCCTACTCGTGGGCCCCCACGAAAACCAAGAAAGACGGCACGGTGACGGCCCGCTCGGGCATCCCGATCACCGCCAGCAGCAGCACGTCGATCGTCGACCGCATCATGCAGAGCGCCGAAGGCACGCGCTTGATGATCCTGGCGCCGGTGGTGCGCAGCCAGAAGGGCTTTCATCGCACGGTGCTCGAGGAGTTCTCGCAGCAGGGCTGGACGCGGGCCCGCGTGAATGGAACGCTGCACGACCTGCGCGAGGTGCTCAAGGAATCCGGCGAGAACCCCCTGAAATTGGGCCGCTACGAGAAGCACACCGTCGAGGCCGTGATCGACCGCATCGTGATCGCGACCGACGTGCGGCAACGCCTCGCCGAATCGGTCGAGGCCTCGATCCGGCTCGCCGACGGTGCCGTGATCGTCAGCGTCGAGGAATCCGGTGCGTGGAAGGACACCGCCTACAGCACCAAGTTCGCTGATCCGGAGCGACCGGAGTTCGCCCTCGAGGAACTCTCGCCCCGCCTCTTTTCCTTCAATTCGCCCAACGGCGCGTGCCCGGAATGCCACGGCCTGGGCACGATCCTCGAGTTCGACGAGTCCCTGGTGATCCCCGATGATTCCCTGAGCCTCTCGGAAGCCGCGGTGGCCGCGTGGAACAAGAACGGGCCCGTGCGGGCGTGGTTCAACCGCAAACTTCGGCGTTTCGCGAAAGATTTTTCCGCCTCCTTCACCGCTCCTGTCAAGGGGTTCACCCCCGAACAGCGTCACGTCCTCTTGCACGGGTCCAAGACCCGCGAAGACCAGGCGAAGTACGGCGGCAAGTTTGAGGGCGTTATCCCCAACATCATGGAGTGGTGGGGGAGTACCGAGAATGAGGGCGTGAAGGAGTGGCTGGGCACGTTCCTCTCCCAGAAGCCGTGCAACACCTGCCGGGGCGATCGCCTCCGCATCGAGGCTTTGCACGTGCAACTCACGAGCACTCACCGGGCCGAAACGGGGGGCAGAACCGAGAGCGTCATCGGTCGCCCGAAGCAGGACGGCTCGATGCTCAACATCGCCGAGTTGTCCCGCCTCACGATCACCGATGCCATCGCGTTCGCGGGCGGTCTCACGCTCACCACCGAGCAGCGGACCATCGCCGAGCCGATCCTCAAAGAGGTCAACAATCGTCTCCGCTTCCTGACCGGTGTCGGGCTCGAATACCTCTCTCTTGACCGCAAGACTTCAACCCTCTCCGGCGGCGAGGCCCAGCGCATCCGGCTCGCATCCCAGGTGGGGTCGGGCCTGGTCGGGGCGTGCTATGTGCTTGATGAACCCACCATCGGGCTGCATCAACGAGACAACGCCCGCCTCATCGCCACGCTCCGCCACCTCACCGACATCGGCAACACCGTCATCGTCGTCGAGCACGACGAGGACATGATCCGGGCCGCCGACCACGTCCTCGACATCGGCCCGGGCCCCGGGGTTCACGGCGGCCGCGTGGTAGCCCAGGGCACCGTTCCCGAGTTGTGCGCCAACCCCGAATCCCTGACCGGCGACTATCTCTCGGGCCGTCGCCGCATCGACGTCCCGGCAACCCGCCGCCCGCTCAACGAGAAGAACGCCATTGTCATCAAGGGGGCCGCGCAGAACAACCTCAAAAAAGTCGACGCCACGTTCCCCATGGGCGGCTTTGTCTGTGTCACGGGCGTCAGCGGGTCCGGCAAGTCAACGCTCGTCAACGACATCTTGTTGCAGGCCGCGAAATTAAGGGTCCTCGGCGGGCGGCACAAGCCCGGCCTGCACGCCTCCATCAAGTGGCCCAAAGCGCTGGACCGAATCATCGAGGTCGATCAGACACCCATCGGCCGCACCCCACGCTCCAACCCCGCCACCTACACCGGTATCTTCGACGACATCCGCAACGTCTTCGTCCAAACCAAGGAATCCAAGGTCCGGGGCTACAAGCCCGGACGCTTCTCGTTCAACGTTTCCGTCGAGAACGGCGGCGGGCGGTGCGAGGCCTGCCAGGGTCAGGGCGTCAAGAAGATCGAGATGCACTTCCTGCCCGATATCTATGTCGAGTGCGAAACCTGCCGCGGCAAACGCTACAACCGTGAAACCCTCGAAGTCCATTACCGCGGCAAGTCGATCGCCGACGTGCTCGCGCTGACGGTCGAGCAGGGCTGCGAGTTCTTCGCCAACCACCCGAAAATTGTCAAGTATCTCCTCTGCCTCAAGGACGTCGGGCTCGATTACATCCAACTCGGCCAGCCCAGCACCCAACTCTCGGGCGGTGAGGCCCAGCGAATCAAACTCGCTACCGAACTCGGCAAGGGCGCGGGCGACCTGGGGAGTCAGGGCCACACGCTCTACATCCTCGATGAACCGACCACGGGCCTCCACTTCGAGGACATCCGCAAACTCGTGCAGGTGCTCAACCGCCTCGCCGATGCCGGGAACACCCTGGTCGTCATTGAGCATAACCTCGACGTCATCAAGTGCGCCGACTGGATTATCGACCTGGGTCCGGAAGGCGGCGATAAGGGCGGCACCATCATCGCCGCGGGCACGCCCGAGTCGCTCGTCAACGCAAGCGCCAGCCACACCGGGCACTACCTGCGGCCGTTGCTGGCTCACGCGGGCTGACCGTTTGGGGGAAACGCTCTTGGGCTGGCTGCTGCTGATCTCGTTCCTTGTAGCTGCGGCGGTCACCGTCCCCGTGGCGGTGATGGCGAGCGTCGAGCGAACGTTGTGCCCCCTCTGCCGGTACGACCTCCGAGGGTTGCCGCCGTCGGGCACCTGCCCGGAATGCGGCGGCTACTACGCCGAAAAAGTGGTGGTCCGCCGCCGGTGGGACTTCCGCTGGGAGCGGCTCCCCGGGATCGCCGCCGCCATGCTCACCGCCGCGATTTCGCCCCCGATCGCCGCGGTGGCACACGCCGCCATCTATGTGCTCGCCAATGGATGGACCTGGGACGCCTCGTGGTACCAGACGATGGAACGCAACTTCGAAGGCGTGCCTCTCCTCGCGCTCCCGTTCTTCCTGAACGCCTGCACCTTGGTCGCGAACGCCTCCGGATTCAAGTTCTGGTGGGAACTTACGGTCAGTGTGGCGATGGGGTTGCTCGCCTCTGGCGCGCTCGCGGCGGCCTATTGGTACCACATCCGTATCGCTGACATCTCGGTCGTGTTGGTCGTCCTCTATGCCAATATTTTCGTCCTCATGATCTTCGGACGGTTTCTCGTCCGCGGCAGCATTCCCGAACCGGTTCTGCGGTTGGTGAAGAAAGTCCTCGCGGTCTGGCGCGAGTTATCGTCGAAATTTCCACGCCCCCCACAACCTCCGGTTTGACACCGGTTCGCGCTTTTGCCGTCCTGTGCGGGCACAAGGAGACCGAACCAATGGACATGCTTTTTTCGCTCTGGGCCCCGATCATCGTTTCCGCCGTGATCCTGTTCGTCGCAAGTTCCATCATCTGGATGGCGACCCCGATTCACAAGAACGATTACAAGAACCCCGGCGCACACGAAGGCGCGATCCTCGCCGCGATCCGCAGTTGGGGGCTCCGCCCGGGCCTTTATCTTGTCCCGTGGTCCAAAGGCAATCAAAAAGACCCGGTGCTGGCCGAGAAGGCCAAGGCCGGGCCTTGGGCCACGATCACCATCATGCCGGGCACGCCTCACATGGGTAAGTTGCTCGGAGCGTGGTTCCTCCACTTGGTTGTGGTCACCATCTTCATCGCCTACGTCGGCTCCGTCACGCTGCCCGCGGGCGCTGCATACCTCATGGTCTTTCAGGTGATCGGCGGTGCAGCGCTCCTCGCGCACGCCGGATACGCCCTCCCCATGGCGATCTGGCACGGCATGCCATGGAGTCAGTTGCCGGGTCGCCTCTTCGACGGCGTCGTCTACACGCTGCTCACCGCCGGAACCTTCGGGTGGTTGTGGCCCGAGGCCGCGACGACGCTGAACTAGTCTACAGCACCAGTTCCGAATCCATCGCCGGGCACCAGCGCCGCACCGTCGAGGCGTCGAATCGGGGCGGCAACGCCTCGCGCACACCCGTCGCCAGCCGCACCACCGCCTCCATCACGCGCGAAGGTGCCTGTGTCCCGCCGCACAGGTGGTCGTGATCCGACCACGAGAGCGTCGCTTCGTGCGTTGTCGAAGTACCGTCGGGCCAAAGAATGTCGAGCGCATAGCGCCAGCCGCGTCCGGTCTCGGTTTCAGCACCGAGGGAGATACGGGGCGAGTTGGGTTCGGCGTCGGGCGTCACGTAGGAGAGTGTATCGAACACGACCGCGCGCGACTCCACACAAAATTTCGGCCGCCTCCAAACCCACCGGAATCGAGGGTCCGCCGGTGCCGCCCGAGCCTTGTTTCCCCGGGACCTTTGGCGTACGCGGACCTTCCACCTACCCTTGCCCCGTGCAGTTCTTCCTCGAAACCACCCGCCTCGCGCTCACCAACCTCCGACTTCGGCTCCTGCGCTCGGTATTGACCGCCCTCGGCATTATTTTCGGCGTCGCGGCGGTGATTGTGATGAGCAGCCTGGGCGAGGGCACCAAGCGGCAGGCGCTCGAGCGGATCGAATCGCTCGGGGCCCGGAACCTGATCGTCCGGTCGCAGAAGCCCCCCGAATCCGCGAACCAGAACCAAGGCGGCAATCAGCGTTCGTTCGTCAGCAAGTTCGGCCTCACCCGCGACGACCTCGCGGTAATCCGCGAGAATTTCCCCGACGCGTCGGCGGTCGTCCCGCTGAAGGAAATCGGCAGCCAGTTGCTCCGCGACGACCGCCGCCGCACCAGCCAGGCCTTCGGCACGACGCCGGAACTCCAGTCGGTCGCCAACCTCCGCATGGCCCGCGGCCGCTACCTGACGCAGGCCGACATGGAAGAACGGGCCTTGGTCGCCGTCATCGGGGCCGACGTCGCCGAGAAACTCTTCCCACTGGCCGACCCCCTGGGGCAGACGATCCGCATCGATCGCAAGCCCTTCCTCGTCGTCGGGGTTTTGGAGCCGATCGGTCTGGCTGGCGGAGCAGGGGCCGCATTGATCGGACGCGATATCAACCTCGATGTTCACGTCCCCATGACCGGGGCCCGCGAGACCTTCGGCGACACCGTCGTCCGCACCGAGTCGGGCTCGATGCAGGCCAACGAGACGCAGATCTCCGAGATCTACATCGCGGTGCCCACGCGGGAACGCGTCATCACCGACGCCCAGCGGCTCCGCCGCATCATGAGCGTGCGGCACGAAGGCCTCACCGACGTCGGCATTATCGTTCCCTATGAACTCCTTGACAACGCCCGCAAAACCGCGATGACCTACAACCTCGTTTTCGGAGCCGTGGCAGGAATCTCGCTCTTGGTCGGCGGCATCGGCATTATGAACATCATGCTCGCGACCGTGACCGAGCGGACCCGCGAGATCGGAATCCGTCGAGCGATCGGCGCCACCCGCCGCCACATCCTCTGGCAATTCCTCATCGAAACCAGCGCACTCTCGGCCATCGGCGGCGCCGTGGGTGTGGCCTTGGGAATCGGCACCAGCGTCTTCCTGGGCTGGGGCGTGCCGCGGCTGCCCAGCGTCCCATACATCGGCTCGATGTTCCCCTCGGACGTCACCCTGCCCACCCACGTGACGCTCTGGTCGATCATCATTTCGTTCGCGGTGGCCACGGCGACAGGCCTCATCTTCGGCCTCTACCCCGCTCGACGCGCGGCCGCCCAGGACCCGATCGTGGCTCTGCGCCATGATTAGGCACGGGCCGACCTCTCGATTCCGCCTTTCTCGCCGCAAGTCGTCCGAGCCGCGGGCGGCCAACAATCTCCTGATGAATTCCAGACTTGCCCTCTCCCTGCCGTTTACCTCCCTCACGCTCGCGTGCACGGCGATCGCTCAGCAGCCCGTTCCTGCCGTTCCAGAAGTTCCGGTTCCAGCCCTCGACTGGAAGGGTTTGGAGTCGCCCTTGTTGAGCAATCACACCCAACTGACTTTTCCCGAGCGGTTTACCCGCGCCGGCGAGGCCTACTTCAGCCCCGACGGCACCCGCATCATCTTCCAAGCCATCGAACGCCCGACCGACAGCGTGCCCGCCGACCCCTTCTACGCGATGTACGTCGCCACCCTTGCGAGGGGCCACGACGGCACGCTTTCCCTCACCGACATCACCCGCATCAGCCCACCGGGCAGCGCGAACACCTGCGGGTGGTTCGATCCCTCCGATCCCTCGCGTGTTATCTTCGGTTCCACGCTGGTGCGCCCGGCAGATGAGCAGAAGTCCGGCTTCCAGGTCGGCACCCGCAAGTACGTCTGGCAGTTTCCGCAGGAGATGGAAATCGTTTCCGCTTCCGCGACCGGGCCGGGGAGCAGCATGGCCGAGCCCGGAAAACTCACGCCTCTCTTTGAACGCCCCAACTACGACGCGGAGGCCTCCTTCACCAAGGACGGCCGCTTTCTGCTCTATGCCCACGTCGAGGACCGCCCCGCCGATTCGAACGCCGACCAACCCTACAAGGCCGATGCCAACCTCTACATCTTCGATCGCTCCACCAAGGAGCATCACCCCCTGGTCACCGCCATCGGCTATGACGGCGGCCCTTTCTTCCACCCGAACGACGGCTTTATCTGCTTCCGATCCGACCGCAAGGGGAACGACCTTCTCCAGATCTTCGTCGCCGATCTCAAGCACGCGCAGGACGACGCGGGAACCAGCATCCCCGTCGGCATCGAAGCGGAATGGCAACTCACCGATAACGAGCACGTTAACTGGTGCCCCTACTGGCACCCCTCCGGCGACTATCTCGTTTACGCCACCAGCGAAATCTCGCACCGCAACTACGAAGTCTTCGCCATTGAGGCCAACGTTTGGAAACTCCGTGCGGGCAGGGATCCGGCCACTCTCCGCCGCACCCGCATCACCCAGGCCGACGGCGCCGACGTCCTCCCCGCCTTCAGCGCCGACGGCGCCCTGATGATGTGGACCAGCCAGCGCGGCGGTCGTTTCGGCGACGAAGAACGCCCCAGCAGTCAACTCTGGATCGCGACCCTCACCGGTTCCCCGTTCCCAAACTAGGTACCCTCCGAATCTGCCTGCCTGCCCGGCTGCCTGCTCATCTGCTCATCTGCTTATTTGCCTATCTGCCATGACCCCCTCCCTCCGCACGCTCGTCACCGGACTCATCGATTACGCAGGGCTCTTCCCGCCTGCAAAACTCGACATGGCCTCCGCCGCCGAGGCCTACGCGCGGGCCCGCGCCGGCGAGCACGAGTGGATGCTCGGTCGTTTCATCTGCCCCGTCTCGCGGCTGCGGGAATTTTCCGATGCCTCCGCTGCCCTCATGCCCGGAACGTTCGCCCGCAGCGGCTACCGCGAGCAAGCGGCGGGGGCCGGCGCGGCGGGCGAGCGCTGGCGAATCTCCGCCATCGTCGATCAGCCCCTCATCGACGCCATCAACACCATCGACGGCTTCAACAACCACCACTCCGCCGAGGACCACGGCCGCGCCAAGATCGATATGGTGGAGTTAAAGGTCTCCGCCGCTTCGGAAATCGACGAGATACTCGACGAACTCCCCGAAGACCTCTTCCCGTTCTTTGAGTTCCCTCTCACCACCGACTGCCGCGGCTTCATCGCGGCGCTCGCCGGCAACTCGGCTGCCGCGAAAATCCGCACCGGCGGCGTCGTCGGCAACGCCTTCCCGACGGTTGGCGAGGTGGCCGTGTTCCTGCACGCGTGCGACGGGGCGGATGTCCCGTTCAAAGCAACGGCCGGCCTGCACCACCCGGTGCGGAGCGCGTACAAATTAACCTACGAGAAAGATTCCGCTTCCTGCACGATGCACGGGTTCCTGAACCTCTTCGTGGCCGCCGCGCTGGTGCGGTCCAAACACCCCGAACTGGCGGTGACCGAGGCGATACTGGCGGGAGAGGATGCCAACGACTTCCGCATCTCCGACGACGTCATCGGTTGGCGCGAGCACCTCGTGACCACGCTCGAAGTCGCCCGAGTGCGCGAGGCCTTCGCGCTCTCCTTCGGTTCCTGCTCCTTCGATGATCCCATCGCGGAACTTGCGAAGTACGCCTTGATTTAGCGCTCCCGCCACACCGTTCCGGCGCTTCCTGACAGAGGCCGCCCACGCCAAGCCGCGCATCACGTCGCACCCGGGGTCGCGGTTTCTTCAACGTTCCTGAACATCCCCAGCACCGCCGTCTGCCCGTGGACATGGCTCTCGCCGTGCGAGGGTCCGATCTCCGCCGAAGCGAAGAACCCGCCCAGCGGGATCGTCCGCGGTTCGCCCGCCTCGATGGCCCGACCGCCCTTCGCGCGGTGCTCGCCCGCCGGCAGCGGGGCAAAGGCCCGGCACACCATCTCCGCGTCGTGATTCGCCACCGGGAAGAGCCGCTGGCCGCGGCTGTTGCACGAGATCAGCAACGTCCCCGCGGGCTCCCCCCTCAATTGCTGCTGCGCCATTACCATCTGCAGGTCTTCGTGGGCCGATTTGGCGTCCCGCACATGCAGCCGCACCGTCTGGCCCGTGCGGAACACGTCGTCCAGCACGATCGCGCCCTCGTCCGGCCGCACGCCCGTGATGCGCCGCATCACAAAGTCACCCTTGCCGAACCGGTCCTTGTACTCGTCCACCACGCGCCCGATGAACAGGCCGCCGTTCAGCCGCTCCTTGCGGTCCCCGCTCAGGTCGTTCAGGCTCTCCCGCACCGCATCGATCGCGGGCTTGCCCCCCAATTCAAAGATCATTCCGCCCTTGGCCCGCGTGATCAGCAGGTTCGGCCCGACCGCGACGGTCCCCTGCGAGACCGCGCCGTCAATGACAAAGTCCCCGTCCAGTGCAACGCCCACGCCCCCTTCGTCCGTGATGCGGTCGTTCAGGATCAGCCGGTTCCCCAC
>CAZJXA010000002.1:35621-46674 GCA_964549785.1 uncultured Phycisphaeraceae bacterium | reverse complement strand
ATCGCCCAAAACGACCACACTTTCAGGGACGTAGTTTCCGCCCCAAATCACGATTCCAAAAAAATCTTGCTTCCCCTCCCAACCGCCGATGCCTCTGTGGTTTGCGCCGCTTTTGCCCTCTTCCCGCCAAAGCCCAAAAGGGCGCGATCGCCCACCAACACACATCTTGCGCGGGCCATGCGCGCCCTCCTACGGAGGGCGCTCATTGTGCCCCCCATTCCGCGCGCCCACTCGCAACCCCCTTCCAAGGCCTCCACCATGCCCCTCCCAGCCAACCCACAACCCACAACGCCCACCCACTCCGCCTACCCCGTCTCCACCCGGCCGAGCAAGCGACCTCGGAGCGCAGCGACCGGGCACGAATGTGCCCTCTCCGCTTCCCTCTCACCCCGTCACCAACTCACCACAACCCACACCCAATCTCCGTCCAATAACACGTCCAATACGCCGCGCAGGGCGCGCACACACATCTCCCAACATTTGCGCACCTTGCCCGTTTCCCAAGCAGAAAACATCCCAAAATCAAGGTGCGCAAAGGGTTCCCCCAAGTTGCGCACCTTGCTCACCTTGCTCACCTTGCGCACCTTGCCGCCCTCTGCGCACCTTGCCCTCATTCCTCCCGCGCGCCCGATCCAACTCCGGCAACACCAATGGCAACGCCCATCCCTCCGTCCACCCCCGCCCAGCACCGCCGCGGCGTTCATCGCGTTCGGTGCAGTGTGGTCGCTCGCGGAAGGGATGGGGTTTCGCGTGGAGTTAGGCAACAACGTAGTGCTCGCGGGTGCCCACGATACACCCGTGGACGGCTTTGAGCAGCACGGAGTTGTCGTCGTCATGCCGTTGGCTGACGGGGCGGAACCGAGAACTCTCGTGCCCAAGATGCCGCTGCACGCTTGGGCACACTTTGGCGGTCAACTTGCCTGGCTCGGCGACGGTTTCGCCTCCGGCGCCGATTGTGACGGACGCTACATGCCCGAAACCGGCTCAGCGTGGATATTCCCGCTCGCGAGCGAAGACCGATAGCAGTCAACCGTTTCGGGTCGCAAGAACTCCGTTCGCTGCCGCGACACCCGCCACAAACCCGCTGGCCCAGGCCCATTGAAAGTTAAAGCCACCGACGCGGCCATCGACGTCAAGGATCTCGCCGCACAGGTGGAGCCCGGGACAGGGTCGAGAGGCCATGGTTTCGAGGACGACTTCGGAAAGCGGCACGCCGCCCGCGGTTGCCTCGGCGAAGGTGAAGCCGCGATCGCCGACGATCGGGACCCTCATGTCGGTGACTGTGAGCAGCAGGGCCTTGCGCTCGTCACGCCGGAGGGAGTGGAGCGGGCGGGCAGGATCGATCAAGGAGGCCTCGCACAGAGCCCGGGCCAGCCTTTCGGGAATGTGGTTTGCGAGGATGCGGGCCACGCCCGTCGGGCCGGGTTCAAGCAGCATGTGCTCGACCGCGGCGGGGACGAACTGCGGAATCCAGTTGATGCGCATCTCTGTGGGCAGCCCTTCCAACACGCGGGCCGACCAGAAGCGGCTGATGTCAAGGACTACCGGTCCCGAAAGCCCGAAGTGCGTGATCAGGAGGTCGTTGGTAAACGACGTGAGTCGTTTGCCGGAAGGCTCGGTGACGGAAAGCGTGGCGGGCTGGGCGACACCGCTCAACGCCAGCAGTGGGTGCTCCGACGGCAGCAGCAGCGGTGCAAGCGCGGGGAAGGTGTGGGAGGTCAGGGTGTGTCCGAGCGACTTGGCAAACTCGAAGCCTGCTCCGTCGCTGCCTGTGCGGGGCAGGGCTTTCCCGCCCGTAGCAAGGATGACGCGGCGTGCCCGGCGGTCACCACGCATTGTGCGCAGCAGAAAGAATTCGGGGTGGGCTTCGATCGCCTCCACGCGGCACGGGTTCACAAACCCGACGCCGAGCCGGAGAGCTTCGTTCAGAAGGGCATCCAGGACGGTGCGAGCCTTGTCGGTGATCGGGAAGAGTTTGCCGGTCGGCTCGCGTTTGAGTCCGACGCCCAGTTCGTTGAAGAAGCGCACAGTTTCGTCGACGGGGTAACGGAGCAGGACTTTTCGAACGGCGTGGCGCGAAGACCCGGCGAAGTCGGCTTCGGAGACGGCGTGATGGGTGACGTTGCAGCGGCCCCCGCCCGCTACAAGTATTTTGGCGCCTAACTTGGCGGCACCGTCGAAGGCGGCCACCCGCAACGTGTGCCCGGCTTCAAGCGCGGTGCGTCCGGTCCAGATGGACGCCATCAGACCGGCAGCACCCGCGCCGACGATCGCGATGTCGAGTTGCTCCTGGGAATCAGTCACCGCTACGAACATAGCCCATCGCGCGGCACCCGTACAGTTTCCGGCATGCCGTCACTGCCCGTCTTAGTCAGCCGATCGATCGCCCCGGAGCAAACGCTGCGAGACTTGGCGAACGCGGTCGAGGGTGAGGTCCGGCTTGGGTTGCACGACCGGATGTTGTACGCGACCGATGCGTCGCTCTATCAGGTTGAGCCGTTGGGCGTCGTGATCCCGTCGAGTACCGAGGACGCGGCCCGGGCAGTGCGGTTCTGCGGCGAGAACCGCCTGCCGATGCTGCCGCGGGGCGGGGGCACGAGCCTCGCGGGGCAATGCACCAACCGGGCGGTGGTGATTGATCTCTCGCCGAATTGCCGCGCTGTCGGGGCGGTCGATGCGCTGGCCCGGACGATCAGCGTGGAACCTGGGATCACCATCGACGATCTGAACGAGCGGATTTCGGAGAGCGGGCTGTTCTTTGCGCCGGACCCGGCGACCAGCCGCCACGCGAACATCGGTGGGTGCATCGGGAACAACGCGGCGGGGGCACGCTCGATCCTCTTCGGTCGCACCAGCGAGAACATCGTGTCGATCCGGGCGTGCCTGGCGGATGGCGAGGTCGTCGAGTTCGTGGCGGGTGCATCATTCGTTTCGGAGCGCGTACGGGCCATTACTCTGGGCGTGTGCCGCATCGTGGCCGAGCACGCGGCGATGATCGAGGCGAGATTTCCGAAGACCGTGCGGAGGAACGCCGGATACGGGCTGGACATGGTGCTGATGCAGATGAAGGCGGGCGGTTGGCGAGCGGGGGCAGCGGTCCCTTTGGCGTCGTCGACCGTGTCGGACGACCCCGTCTGGCTGCGGACTGTGAATCTCTCTCAACTGCTGTGCGGGAGCGAGGGAACGCTCGCGGTGACACTCGGGGCGACGTTGCGATTGCAGCCCAAGCCCGCCTTCAAGGGATTGGCAGTCCTGGGGTTCGCGGACCTCGACGAATCCATCGCGGCCGTGCTGCCGATCTTGGAAACGAAACCCTCGGCCGTCGAATTGCTCGACGACACCGTGATCGACCTGGCCCGCGGCAACGCCGAGTACGCGAAGTATGTGGAGTTGATGCCGCAACCCGAGGGCGTGCCGCTGAAAGCGGTCTTGTACGTCGAGTACTTCGCCGCATCGAGTGTCGAGCTCGAGGAGCGGTCGGCCGCGCTGCGAGCCCGGATTCCCGGGGTACCGATGCAGTGGCACACGCACGCGCCGTCGATGCTGAACGCCTGGAAATTGCGGAAGGCGGGCGAGCCTTTGCTGCATGGGGTTCCGGGCAACCGCAAGCCGATCACCTTCGTTGAAGATAACGCGATCCCCGTGGAACGGTTATCCGAGTTCGTGAAGCGGCTGCGGGCGATGGTGGAATCGCACGGCACGCGGGCCGCGTTTTATGCCCACGCCAGCGTCGGGGTGCTGCATGTGCGGCCGCTGATCGACATCCACGATGAGAAGGACCGCGTGATCATGCGGGAGATCGCGGTGGCGACCGCGCTGCTCGCCAAAGAGTTGGGCGGCGTGATGAGCGGGGAGCACGGGGACGGCCGGATCCGCGGGCCGATGTTGGAAGCGTTTTTCGGCGAAGAGCTAATGGGGGCGTTCCGGGCGGTTAAGGCGGTCTTTGATCCGGAGAATCTCTTGAATCCGGGGAACATTGTGGCGCCGGGGCCGGTGGAATCGATGACCGAGCTTCTCCGCGTCGAGCCGTCGAAGGGTCGGCCGCTGGCATTTCCGGGCGGATTGGAGACGTACTTCGACTACGCCGATCAGCACGGGATCGATGGCGCGGTCGAGATGTGCAACGGGGCTGGCGTGTGCCGGAAGAAACAGGGCGGCACGATGTGCCCGTCATATATGGCCCTCCTCGATGAGCGGCACAGCACCCGCGGACGCGGCAATGCGCTGCGGCTTGCGATCACGGGGCAACTGACTCCGGGCCGTCCCGATAGCGAGAGGTGGTCGGATCCGGAAACGATCCGCACGCTGAACCTGTGCCTCTCGTGCAAGGCGTGCAAGACCGAGTGCCCCAGCAACGTCGATATCTCCCGCCTCAAGGCCGAGTACACGGCCCAGCGATATCGCGCTCAGGGGACTCCGCTTTCGGCGCGACTGATGGGAGCGATCCGGGCGCTCAATCGGATCGGCTCGACCTTGCCCGAGGTCGCGAATCGCGTGAACCGTTGGCGGCCCGTGCGTCGCCTGCTCGGGAGCCTGCTCAACCTTCACCCGAAGCGTTCCCTACCCACGTTCTCGCGTTCGCTCGCCCGCGACTTTCCGAACCCGACAGCATCCGAAGCCGGCGCGCCGACCGTGATGCTCTTCGGCGACTGCTTTTCGATGTTCAATGAGGCCCGCGTCGGCCTGGCTGCCGCCAAGGTGCTGCGGGCGTTCGGCTACAGGGTTGCCTTGGCCGACGTCGGATGCTGCGGGCGTGCCAAGATTTCAATGGGACTCCTGCCAGCCGCGGCCCAGGAAGTCACGGCGACGTTCCAGAGGTTGGAACGTGGCATCGTGACAAACAGAGCGTCCGCGGTCCTTCTCCTCGAGCCCTCGTGCCTCTCGGCAATCAAGGACGATTGGAAACAACTGAAGTTGCCGATTTCGGGGGAACGTCGATCGGCGATCGCCTCGCTCTGCCACCTGGTCGATGATTTTCTGGAGAAGAACTGGGATTCGCATCCGCGGCGGCCCGCGTTTGACGCCGGACGAATCCGCGGAAGCGTCCTGTTGCACGGGCATTGCCATCAGAAAGCGCTCTGGGGAATCGAGAGTTCGTCGATGCTTTTGGCCCGGATTGCAGGACCAGCGCTCCGCACGCTCGACACCGGTTGCTGCGGAATGGCGGGGTCGTTCGGCTATACCGCCGACCGGTACGACCTGTCCATGAAAATCGGGGAACTGGGGCTTCTTCCGGCGGCCCGGGCCATGAAGCCGGGCGATGTCATGGTTGCGCCGGGCACATCGTGCCGGCACCAGATTCACGACGGCGCACAAGTGGCGGCGATTCATCCGATCGAGTTTGTCGCGTCGCTGCTCGTGGAAGGGGTGGCTGGCGAGCGTTCGCCGGTCGTTGGGTCATACGTGTAATCCTGCCCCGCGATCTCGTCGCGGCACCGCTTGTGGCTGCCGTCACAGAGCGGGAAGGTCTTGGAGACCCCGCACGCGCATACGAAGATGGGTTTCAGATTTCCTTGGGCGTCGCGAGGCCAAGTGGCCGGATCGATCTTGACCGGGTCGGAGGCTTGAAGACGGACGATTCGGGCCATCGGGCGGGATCTCCTCGGTGAGCGACTGTGGGCCGTTTAGATTAGCGCCAAGCGAAGTCTCGGGCCGCGCGGCTGGCGTGCGCCGAAAGCGGGGCGTCGACCGCGTCGCGGCATATGGTGACCAATGCCTAGGTTGGTCGTCAGCGAAGCCGACTCGCCCGAAGTTCTTGCGATCGCGGCGGCCCTGTTCCGCGAGTATGCGGCGTCGCTGCCTTTTTCGTTGTGTTTCCAGGGGTTCGACGAGGAGGTGCTGGCGCTCCCGGGAAAGTACGCCCGTCCCGGGGGCAGGCTGTTGATCGGTTGGGTCGACGATGTGCCCCGGGGGTGCGTGGCGCTTCGACCGATTGGGGCCATGCCCGGCGATTTGGAGCCGGTTTGCGAGATGAAGCGCCTCTATGTTCAGCCCGAGGCCCGCGGATTGGGGCTTGGCCGGCGGATGTGCAGCCGCCTCTTGGACGAGGCGTCTCTGGCCGGATATCAGTTCATGAAGTTGGACAGTGAGCCCGATTTTGATGCCGCGGTGGGGCTTTATCGATCACTCGGGTTCGGGCCTGTCGCGAGGTACAACGACGACCCGCACCCGGAAACGATCTATTTGGGGAAGGTTTTGGAGTTTCCCCGACGGTGACCGGTTCGTCGCGACGTATGAATCGGTCGCACGGCTAAGGACGCGTGGCCGCGAACATCTTGGACTCGCACAACCGCCGGCGTGCGGCGGCCGCCCGACCGCGGGACTCGGTGTTTCTTCGCCCCAAAGAACCTCAGCACATCGCCAAGAACGACAGCAGGCAGAGCAAAGCGACTTTCCGGTGGTTCTCGTTGATGGTCATAACCGCTCTCATTTTTTGCCTCTTTCTTTAGATGTACCCTTCAGCATACAACACGCGTGCCAAAATGCAAGGAGAATGAAGATGCCCGGCCCGGTAGCCCCGCGAGCAATCGGAAGCGTTTACATATTCAAAGGTGCTCTCCGATTGCGCAGCGCGTGGCGATTGAGCCTCATCGCATGCTGCGTCGCGGCGACAGCCGCCGCGACTGCACAGCCCACTATTGGCTTGGTCCATCAACCGGAGAGCGTGCGGCCCGAGGGATTCTCGGACGATGTAAAGCGAATCGCCGCACCGTCTCCGGGGGCGGCGCTGGCGGCATATCAAGCCGTTCAGGCCCGGATTCGGAAGTGGGACGCCGCAGCGCCGGCGGGCGATCCAACCACGGGCCTCTCGTTGAGTGGTGCAGCCGTGACGCTCCGATTCGAACACCGGATTGTCGGGCGGGGTAAAGCCTTCGCGACCGAAGCCGCGAACCCGACTGCGGGAGCGGATGTCCTCGCGCTCGCGGTTCAGCGGGCGATGGACGAAGTGGAACGGCGTCGGCCCGTCTCACCCGATGCGGTCGGGCAAAATCAACGGGTCACCGACGCTCAGGCTCTCAGCATTTCGCTGGAAGTCGCTGGCGGATTGGTTCCGTTTGAACCGGCGACGTACGCGGAGATGGATCTGGCGGTGCAAGCGGGCCTGGAAGGAATCGCGGTTCGTGTTGACGATCAGTTGGCCGGCGTCTTTCCTTCGGCGATGCTGACTTCGGGGTCGTCGCCCGCGGATGCCGCGTGTGCGGCGATAAGCGAAGCCAGCAACGACCCGATGCTGGCGATCAAGACGTCACAGGCAAGCCAGCCCGCTGCACTCGCGGAGAGCCACGGCGTGCGGCTGTATCGCTTCCGTGTTACACATCTCGCCCAAGCCAGCCCGTCCGCACGGCCGGAGTTCTTGTTCCGATCCGGTCGGGTTGTCGCGCAGCGAGACGTCACGACCGCAGCGATCAACGATTTCAGTACCCTGATCGCGGCGAATCTGCGGGGCAAACTCGTGTCGGCACGTGCCGCGGATGGGACCGAAGGATTGAAGGTCATCGGGGCCTATGCGGCTTCCCGGGGGCCTGCAGCGGCGTCCGAGGCGACTCCGGAGGCGGCTGCCATCGTCGCCTTGGCGATGCGGATGTACGCCGCGAGCCTTCCCGTCGATTCGCCCGATCGCATCGACTTTGAACAGCTCGGCGGCGAGGTTGCGGTGGCAGCGATGCGTGCCGAAACTCCGATGTCGGCGACCACGGCGGCGGCGGTGGTGGCGTGTGTGGCCGAGGAGTGCGCCCGCGATTCGGTGTCCCACGCGACGTTTCAACCCGCATTCGGTGTGCTGCTGGCATCGGTGGATGAGAACGGCTCATGGGCGAAGGCAGTCCCGACCGAACGACGCGGGTTGGTGTCCTTCGGGCTCGCACGCGCGGCGAAGTGGGGCGGTGCACTCGAAGCGGAGGCCCCGTTTCGCTCCCGCGCCAACGCGGCGATTGTGTCGGTGCTCAAAGAGGCTTCCACACGGTCAATGTCCGAAGCGATGCCTTGGTTGTTCATGGCCGATCGTGACTTGGGGACGGCCGACACCACCGATGGGCGTTTGCCGCGAACCGGCGCGTTCGTGACATTCCGTGATTCGCTCTGGAAGATGCAGTTGACGGCGGATGACGCGGGTGAGGACGGCCCCGACCTTGTGGGGGGCTTCGCGTTTCTCGATCCGCGCAGCCCGCTGCCCACCGGGGCGTCGGTACCGCTGGTCGCCTTCCTCGGAGCGTGTCTGGCTGATCCGAGCACCACTCCGCAGGCCGAGCGGATGCCGGAATTGGTCAGGCTGCTTCGTTCGGTTCGCTTTATTCGGCAACTGACCGTGGATGAATGGTCCGCTTACTCCGCGGCGGCACCCGAAATCGCGATGGGCGGTGTGCGGGCTGCGCTATGGGATGAAACGCTGGATCCGGAGACTCAGGCACTGGCGTTGATCGCAATCATGGAAGTCCGTCGGGCGATCTTGCTGGTGGGCGGAAGCCCGGTGCCGGTCCGGCCCGCGGCGGCCCCGTAGGCCGGGGGGTTCCTGTGGAATCAGGACTTGAAGTCCCGCACCATCACAACCTTGGTGTAGCCGAGTTGGAACCCCATGCGCCCAACGTTCCGTTCGGTGCTCTGGCCGGGCCTGCTTCCGATCGTCGCGACCGTGGCACCAGCGTTTGCCGCGTGATTTGAACGGGCCGCGATGAGGGCTTGCTGGACGCCTTTTCGACGCCACTCCGGCAACACCGCCAGCGCGAAGAGAGCGCCGACGTTCCGCCAGACGTCGATCGCGCCGGCGCCGACGATGCGGCCAGCGACGTACGCCACAAAGCCAGAAGTCCGCGCGTGGCGGACACAGCGGCTGAAGACGTCGAGGTCGCTCTCGGAGACGTCCTTGTCGGACGGCGCGAACCCCCGGCACGTGACGGTGGCGTATTCGCGGACGCGTTCGGCATCCGCGGGATCGATTCTCCCGATGGATATTTCTGAAGGTGGTGTATGGATGGGGCACGCGGGTTCCTGGGTGGAGAGCGGGCGGAAGAAAACCCACTCGAACTCACGGAGGACGAAGCCGCGGCGTTCGATCGCCCTGAGGAACGCCTCATCGGCGAAAGCCGCGATCTCGAGGCGCGTCGGCAGGCCCTTTTCGCTCATCCAGGCGATGAGTTGGTCGATCTCGGGCTCATGGAACGACTCGTTGAGCCCGATGCCCACGGCGTTGTTGAGCCACGAACCGGGGAAACTCCGTCCCGCCGTGCCTCCCAGGATGGGTCGGCTTTCTTCTGCGATTTCCGAAAGGCCGAGGGCCTGTCGGCGTTCTTCGAGCAGGGCGATTTCTTTCAGGTCCACCCGCGATTGTTGCCGGGCGGACGGGGCGGGCCCAACATTTGGCAATACGGCGGCATGGTCGATATCCTCTGGCTGCGCCGCTCAACCATCACCCGCCGGAGTTTCGCCCTATGGCCACCGCCCAGCCCGCCAATCCCAACGTCTTTCTGCTGCCCGACCTGGGCGAGGGCGTACACGAAGCCGAGCTGCTCAAATGGAGGGTCGCGGTGGGTCAAGCGGTTCAGGAGCACGACATCCTTGCGGATATGGAAACTGACAAGGCGGTCGTTGAAGTTCCGAGCCCCCGCGGCGGCGTGATCGCGATTTTGCACGGGGCCGAGGGCCAGATCGTGAACACCGGGAATCCGCTCGTGACCTACGAGGGAGGGGGCGGCGCGAAGCAACCGGTGCCTTCGTCGAACGGATCGAAAGCGGCAAAGCCGGTGGCGCGGGTCGAGGCACCGGAGGTGCTGGAACCGGCCTCCGAGCGCGAGGACAACGGCTCGGTAGTCGGTTCGTTCGCCAACACACCGGGCGGGAACGCCAGTGGCAAGGCCTTGGCGACACCGGTCGTCCGGCGGATCGCGAAGGAAATGGGCGTAGACATCGACGACGTGACAGGCAGCGGCATCGGCGGCCGGGTCTTGGAGAAGGACGTGCGGGCGGCGAGCGGTTCCGGGAATGCGACGAGGAATCAGGCGGCCCGCAGTGATGGACCCAGCGGCGTTCAAAATCTCGGGGGTCACGGTGATGTAGCGCCGATGGATCGTTCGGAACCGCACAGCCGCGTGACGGAAACCCTGTCAACGACGCGGACGCCTCCGGGCCGCGCCGCGACCGCCCCCTCGGTAGCGAATCCCCCGCGGACGCCGCGCGCTCTCCCGAACGCGGAAGAGGTGACGCGGATCCCGTTCCGGGGCGTGCGGCGGACGATCGCGAACCGTTTGCGCGAGAGCGTCAATCAGGCCGTCCACTTTACTGTGATGGACGAGGCGGACGTGTCGGCGCTGGACGCTCTGCGGCGGAAGCTGGCGGGGGCCAGCGGCGAAAAGGTCTCGTTCCTGCCGTTCGTGGCGGGTGCGGTCTGCCGCGTATTGGGCGATTCGCGGTTCCGATCGCTGAATGCGAACAGCAACGATGCGACTGAGGAAATTATCCAGTTCCGGTCGGTCCATCTGGGGATCGCGACCGATACCGAGGCGGGGCTCATGGTGCCGGTGATTCGAGATGCGGATCGGCTGGGGGTGCTCGAGATCAGCCGGGCGATCGCGATGACGGCGGACATGGCGCGCGGGCGTTCGATCCCGCGTGAACAGTTGATGGGCGGGACGTTCACCATCAGTAACGTGGGGAGCCACGCGGGGCGGTTTGCGACGCCGATCATCAACTACCCCGAGGTCGGCATCTTGGCGGTGGGTCGAGCCCGGGAAGGGATGATCGTGAACAAGGGGACGTTCCGAGTCGGGCAGGTGCTGCCGCTGAGCCTCGCGTGCGACCATCGGGTGGTGGACGGGGCGACGGCGGCCCTCGCGCTGGCGGAGATCATCCGGCTGCTGGGCGAACCCGACGGGTTGTTGACGCCGGCGCGGGGGTGAGGAAAATTCAAATTGATCGAGTTACGCCGTCACTTTGACGGGAAGAGCATCGTGCCGGACGGGCGGGCGTTGTAGCGTTGCTCCGAGACACAGAGTTGGACAACCCGTGAAGCCTAGAAGCGCCGAAATCCGAGGGAACCAAGAAGGGTTCACGCTCATTGAAC
>CAZJXA010000002.1:0-35611 GCA_964549785.1 uncultured Phycisphaeraceae bacterium | reverse complement strand
CATTGAACTGCTGGTGGTGATCGCGATTATCGCGGTTTTGATTTCGATCCTGCTGCCGTCGTTGGGAGCCGCGCGCGAGGCCGGGCGGGCGGCCGTGTGCCTGTCCAACTTGCGGCACAACGGGATCGCGGTGCGGGCGTACGCGGACGAGAACAAGGGCAAGAGTCCTGCGCTGGGGATTCCGTATGGGACGTTGCCGAACTGGGCCCTCGTCGTTCAGGCGTCGGCGGGCATCACGGGGGCGACCGGGGGAGAGTTGTATTCGCAGCGGTCGAGCTTGGTATGTCCGACGGCGCGGAGTCTGTACGGAAGCCAGATGCAACGAACCTACGCGATCAACACGTCGGGGCATTCGGGGTCCGCGGGCGATCCGGACAACTTCGATGTGGGGCTGGTCTCGATTCGGCTGGACCTGGTGGAGCGCCCGTCGGATGCGCCACTTTTGATTGATTCGGCGGCGGCCCCGATTGTGGGCGAGGCCCCGCCACCGACGCGGACCTTGAGCGTGGTTGATTTTCGGGACGACACCCAGGTGCGTGCCAGGATCGGTCGAGTGCATGCCGCCAAACAGGCCTTTAACACCGTGTTCGTGGACGGATCGGCGCGAATCGTCACCGAGGTGCCGGACTTTTTTGCGAACCCTTTGCCATAGAGACGAGCGGGAGGCTGAGCGTGAACGCGGCACCAGAGTCGGGGGGGGCGGCGTTGAGGAGAAGTTCGCCACCCAACTGGTCGGCGAGGCCCCGGGCGAGGGCGAGCCCGAGACCCAGACCAGCGATCGAGCCGTCGGCGTGTCGGCCGCCGCGGACGAAAGCGCGGAAAATGCTCGAGCGGTCGGTGGTTTCCACACCGGGGCCATGGTCGCGGACGGCAAGCTTGACGTCCTTGGAGCCGATGCGAACTTCGAGGTGGATACGGCGGTCAGCGGCGGCGGCGGCGTATTTGCAGGCGTTATCGACGAGGTTGTAGAGAATCCGCTCCACCGTCGCGGCGTCGGTGGCGATGAGGGCATCGGCGCTCGGATCACGCTCCACGACAAGGGTCATCCCGGATTGCTCGCAGCGGGCGGACAGCGTTCCGACGAATTGATCGACGAGTTCACCGAGCGGAATCGCGTCGGAGTTGCGAGCGGGCTTGTTGCGACCGAGTCGGGCATAGTCGAGGACGCTCTCAACGATGCGGGAAAGGCGATGGCTCTCGGCGCGGAGGGTCGTGAAGTACTCCTTGCGGCGGACTTCGTCGGGGACCATGCCGTCGGCGAGCATCTGGGAGTAGAGGCAGAACGTCGTGAGCGGGGTGCGGAGTTCGTGAGTGACGGCCGTGACAAACTGGCCGCGGCGCTCGGCCAAATCCCAGGAGGCGCGGAGGACGAGGCCGATGGCGAGCGCCGCCACGAGGGCGATGATCCAGGCGCCCGCGAGGGTGGTGCGCACCGGGCTCCAACGCGCCACGGTGGGGGGCAGTGGATCGGGGACCACGAGTTCGGCGGGGATGGCGGCGAGGCGACGGCCCAGTGTGAGGGGGTCCGTCAGGGTGGGGTCGACCGGGCGGAGCGTGGCTCCCGGCACCACGTCTCCGGCGGAAGCGAGGAGTGAAGCCCGCAGGCTTGGCCAATCAAGCCAGACACCTTGATGAACAATCGATGCGCCGATGGTGACGTCGCGGGTGAGAACCAGTGAGGGGTTGTCGCTGTCGGTGTGGATCCAGCGGGCGACAAGTTCGCCCTGAACGACGACGGCATCAGGATTCGCGCGTGGGCTTCGAGCGGGTGACTCCCGCAACTCGTCGCCTTCCGGGCTTCCCGGTTCAACAAGTTCCTGCCCAAAGCCTGGGTTCGCGTCGGGCGGGGAGAGGCCGACGGCGCGCTGCTTCGGCAGATCGGGCTCGGCTCGGTTTGAATCGAGGGCGCTCCCGCCCGCCGAGGATGAAGCCTGGGTCGGTGGCTTCAGAGGCACCGTCTTATCGCTCATCGAGACCGCCGCCTCGGCTTTGGCCTGGAAGTTGTCGAACTCACGGGGCGGGGCATTCGCGGTACGCGTGGAGTTCTGGCGGGCCCCGTACTCGTTCATGGATTGGGTGACCTGGGCCGAGTCGATATCGCGGTCTTTGGAGCGACCACGGGCTTCCTCGCCCGCAACCCCAGCTGCGACATCCGGGCCGACCGCATCCTTGACCCCGGGTGTTTCGAGACGGGCGGAGGGGGGGGTGACAGTGGAGGCGTCCAACGATCGGTACGCATCCGGAGGCGCGCCCGGCGGGCGCAACCGGGCCTCCGATGCGGGGGCGTGGTTCAGTGCCGCGAAATCGCTCAGCCGCTGCTTCCAAAGTTCGAGTTGGTACTTGCTGGCGTAGGTACTTTCGGCCAAGGCTTCGTAGGTGGGGCCGGGAACTTGGGGCGAGGAATAGATCCCGGAGGCGTCTTCTTCCACGTGCAAGAGGATCGGTTCTTGCGGGCCTGCCAGCAGAGGCGAAGGCACGACGACGTCGGCGGGCGTCAGATCATTCCGCATGGCGTTGTAGGCGCGGGTGGCGGGGTAGAAGGAGCGGTATTGGAAGTAGGGGCGGGAGGATTCGCGGGCGACGATCGGGGCGAGGGTCGATTCCATCCGCCATAGCGCAAGGCGGATGGCTTCTTGGAACGTGGCATCCGCCCGGGCCTCGGCTTCCTTGCGCTCAAGGTCAACCGCTTGCAGCGTGAGCCAAACCAGGGTACCGGTGACGAGCAGCACGCACGCGCTGAAGACGAGGATGGACCACGTTGCGTTTCTCACAGGGCGATTGTTCCGCTCGCCTCGGCGACGAGCATGTAGCCCTTCGCGCGGACGGTGACGATGACCGCGGGGTTTGCGGCGTTGTCGCCAAGTACTTCGCGCAGGCGGGCGATGGTCATATCGACGGTTCGGGTGTGCATGCCGCGCGGGTCGAGGCCCCAGACGCGGGTGAGGAGTTCATCGCGGGAGATAGCACGGCCGCGGTTGCCGGCGAGGTATGCGAAGAGTTCGGTTTCGCGTTCCGACAGTTGGTCGCGCGTTCCATCTTTATGGCACACTTCGCGGCGTTCCAAGTCAATTTCTCGGCCGCCGAGGTGCAGTTTGGTCACATTGCGGGGGCGTTCGGCGGAGCGGCGGAGTACGGCTTCGACCCGGGCGAGGAGTTCGGTGACGCTGAAGGGCTTGACGACGTAGTCGTCGGCCCCGCCTTTGAGGCCTTTGACGCGGTCGTGCTCTTCGCCCTTGGCAGTGAGCATGATGACGGGCAGCGTGGGCTTGGCTTTGCGGATCCCCGCGAGGACGGCGAATCCATCCATTTTGGGCATAAGGACGTCGAGAAGGGCGAGATCGATGTCACGGGTGCTGGCGGAATCGAGACCGGCCGGGCCGTCGGGGGCTTCCAGGACGGCATAGCCGGCGAAGCGCAGGGCGTCGGCAAGGCCGCGACGGATGGCGGAGTCGTCTTCGACGATAAGGATGGTTCCGAGGGGCATCACTGCGCTCCAAATGGCAAACCGGCGAATCGCAAAGGACGGGGCGGGGGCACGGCGCTGCGGAGGGAGGGATGGTGAGGCGCGCGTGGAAACAGTATTGGCTGTCTTGGGCGGTGCGTCGGACCCGGTTGGAAGGCCAATCAGTACAGACGTGGCATCCCGGCGAGCCGGGATGCCGCCCAAGGCAAGTGAGGAAGAAAAAATCACCGGTCGGAACAAGCGGTTGCACCACACCCATCGACTCACTCCTTCTGCTTGATAAGGACGGTTTCGCCGTCGATTTCGAGCAAGGCGTCTTCGGTGAAGGAGAGGGAGGATTGCTCGTTGCGGGCGGCCAAGCGGTGGGCCAGCGAGATGAACTCGGGGGTGCCGACGGTGATGGTGCGGGAAGGGGGAAGGTCTTCTTTGTCGAGGAGGCGGGAATCGACCCAGCGGTTGTTGCGGAAGTAGAGGGTGCGGTTAGCGATGTTCATAACATTCTGGACTTCGACCTTCTTCATGTCCTTGTCGAGATAGGCGGCCCGTTGCGGGGCGTTGAGGACGGAGGCGGCCCGGTCGTTGTTCGCCTGCTGGTTAATTCCGCCCAAGCCGGTGCGGATTTCGACTGCGCGTGCCTGAAGGGAGTCGACGATCTCTTCGCGCGCGGCCGCACGCCCCGAGGCGGTCGTGAGTTTCGGCTGCTCGGTCGCGAGGAAGGCGGTGTACTCGGTGAGAATGCCGTACTTGGTGCTGAGTCGGACGATCTCGTCGATGACCTCCTTCAACGCCGGGTCGGTGGCGGCGGTGCCGGTGGCGCCGGCTTGACGGACCTCATCGATGAGTGCTGCGACTTTGCGGCTGGCCCAGAGGCGGGGGACGAAGCCGTTGCGGACCGTGGCGGTGGCGGGGTCCAAGTGGACTTCAAACTCGCGGGTGTCGCTGCCGCGGGCGATTGCCTCGCCGGAGATCTTGAGGACCATGGGCGTGTCGCCCCGATACTCGCCGAACACGATGATCTGATCGCCCTCAAAGACGTCGGGCATGACCCGGGGCATCACGTTACGAAGGCGGCTGAGACCATCACCGTCACCGGCGAGAGAGAGAGACGGGAGGCCCAAGACGGGGCCGCGGAGGCGGTTAAAGACGCGGGAAACCTGGACCTCGACGTCTTCGTTGGGCAGGATAAGAGTGGGGGAGCCCCGGGACGAAGCGGCGAGGGAGGCGAGGAGTGGAACGTTGACATCGACGCCGACGCCGAATGTGAAGATGCGGCGTCGGTGGAGGTTGGCGGCCTTGACGGCATCGCGGATCCCGACCTCGCTGCGCTCGCCCACAGTGGGCAGTCCATCGGTGAGGAAGAGCACGAGGGGCATCATGCCCGACATGGGGTTCGTCCGCATGGCCTCGATCAGCGCGTCGTGAATGTTCGTGCCGCCGTTACTTTCGAGGCCGGCGAGATAGGCCTTGGCCTGGGCGACGGTCTCGCGGCTCTTGATGAGCGGCTTGAGGGCGAGCGACGAGACCGAATCGGAGTAGTCGATGATGTTGAACGCCTCGCCGTCGCTCAGACCCTGGATGACCTGCTCGGCGGCGGCCTTGGCTTGGAGAAGTTTGTCGCCGCGCATGCTGCCGGAGCGGTCGAGCACAAGGACGACTTCGCGCTTGGCCGGGGTCAGGGCGGCGTGCTGCGAGTTGTTGAGAGAGGCGAGAAGCATGAAATAGCCGCCACGAGCAGAGCCCCCGTCCGCACCGGCGGAGGCATCGGGATAGGCGAAGATGGTGGCGGCGAGGCCGTCGGATTTCTGATTCTCCAGGAGGTACGACAGCCGGAAGGTGCCGGTGTCGGTGGCCGCGTTGTTGATTCGGATGCGGGTGGCGCCGGAGTGGGTCACCTCAGTGGTGATGTCGTGGCTGGGTGAAAAGACCGTGGCGATCGGGCGCTTGGACGTGATGGTGGCGTCGATCGTCCAGGCCTTGCCCTGCGCGAGAGCTTCGCTGCGGGGGAGAGAAAAGTCGATGCGGTTGCCATCGGCGGGAAGAACCTGCTCGAGGGTGAGGCTCAGGGTCTGACTTTTTCCGGCCGGGATGGGAAACGCGCTGGTCTGGATGAGGTTGTAGCCGACAAACTCAACCAGCGCGGGGTCTTTCATCGAGTTCACGATGCCGTCGTAGATGCGACGGGCGTCTTCTTTGCGGAGCACTTCGGCCGCGACGTCGGTGCCGACCCCGTCGTATTGGAGCGAACGGACCACCACGCCGTCCGCGACCGGTAGAAGGAGCTTGGCCTCCTGCGAAGTCGAGCCGGGGTTAAAGATCGTGAGGGTGAGGACGGTGGTGGCGAGTTGTTCGCGGATGTCGATCGCGGCTCGGACGTCCGAGATTTCCACGGGGGAGTTGCGGATCTGCCAGTCCCTGCGGGGAAGCGAGGGGATCAGAATCTGGGTGGCGGGGTTGTTAGTGGTCTGGGCGTCGCCGACCGAAAGAGCAAATAGCAACGAGCCAATGGCAAAAGATGAGGCAAGTCGGGGCATGGGAAGCATCTCCTGGGAAGTGTGTTTGACGGAGAGTGAGACGCAAGGTTGTACGTTTGGGTTGCGGAGACGTCGGTAACGGATGGGTAACGAGATGCCACGCACCCGGCGGAGCAAGGTCGATGGAAAACGTGTCGCGCGCCGGCCCAGGCATCTCCCGCTCCATCGATGCGCGTGCGACCGACTGGGCCTCGTGCCGCCGGTCGTCCTGACGTCCGACCACTATTGTTGGGAGGACGTACGAACACGAACCCGCAATCCGCGCAGTCGCGCTCCATCAAACCGCCGAACCTACTCATTGACGAGGTGCGTCAAGCCGGTCGCCGACTCAACGAGCAGCAACGGGTGCGATATCCGCAAGTTGGCGGCCGCGTTTCGCATTCCGCAGGAGCGGAGCGGGCGGCGGATCTTTCAACACGGGACGAAGCGGTGGTCAAGCGGGCGGTGGGATTCGCCTAAACGCCAAGGTGCGCGGGCCAGCGTACTGGCGGATGCATCAGCCTGCCTCGCCCGCCTCAATCACCCTGATCCAGGACCGCCATGAACGCCTCCTGCGGGATTGTCACGTTCCCCACGTTCTTCATCCGCTTCTTGCCTTCCTTCTGCTTTTCAAGCAACTTCCGCTTGCGTGAGATGTCGCCACCGTAGCACTTGGCCAGCACGTCCTTGCGGAAGGCCTTGATCGTCTCGCGGGCGATGATCTTGCCGCCGATGGCCGCCTGCAGGGGAATCTCGAACTGGTGGCGAGGGATCTGCTCCTTGAGTTTGGAAATCAGCACGCGGCCGCGCTGCTCCGCCTTGTCGCGGTGGGTGATCAGCGCCAAAGCCTCGACAGGCTCGCCGTTGATAAGGACGTCCATCTTGATAAGTTCGTCGGCACGGTATCCAATGACCTCGTAGTCCATGGTGCCGTAACCGCTCGTCATGCCCTTCATCTTGTCGAAGAAGTCGTAGATAATCTCGGCGAGCGGGACTTCGAAGTGGAGCATTTCACGCGAGGTGGAAACGAACGACTGGCTCTTGTACGAGCCGCGCCGGTCGAGGCACAACTTCATGACGTCGCCGATGTACTGTTTGGGCACCAGAATCTCGACCTTGCACAGGGGCTCGCGGATCTCTTCAACGTGCCCCATGTTCGGCAGGTCGGCGGGGTTGTGGACCTCCAGCAACTGCATGCCGTCGGGGGTTTCGCGGCCGTCCATGCCGCGGAGGAACTCGCTTGTCGGGTCCACCGGCTTCAACGCCTGCCCGTTCGCCCCCGTGATGGTGTCGCGCCCGCGCACGAGCACGTGATACGAAACCGTGGGAGCGGTCTGCACAATCTGCACGCCGCCCTCGCGCTCCAGACGCTCCTGCACGATGTCCATGTGCAAGAGGCCGAGAAACCCGCACCGGAACCCGAACCCGAGCGCCTCGGAGTGGACAGGCGCGAACGTGAAGGACGAATCGTTCAGGCTCAGTTTGCCGATCGCGTCCCGCAGTTCCTCAAAGTCCGTCGATTCGCCCTCGTCGGCGGTCGCCGGATAAAAGTCGCAAAAGACCATCTGGCGGGGCGGCTTGTACCCTTCCAACGCCTCAGTCGCCGGGTCGATATCCAAGGTGATCGTGTCGCCGATCCGAACATCCTTCAGCGTCCGGATCGCGGCAACGACGTACGCCGTCTCCCCCGGCCCGATCTTGCCCCCCGGCAACCGGAAGGGCTTGGGGTTGTTCTTCCCGATTTCGGTTACTTGGAATGTGCGGCCGACGCCCATCATTCGGATCTTGTCGCCGACTTTTAGTTCGCCATCAAAGACCCGGACATAGACGATGACGCCGCGGTAGTCGTCATAGACGGCGTCGAAGATGAGGGCCCGCAACTGCTTCACCACCGGCTGGCGGGGCGGCGGAAACTTCTCGCAGATCGCCGCCAGCAATTCCGGAATCCCGACGCCGGTTTTGGCCGACACCGTCAGGCAGTCCTCGGCCCGAAAGCCCAGCGTCTGCTCGATCTCGTCCGCGACTTCGTCGGTCCTCGCCGACGGCAGGTCGATCTTATTGATCACCGGCACAATCGTCAGGTTCTCGTTGATCGCCAGGTACGCGTTCACCAGCGTCTGGGCCTGAACTCCCTGCGTGGCGTCGACCACGAGGATGGCCCCTTCACACGCCTTCAGGGCCCGGCTCACCTCGTAATTGAAGTCGACGTGCCCGGGCGTGTCGATGAAGTTGAGCATGAACATCTCGCCGTGGGCCTCGGCGGCACCTTTGGCGACGGTGTGCTCCCCGCTCTCGCCCACCGGAGCCTCAAACTCGTTTTCGAGGTCGTCGCTCTTGGCCCCGGCCTTGTGGCGGTGCATCACCGTCACCGCAGACGCCTTGATGGTGATGCCGCGTTCCCGCTCGATATCCATGGAATCGAGGATCTGTTCGCGGGCCTCCCGCTCCGAAACCGCGTTGGTTGCCTGCAAAAGGCGGTCGGCGAGCGTGCTCTTGCCGTGGTCAATGTGGGCGATGATCGAAAAATTGCGAATGTGCTTGGACGTTGCGGCCATGTACCCCATCGTAGTTCGCGGAATTGCCGAATGGTCCGAAACTCCGCCCGATTCTCTCCACCATTCCTAGCCGCGAATGGCTCAAAAATGGCTATCGGCCACCGGCTATTTATTCGCAGGCAACCGGTACGCCCACACGTCTCCCTTGCCGTCGCCCCAACTCACTGCGGCCTGGTCGTCTGGAATCACGTTCAGAATCGGCCGTCGGGTGAGAAACCAGCACGGACGCGGGGCGAGCGACCATTCATCCACGTTTGGCCGCTTGACTCGGAAGGCCCATTGCATGTCCCACGCCGTTCGATCAAAGACCACGGGAAGTGATGGATCTGCCGTCCTTAAACGGTCGGCGAGCGATTCCGCGGCGATCGAGACCCGCACCTCGTTTTTCAAGAGGTTCCCGACCGAGTTCCACCACCAGATCGCTCCCACACCGGCGATCACCGTCACGATCGCGACCCCGGCGTTGACCCGCCGCCCGACCTCCCATCGCTCCAGCAAGCGTTGCACCTGCTGCCCGGCGAGCAACGCTCCCGCTGGCCACACCGGCAGCAGCAGGTCGCCCCGCTGATGTCCCGGGATCGATAACACTACCAGTCCGACCACCACCCAGCTCCACGCGAACCGTTCCACGATGCGAGTCACACCTTCCGCGCTCGGCCGAACCACCACCCGCACCAACGCGATTCCCACCAGCACCGTCCAGGGCGCAAAGCGAGCGAAGAAATAGGCGGTTGAGAGATACGGCCGTGAAAAGGGCGGCGGGCTCGAATGAGTTCCCAACGTGTGCCCGATCAACTCGCGACCGATCATCCGATCAACGAGGGGCTGCCCGCCAGCGTTTATCGCCCAGCCCAACCACCCACCCGCGATCGCGAGAAGCACGACGATTCCCAGCCCGTGGGCACGCCATGGAGACCCCGCCAGTACCGGGCGCGCCAACCCTTGCTCCCAACGCCGCGGCCACCACACGCTCGCCGCGCCCCCCGCGGCTAGCAGCACCCCCAGCGGCCCCTTGGCGAGCATCGCCATCGTCGCGCCGATCCAGAACGCGACAATCCACCTCGCGGCGGCCCGGGTGTCCCCTTCCGAGCGTGCCACGACGGAGCGCAGCAACGACCAACCGGCGACGGCGATCGTCCCCGTAAACACCGCGTCGGCCCGCGCGAGGCAGAGGTGCTTGCTGATCAGCGGGTTAAGGACAAACGCCAGCGTCGTCCAAACGGCGGCCCGGGTGCCGATCCAACGGCGCGCGACCCATGCGCTCAGCACCGCCGCGATGAGTAACGCCAGGCCGCTCGGAACGTACATTTCCAAGTCGCCAACCCGACCGGTGATGGTCGCGATCGCCGCGGCGAACCACGGGTAAAGCGGCGGCTTCGACATCGCCGTTCCCTCAAAATCGGTCTGGGCCGCCCACGCGCCGTTCCGCACAATGTCGAGCACATACGCCGCCGGTTTCAGTTGGTCGTGGTCGTGCATGTCGGTGGGAGCAGCGAAATGCGCCCCCCATCCGCCGAGGGTGAGTAGGGCGGCAAAGCCCGAAACCCACCAGCCGACCCGTTTCGATGCATCATGAGCGGAATTCACAGCGTCGAGAATACGGCTGGCTACGCCCAGAAGATGCCACTCGCGTCACTCCTCGCCTGTACACTCCGATGGAATGGGAATGAAGAACAACGATCCCGCGGGCGAACCACTCCACGCCGGCTCCCACATGTGCCCCCGCTGCGGCTACGACGTTTCGGGCTCGATCCGGATCGAAGTCCCGCTCGCAACCTGCGCCGAGTGCGGACTTGGGTTCGACTGGAGGGTGGTGTCCGACCCGTCAGAGAGCCTTCCGCCATGGTTCATCGAACACCCCGAGAACTACCGCCGGCTCCGCTTCTTGCGTACCTGGCTCCGTGCCCTCGCCCCGTGGAGGCTGTTTGGCCCCGCGTTGGTGCGCATCGAGCATCCGCCCCGCCCTCGATCAAGCCTCCGTTTCGCCGGTCTGTGCCTCATCATCGGCTTGGCGATGATGATGGTTCTGGCAGAGGCGGGCGTGCAACTGTGGTATCAATGGGGCCGCCCGTCGCCACCCTCGCAACGGTGGACGTTTCAGAACAGAGCGAGGCTGGCTCCCGCCGCCCCGATGGCGGCCACCTTCGACGTCTTCACCTTCGCGTGGCCTTTCGGCTGGCGCACCATGCAGCAATTTCAGCATCGAACCAATGTCGGCTTCTCGATCGGTTCGTGGTCCCTCCTTCCGGGTCGTGAGTGGCGGCAGGCGCAATTGCCGCTCTGGATGTCGCTCATCACCAGCGCCTTCATGCCGCTCACGTTCCTGATCCTACGGACGTCGCGACGGGTGGCCAAGGTGAGGAGCCTCCACATCATCCGTGCGTGGTGCTACAGCCTCGCGTGGCTCCCGTTGATCGCAATCCCGTTCGGGCTGGGTGCGGCGGCCCTGAGCATCATCGAGGCCAACATGTACGGTTTCGGCAATATGCCGCGTGGTCTAGCCCCGCACATCGAAGCGGTGGCACACGGGGCGTGGCTTTGGGTGCCCGCGGTGCTCGTTTGGATAGCGATCTACTGGTCGGTCGCGGCGGGCCGGTACATGCGCCTCCGCCACGCCCCGGCGGTCGGCATTGCCATGACGCTCGTCGCGAGCCTCGCGGCGATGGCGCTGCTGGTCGTTGTCCCCTCAACGCACGCGTGGGTTGAAGTCGGTGACTTCTTGGAGCGGATTCTGTGACGCCCGGGCCCGATTCGACCTCCGGGGCACGTGATGATTCGCTTCCGCCCCTGCGTATCGACTGCCCGCGCTGCGGGTACGACCTTTCCTCGCACTTCCGGACAAAGGGTCCGACAGAGGGCGGCGTCTGCCCAGAGTGCGGGCTCGCCGTTCATTGGGAGACCCTCCGAATCAACGCGATCCGGCTTCACGAGACGTTTTACGAACACGCGCGCCCGGCACGTCCGCCGCTTGCTTTCGCTCGTCCTCATAGGCCAAGTGCCTTGGAAATTTTGGACCACCGTTCGGATGGAACGCCGGGTTGTTCCCGCGCGGCTCTTGGCTGCGCTCGCGGCCACCCTGCTGGTTCTGATCCCGGCGGTCTGCGTCACCGCCGCGTTCACACTCGGCGTGTTTTCCGCTTGGGCCGCAGGCTGGGTCGTCCTTCCACTCTCCGCAAAACCGATGGTCTATCTCACAGCGCTCCCATACATGGGGTGCGAATCATCCCGGAGTTGGTGGGGCAACAGCGTGACGATCTCGCCCGCGATCACCGTGGCCGCGGGCGCGTTCTGCCTTATGCCGTTCGCGTTTGTCTGCCTCCCGCGTACGCTCCGCAGGGCCAAGGTCCGCGCTGCTCATCTGGCCCGCATCGCGGTGTCCGCGCCGCTGGGCCTCGTGACGCTTCTCTGCTTGAGACTCATCCTCTGTGGTTCGTGCTTCGTTCGTGATGGTGTTCTCACCCGAGCACGCGGTGTCGTTCTCCGAAACCTGCAGCATTGGTCCGAGTAGTTCGTCCCTCATTTGGACGAAGCCCTCGCTCTCGGCATGCTGCTGTGGCTCGCCGTCTGGTGGTCAATCGCCTGCAAGAACTACCTGAAACTGCCCCACGCCTGGGCGATCGGCGTCGTGCTCACCACACTCTCGCTTGTCGTCACGATCTGTTTCCCGGCGGTGCTGCCCGCCACTAGCGATTGGCTCATCGGCCAGTTCGTATGAACCTTTGCAACGCCCCGTCTACCCTTCGTTCCCATGAGCGATTCACCCAGCGTCCTCGCCTCCATCGATGCCGTCACCAGTGCCGATCCCGAGATCGGTGACCTCATCAGGCGTGAGGCCCAGCGTCAGCACTCTACCATCGAACTGATCGCCAGCGAGAACCACGTCTCCGCGCCGGTCATGGCCGCGATGGGCTCCTGCCTCACCAATAAATACGCCGAGGGCTACCCGGGTGCACGCTACTACCAAGGTTGCCTCCACCACGACGCCATCGAAACCATCGCTCAGGACCGCGCCAAGAAACTCTTCGGTGCAGCCTTCGCCAACGTCCAGCCCCACTCCGGCGCGCAGGCCAACCAGGCCATGATGCAGGCCGTCCTTCAGCCCGGCGACACCTTCGCCAGCCTGCTCCTTAAAGACGGCGGACACCTCTCCCACGGCATGAAGATCAACTTTTCAGGCAAGTTCTTCAAGCCCGTTCACTACCCGCTCCATTACGACATCGCCCATCAAGATTTTGAACGAATCAACTTCGACGAAACCCGCCGCATCTGCCTGGAAGCCAAGCCCAGGATCATCATGGTCGGCTATTCCGCCTACCCCCGCACCATCGATTTCGCCCGCTTCCGCTCAATCGCCGACGAGTGCAACGCGCTGCTCGTTGCCGACATCGCCCACATCGCCGGCCTCTGCGCCACCGGCGATCACCCATCGCCATTTCCGCACGCCCACATCGTCACCACCACCACCCACAAAACCCTCCGCGGGCCCCGCGGCGGGCTCATCCTCACGAACGACGAAGAACTCGCCAGGCAAATCGATAAGGCCGTCTTTCCTGGTGCTCAGGGCGGCCCCCTCATGCACATCATTGCCGCCAAGGCCGTCGCCTTTGGCGAGGCCCTCAAGCCGGAGTTCAAAGCCTACTGCCGCCAGGTCGTCGCTAACGCCAAGGCGCTCGCCGCCGCCCTCAGTGACCGAGGCTATCGCATGACGACCGGCGGCACCGACAACCATCTCGTGCTCGTCGATCTCCGGGCCCGAAACGAAAACCTCACCGGCAAAGACGCCGCCACCTGGCTCGAGCACGCCGGGATGATCACCAACTTCAACGGCATTCCGAACGACCCCCGCCCCCCCCGCATCACCAGCGGCATCCGGCTCGGCTCGCCCGCAACCACCACCCGCGGTTTCAAAGAACCCCAGATGGTCGAGATCGCCAACTGGATCGACCGCGTCTTGGACGCCGGACTCAAAGACCCCGCGGCCCTGGAACGCGAAGCCGCCGCGGTCAAGTCCGAGATCGCCGGCCGCTGCGATCAATTCCCGCTGCCGGCCTGATTCCCGGCCGCCGCGCATCGTTGCAAGAGCCGCGCGCGGAACATCACCTCTACCCTTCGCCCTCATGCACCTGATTCACGAACTCCGATGGCGGAACCTCTTCGCTCAATGCACCGACGAGAGCGGGCTGACCACGCACCTTGCAACCGGCCCCCGCACCGGGTACGTCGGGTATGACCCAACCGCCGATTCCCTGACGATCGGTAACTTGGTCACGATCATGATGCTCGCCCACCTGCAACGGGCCGGGCACTCCCCCGTCGTCGTCGCGGGAGGCGGCACCGGCCTGATCGGCGATCCCAGCGGCAAGTCCGCCGAGCGGACGATGCTTACCGCCCAGAAGGTCTCGGCCAATGTCGAAGCCCAGATGCGGATCTTCGGCCGCCTGTTGGACTATTCGCCCACGCTCTCCAATCGCGCGGTCACCCTCAACAACGCCGATTGGCTCGCTCCGATCTCCTACCTCGACGCCCTCCGCGATATCGGGAAGTTTTTCTCCGTCAACATGATGATGCAAAAAGACTCGGTCCGCGACCGCCTCACGAACCGCGACCAAGGCATCAGTTACACCGAATTCAGTTACATGATCCTCCAGTCGTACGACTTCGCCCACCTCTTTGAGAAACACGGCGTCACGCTCCAGATGGGCGGGGCCGATCAATGGGCAACATCGTGGGCGGGCTCGACCTCATCCGTCGCCGCCGAACCGCCGCCGATCCGAACGCGATGGAGCACGAAGCGCCGGCCGCATTCGGCCTCACCGCCCCGCTCGTCACCAAAGCCGATGGCGGCAAGTTCGGGAAAACCGAGACCGGAGCGATCTGGCTCACCGCCGACCGCACCAGCCCCTTCGCCTACTACCAGTTCTGGCTCAACGCCGCCGATTCGGACGTTCCCAAGTTCCTCCGCATCTTTACGCTCCTGCCCGAGTCCACCGTCGCCGCCGCCGTCGCCGCCCACGAGGCCGAACCGGGCAAGCGCGACGGGCACCGCCTCCTGGCTGCCCAAGCGACCGCCCTGCTCCATGGCCCCACCGAGGCCGCCCAAGCCGAAGCCGCTTCCAACGCGCTCTTTTCGGGCGACATCTCAGGGCTTTCCGCGGTCATGCTAAACGAAGTCTTCGCGGCCGTGCCGCGGAGCGATCACCCCAAGTCAACGCTCGAGGGCGAGGGCGTGCGGGTCGTTGACCTGCTCACGCAGATCGGCCTCGCCACCAGCGGGCGGGAAGCCAAGGAGTTCCTCAATTCCGGCTCTGTGACCGCCAACGGCCGCAAACTCGGGATCGACGACCGCCTGAAAACGACGGATCTGCTGGAGGGCGGGGTCATCGCCATCCGTCGCGGCAAGAAAAACTGGCACCTTACCCGTTGGCAATAATGGTCGTGCTCGGCCCGCCCACCTTGGAGAAACGTTTTCGCTATGGATTATCGCGATATCGACCCGGAACTGCGAGAAAAGATTCTGAAACTTGGCGGCGCATCACTCCTGCTTGCGCTGGCCGTCGGTTGGATCATTTGGATCAGCCTCCCCAAAGAAATGAGCATCCCCACGCTCCCCAAGGAGGAAGTGACGGAAGCGCAGATTCAATCGGCCGCGATGCGGGCCATCACCGCGCTCAATGTTTCCAAGAAACCACTGACGTCGATCGCCGAGATAGCACCCGATGAGCAGGGCAAGCCCGGCACCAAGGACGCATGGGGGAACGAAATGGTCCTGACCATGGCCCCGATCCCCAAAAGTCAGGACCTCACGATCAGCATCATCTCCTCCGGCCCCGATGAAAATCCCTCGACTGCCGACGACATCACGCTCAACGGATTGATCGAGTACATCCCAGGCTACAAGGAGTACTCCCTCCAATCGTCCGAACTCAAGCGAGGCGGCTGAACCGATGCGACGATTCGACCTGTGCGTCATCGGCTCCGGCCCCGCCGGACAGAAGGCGGCCATCCAGGCCTCCAAACTCGGGAAAAATGTCTGCCTGATCGAGCGCGCCAACGTGTTGGGCGGGGCGGCGGTCAACACCGGCACGATCCCCAGCAAAGCTCTCCGCGAAGCAATCCTTAACCTGGGCGGCTGCATGAGCATCGTGCCCCGGACCGCCGATTTCGCCCAAGCCGCCAAGAACGCCACCCTCAGCAGCCTTTGGCGCTCGTGCGACGACGTCATCCGCGCCGAGATCGATCTCGTCCGCAATCACCTGGAACGCAATCACATCAGGGTGATGAGCGGGCTGGGCAGGTTTGCCAGCGAGCACAAGATCGAAATCCTCGGCGAGCATGTCTGTGAAACCATCGAGGCCGATTTCACGATCATCGCCGTGGGCACCCGCCCCGCCAGGCCCTCCAACATCACCTTCGACGCCACCGACATCATCACCTCCGATGAATTGCTCAACCTCCAGACGCTCCCCCACTCGATGATCGTGGTCGGCGGCGGCGTCATCGGCACCGAGTACGCCTCCATGCTCTCGGCCTTGGGCGTCAAGGTCACGCTCGTGGAGGGCCGCGGTCGCCTGCTCGACTTTGTCGATGCCGAACTCACCGAAGCCCTGCAATACCACCTCCGCTCAGGAGGCATGACCCTCCGCTTCGGCGAGAAGGTTGTCACCATCCGCCGGGTCGAGGCCGCCCCCGGGGCCCGCTCCGACAACCAGTTCATGGCCGAGGCCGTGATGGAATCCGGCAAGGTGCTTCGTGCCGACTGCCTCCTCTACGCCATCGGCCGCGAAGGCGCCACCGCCGATCTCAACCTCGCCGCGGCGGGGCTGGCTGCCGACCCTCGGGGCCGCGTCAAGGTCGGTGAACATTTCCAGACCGACGTTCCGAACATCTATGCCGTCGGCGACGTCGTCGGCTTCCCCGCCCTCGCCTCCACCGGAATGGAGCAGGGCCGCCTGGCGGCCTGCCACATGTTCGGTTTCCCGCGCGACAACCTCGAAAACCTTCTTCCCTACGGCATCTACTCGGTCCCCGAAATCTCGATGGTCGGCTGGACCGAGGAAAAACTCACCGCCGATGGCATCCCGTACGAATCGGGGATCGCCCAATACAAGGAAATCGCCCGCGGCCAGTTACTCGGCGACGAAATCGGGATGCTTAAATTGCTGATCCACCAGGAGACCCACGCCATCCTTGGCGTTCATATCATCGGCACCGGGGCCACCGAGCTCGTCCACATCGGCCAGTGCGCTATCGCCTTCAAGGCAACCGTCGAGTATTTCGTGAACACCGTCTTCAACTACCCGACGTTGGCCGAATGCTACAAGGTGGCGGCCCTCAACGGGCTGAACAAACTCCGGAATGTGTGATGCGGCCCGAGCCGGAAAGACAGATTCTTTCGGGCATACGAGTTCGCACAACGACCTCTATTTGAGCATGAGGTCGATCATCTTGCCGATGCCTTCGTACACCTGATGCGGCCTGGCATCGGCGTGCATGTAGGCCGGGGTTGAGTAGAGGCGGTTCTTGTCGTCAAACTGAATCTCGGTGACGCCTTTGGCGATCGGGGTGGCGCCGAGGGTGGCGGCGGCGTCGCTCGCGGTTTGGTCGCTCCCCAAGGTGATGCGGCAACCCGGGCCGTTCGAGCGGGTGCCGAGGATCCGGGCCGCGAGGATCGGCGCGATACAGATAAGGCCGATGGGCTTCTTGAGGACGTGGAAGTTGCGAACGACTGTTTCCAAGTCGGGAAGAACGGTGAACTCGTGGCCCTTCGTGGCAAAGTCACAGAGGTTCTTGGTGACGCCGGTGCCGCCCGGGATGATCAGCGCATCGAAGGCGTTGGCGTCGAGGGTGGAGAGAGAGGCGATGTTGCCGCGGCTGATGCGGGCGGCCTCGGTCAACATGTTGCGGGTAGCGCCGGATTGGGGCTTGCCGGTCGCGTGATTGACGACCTCGGCCTGCGGCATATCGGGGGCGAAGCAGGAATAGGTGGCGCCCAAGCGGGCCAGGTGGATGAGGACGCACACCGATTCCGTAACTTCGGAACCATCGGATCGGCCTGAGCCACAGAGGACGACGGCGACGGATTTGGGCATGGCGGACAATATGGTCAGGAACGCGTCGGAAAACCTCGCCACCGGATCATCGCGGCGCGACTCGCGGCGATTTTCCGGGAACCGCGTCGGGCGCCATCTCCACCAGCACCTCGGGCTTGGTGATCAGTTTGTCCTGCTCCTCGGCGATCTTCGCGGCCTGCGCCTCGGCTTCGAGAACCTGGGCGGTCGGGACGGGCGGATCGTCCCCAATAAGACGCCAAGCGACGACCGCAGCGACGGCCGCAAGAAGTACTGACACGACCAGGACGACCCTTTTCTTGTTGCCATCCGCGTTCACTTAATGTCTCTCCCCGCGATCCCGTCGCGAGTGGCCCAAAAGTACGCCGGCGGCTGAGGCGTGATGTTCCACGAGTTCCGGCCGTCGGTGCTATTCCAAATGAAGCCTTGTGCCGCACCGTAGTACTGCATGTTCATCTCCTGAGCCTGGGCCACCGCGTTCCAGATGCCCGAAGGATATCGCAGTTTCGAGGGATCGTTTCCCGTCGGGGTATCGGTCGCAGCGATGACTTCGGCCATGTTAATGGATTTCGCGCTGCCGTCCACCATGGCGACTTGAATCCGGGACTTCGGCTGATGCCACATCGTCTGAATTTTCTGGCCAAAGTCCTTGTTCTCGAAGAGTTGAACCTTGGACGACGGCGTCAGCACGTCGGTATCCTTGTTCCTGCGGATGAAGTTCCTGTTCTGTGTGTAGTTTCCCGCATTCCGGGTAGGCCCGCTGAACCGAGCCTTATCCTGCCAAAATGTTGGTGGATACCAGTAACTGCTTGGGAAAATCCAGCTGAGATCGGTCTGAGCATTCTGGTTAGTGTTGCTTCGCAACCAGTTCAGGAGCGCGAAGTCTTCCGGCGACACGTTCGATTTGTTGCGAGAGGTTCCGTCGGCGTCGGAGTACAACAGGTGCGCGAGCCAGTGGTACCCGAACGTCTCCGTTCCGCTCACGCTCGACGCGCCCTGCGCGTAGTCCCACGCAGCGGCGAAGGGGTTGTTGTACTCGGCCATCGCCTGATCGCGGGGAACGAATACGACATTGCACCCTTCCCAGGCGGACGGTTCAATTTCGGCAGTGTTGGTTCTGACGAACGGGTTCAGGAACTCCGCTCTATTGTCCGCCTGGTAATAGTTCATGTAGGTCATGTTGCTGCGGAGATTCGCCAGGCTCACCGTGCGCTTTCCCGCGGCCCGGGCCTTTCCGAGGGCCGGAAGAAGGAGGCCGATGAGCAGAGCGATGATGGCGATCACCACCAGCAGTTCGATGAGCGTGAACCCACCCTGACGGGCTGGCTGAGGAAATCGAGGACGGCGGATAGGAGCGAGCATGGGTGGGATATCCTGAAACGGGGTCGGCGGGAGAATGCCGGCGACCAGAGGACGCGGAACTGGCGGGTCCAGCGGAAACGGCCGAACGGCCTGACGCATGCAGTGTAACCGACTTTGACCAACCCGGAAAGCCTATCTGAGGGCCTTTCGGCACTCGGACGGAGGCAGACGTGAAATTTTGGACGACAGGGCGGCCAGGAACGGCCAAACCAGCCCTACAAGTGGGCGGCAATGGCCGCCACCGAATCTACGCGGGAAAGCGCCGCATAGATCCCCGGCTTACGCGCGGCCGGGGGGGGGCTCGCGGGCCGCCGCCAGCACCCGAGGGCCATCGCACGCAAGAGTCCGGAAAATCGCCTCGCAGCACTCGCCGCGACGCGCGACCCTGCCAAAAAGAAGCGGACCCCGTTTCCGGGGTCCGCACGAGCAATTAAAAGAGTGCCTTACCTCGGACGAAATTAGTCGTACCAAGGGGCAATCGTCAGCAGGGTCGAACTGCTAGCGACGTTCGTGCAGTTAGACCACACGCGGAGGAAGTTGTTGCCGTTGTTGGCTTCAGCCGCCGCAAGGGTCTCGGTCGTGTCATTCGCACGGGTGTTGTCGTTCTCGTTGGCAAAGACGTTATCGAACTGGGTGCGCTGACCCTGGGGGAGCATGTTGAAGGTGTAGGGGTTGGTTTCGGGGTCAGGACGGGTCTCGAAGTTGACGTGGTTGTCGTTGTAGGCGATGTTGCCTTCCCACGTGGTGCGGCCACCGTGGATCAGGAGGGTGTTGGAGCCGATGCCGATGCGGGTCGGGCCGCCACCCGGGTTCGCCACAGCGGGGGCGAGCGTCCAAGCGACGGTGGGCGCACCGCCACCGTTATAGGCCGGACCGCGGTTGCCGATGACGGCTTCGGTCGACTGGAACGTGTTGGACCACTTGCTCTTGCGGCTGCCGACGGGGGGCATAGTCGCGTACGAGAAGTTGCCGCTCGTGTTGGTCGCGAACCCGGTATCTTCGCGCGTCGCCTTGAACGCCGGATCCCAGAGGGCCAACTTGATGTCGACGGCACCCGCGGGCTCGGTGTACTGGTACGCGTCGTAGACCTTGATGTTGCCGTTAGATTCGGCCGGGCTGACGCAGAGTTCGGGGCTGAAGAAGCCGTTGAAGACCAACACAGACATCATGTGGCTGGGCAGATCCTTCTTGCCGTTGGCCGCGATGGTCTTGTTGCCCTTGTCGATCTCGCTCGGGAAGGGGTACTTGTCGTTGTTGTTCTGGGCCCACAGGACCATGCCCTGATGGACGCCGCGAATCTGGGTGCTGTCCTTCAGCTGGCGAGCGGAGGCGCGAGCCTTGCCCAATGCCGGGAGGAGGATGCCGATGAGCAGCGCGATAATCGCGATGACCACGAGCAACTCGATGAGGGTAAAGCCTTTACGACGAAGCATTGAAAACTCCTTTTTCCGTTCGAAGGGGTTAGTTTCCAGGAAAGAATTTCCAAGAGAGCCCGAGCGAGCGAAAAGACGTCTGAAACTGGCAATCAATTGTGGTGGAGCAGACTGGGACGCCGACACTTACTTTACTGGGCCTCACTGCAATCGCTTGATACGCAGTGGGTTACGGGCGGCTTGACGTTGCCCGGGATGGACAAAGGTAACCGCGATGCGCCAACGTCCGAACCAGTAAGCAAGATCGACAAAACACTTCCCGAGGCAGACTTCACCAAACGAACTCGTCAAAATCATCATGGCCGCTTTCTCCAGATCCCAAGGCTGATTGCCTTTGCCCCAGAACCGGAAAACCCGCCGTTCAGAATGTCGGTGCGTTCAAGCGAGTCAGAAAGCAAGGAGCCCGTGCCGGGAAGAAACGCGGCAGAAGCCGCAAAAAGAACGTTTTACCAACGGGAATTGCACGGAAACACAAGTCTGAAGCGAAAGAAGAGGCAGCCAAAGAGGCGACGCGTAACGAGACTGTACCATAATCGTTACGGAAGTGAAGCGAAAAAGTTCCGAAAATCTTGCGGTCGAGGCGGCTCGCCCAAGATGACGTGAAAAAGTCAGCGAACCTGAGTCTCCGGCGTGCGCAGCGCCCCCGGTGGTGGTGTGGTGCCCACGCGGCTTCCACACCCGTCATAAGGGCGGGCGATCTGTTTCGGAACGCCGAAAATGGTCTCGCACCAGACGGAATCAACGACCCGTCTAGGGGTCACAACGGCCCGCCGGTCTTTAAAATCCGTACCGCCTTCGGGTATTCTGCCCCTAATGTTGCCGGTGTTCGCGCTCGGCATCGAAAGCAGCAATTCTTCCGCTCAATGTCAGGCCGGCAGTGCCGCAGCGACCATCGCCATCGCCACCGTGTCCGGGGCCGACGTCCGGCTCCTCCATCGCGAGCCGGTAGAAACAAAGGACCCCCATCACGACGACCTATTGAGCGCGGTCCATCGGGCATGCAAGGCATGTGACGCTGACCTCTCCAAGGTGGGGCTCGTAGCCGTTTCCGCCGGTCCCGGCGGATACACCGCGGTTCGGATCGCTGTTACCGCAGCAAAATTTATCGCCGAGGCCTCCGCCGCAGCCTGTGTGGCGGTCCCGGCCGCGATGTGCGTTGCCAAGGCCATGAGACTCGGCGACCGGGCGGGCGTGGTGCTTGCCTCAAAGGGTGAATCGGCGTGGGTCACCGTCTTTCAGGATTGCGCGATGGCAGGAGAAGGGCGGCTGATGCGGGGAGCCGAGTTGGGGGCTCTAAACCTGTCGGTCCTCGTCGCCGACCAGTTTTTACCTCCCTCATTTGCGACCGCCGCCGCAGAGTCGGGAATTCGCGTAATCCCGCCCCGCTTTGATGCCCTTGCGGTGATTGAGGTCGGCCTGACGATCCCCAGCGTCGATCCCCTCTATCTGGCTCCGATCTACCCTCGCGAGCCCGAGGCGGTGACGAAATGGCGCGAACTGGGACGCGGCGGACTTCGCTGACACGCGACCGGCCGCCCGTGCAAGCGGACTCGCGAGCGGCGGCCCGACCGACACGAAGCCTGAAACGATAACCTCCCTAAAAAAAACGGCCCCCCCGGAGGGAGCCGGAGGGGCCGTCATAAAACGAGGGGAAAGACCGTTCCGAACGACCTGTCGCATCAACGGTTCGTCGAACGATTTAGGCGCGACGACGGCGAGAAATCATCAGACCGCCGAGGCCGAGCAGCGCAGCGGCGCCGGGGGCGGGAACGACCGTGAAAAACTGGTCCCCATCGAAAGCGTTGAGGTTGACCTGGCCGAGGCCGCCGAGGTTGCCAAAGCCCGCCGGGAGCGACCCGAGGAACTGGTTGGAAGCGAAACCGGCGTCACCCGAGGTGATGAAGGCCATCACGCGAACTTCGCTGATCCCCGCGTTGCCGAAGTACGTTGCAAGGTCGATATCAAAGGCCCATCCGCTGTCCGCAGTCAGAGCGGCCGCAGCCGAAGCGCCGTCGACGCCCAGGGCGTTGCTGTTGTCCCACCCAAAGTTAATGCCGGCAGCACCGGCGACATTGGCGATGGGGAGAGCGGCCACGCCGCCCGCCGTGAAGACGTCGAATCCGGGAGCGCCGTCGAGCGTAAAGCCGCGAACACCCAGGAACCCGCCACCGACCTCAAAGCGGAGGCCGCGCTCGGGGGTGAAGGCCGAGTCGAACGTCAGACCGGTCATGTTGTTGATTTCGTTGAATCCACCGTCGGAGTAGCCGCCCGCGAGTTGCGAGACGCCGCCCGCGCCCGAATCGAAGAAGACCCACATTTTGTTGAAGTTGGCTTCGAGGTTGCCCGTCATGAACAGGTTCAGGTTGCCGCCCGAGATCGTGCCCCAGGCCGCATCCAGTTCGCTGCCGCCAGCGCTGGCCTGGGTGCCGCTCGAGTTGCCGAACTGCGTCCCGTTCTGCTGCACCGACACCAGAGGGGCGCCGGCGGTGGTGGCCTGGGCCTGGATGCCCGAGCCGGACTGCGCCAAAGCGGTTCCCGCGAGCGCAACGATGCCCATGATGCTCACAAACGTCTTCATCTCTCGTACTCCATCGTTCGGTTTCCCGAAACGTAATCCGTCTGCCGCCACTGATCGCGTACACGCGACGACGGGCACGGTGCTTGTCTTACAGATAGATTCTACCGGAAACTGTGGGGTACGCAAGCGAAATGCGTCCTGATACGACGTTGCAACCGGTTTCTGAAACCGGATACACCGGGGAATTTCACAAAAAACGCAAAGGACCTCCCGGGCCGTTTTACGTTATCGGGGTTGGCCCGGGCGACCGCCATTTGCCGGTGGCGGCCCGAGCGCGACCGGGGTCGTCGCCGCGGCGACTGCGGGCATTGGCGAAGCCGGAGCCCCAACGTAGGCCAAGGCGCGCTCCATCACGCGGCGGGCAACCGGACCGGCGACCGCCGCGCCGTAATGCGATTTTTTGCGGATTCGTTCAGGGCCGGGATCATCGATGACGACGATGCATACCAGGCGCGGGTCTTCAACCGGCCCGCCCGCGATGAAACTCGAGTTGTACTGATCGTCGAAATAGCCGCTGGAACCCTTTGGCCGCTTTTTTCCCTCGGGTGCCTTGCCCAAGGCGATCTCCGCAGTCCCGGACTTTCCGAACAGAGCATACCTCCAGCCGCCCTCGGGGGGCTTGGCCCAGCGCGACTCCATCGTGGCCACCACGCCCACCATCGTCTGGCGAGTGAGCACGGCGATTTCGGCCGGGAGCACGCGGTACATCACCCCGGGCGTGACCTCGGCCGGCGGTTGATTGTCGATGGACTGAACCAAGTGAAGATGCGGAAGCGTCCCCGCCTTTTCGCCGGAGCGGGCGAACGTGCTGAAGGCCCGCACCATCTGAAGTGGCGTCACCGAGACTTCGTGCCCATAGGCGACCGAGGTTTGGGTGTACTTGCCCCATTTCGCGGCGGGCGTCACCTTGCCCGCTCCCTCCCCGGGCAAACCGAGGTTGGTGCGTTTCCCAAATCCGAACCGCGTCACGGCGTCCCGCAGTTGCGGATACGACAGCCGCTCGGTAGCCTTGATCATGCCGATGTTGGACGAGTTGACGAGCACTTCCGACCAGGTCATGACGGGCCGTTTAGTGACGTCCTCGATGTACCGGCCGTAACTGGTGTGCCAGCGGCCCCCCTCGGTGTCGAGAATTTCCGTCGGACGGGCCACGCCCAACTCGGTGATGACCGACCAGACGAAGGGCTTGAAGGTGGAACCGGGCTCGTAGATGTCTTCGACGCAGCGGTTGCGACCCAGCGCCGGGTGCAGCACGCGGCCCTTGTCTTCGGACAGCGTGATGTAGCGGCGGCGAACACTCAGGACGTCCGGCTCGGCGGGGGCCCGCTCGCCGCGTTTCAGGACGGGCTTTTCAACCCACGGATATGGCAACAGATCCGCGATGTTCCGCACGATGTCGACCATCGCCAGCACCGCGCCGGTTTCGGGATCGACAATCACCAGCCTTCCGCCGGCGGCGTCGGCTTCCTCAACTCCCAGCGTGAGTTCTTCGGAGGCAATGCGCTGCAATTCGACGTCGATCGTCAGCTGCACGTCGGAGCCCGGTTGCGACGGAATGACGTGGCCCGGCTCGACCCACAACGGGCGGCCTTGCGCGTCCCGCACAAAGTCGATGCTGCCCTTTGTGCCACTCAATTTTTCGTCGAGCCGCATCTCCGCGCCGCCCAACCCCAGATGGTCGACACCGACCATGCCGATGATCGAGGCGACGGCATCGCCTCCCGGGTATTCACGCACCTGCCGCTTCTCAAAGCCGACGCCCCTGATCTTGAGATCGCGAATGCTGTTAATGGTCTCGTCGGCGACGATCTCGGAGATTGGGATAAAGCGAACCGGCTTGGTGCGTCCTTTGGCGGTGGAGACGGGCACTGCGGCCGCAACGTCCTGATCTCCCTCGCCCGTCGACACGCTCGGTTCGTCCCCCGTCTGCCGTTCCAGGAACTCGCGGATGATGCTGCGCTGCGGGACCGAGGTTTCATCACCCGCGGCACGGGCCGCGAGCAGGGCGTTGAAGTCCATCGCTTCGACGATGGCAGTGCCGATCTTCTCGGGAGGCACGTCCAGCCGTTCGGCCAAAGCCACGATGGCATCGTGCGGCGGATCGGGGAAGAGGCCGGGGTCGACAAACACGCGGTGCCCGAAACGCGTGGCCGAGAGCAGCCTTCCGCGGCGGTCCAGCAAATCGCCCCGGAGCGGCAGTTGCGTCTGCGTCGTGATGCGGGGCGAAAGGTGAGCCCGCAGTTCGGCCCCCGGGAACAACTGCAGTTGTGCCACCCGGCCCAGCACCGCCAGCAGCGTGAGAAGGATTGCTATCGAAACAAGGCCGGCGACGATCCGGAATCGTGCCAAACGAGCATCAGGGGCGCGGCCATCCATGGCTTACCTCTCCTTATTCGGTTTCGCCGACGACAAACGCTTGGTCGGGGCGGCCTTTGCAGACCCGGTTTTCTTCAAGATACTCTTCTTCGTTGCGGGCGGTGTAGCTGCGCTCGTCGCGCCGGGTTTGGTGGGTTTGGTGGGGCCGACCGTGGGGATCGCGGCATTCGGGGCGGTGGAGATCGCACCGTTCACAATCGCCGGCGGGCCGAGGGCCGCCGGGGTTCTTACCCCGTCGCTCGAGGGCACATCCGCCACCGGAAGCGGTGCTTCAGCGAGCGGCCGCAACTCGCCCAATTCGGTCGCGAGACGCTGGATGTGCTGCGGGGCAACTTCGGCCGCGATGCGAACCCGCAGCGACCACAGCCGCTCGTCGGCCGCGTTGATGCGGAGCTGCGTCTGCGTGAGTTCGCTCGCCACCTGCAGCCGCGATTGCCGCATGGCCAGAAGCGTGCAGGCGCAGGCTCCTAAGGCAATGACGATGAGGGCGAGCTTCGCGGGCACGGGGTTAACGACGCTCCTGACAAGCGGATCGATAGCGGTCTTCAGGCTCTGGGCAAAGTGAGAACCGCGCCCTCGGGGACGTTGTTCGGATCCGTAATGACCTTGCGATTCAACTGGATGATCTCGTCCGCCCGGGCCACGCTGCCGAGTTGCTCGCGGGCGATGTCGCGGAGCGTGTCGCCAGCCCGGACCGTGTAAGTGGTGGGGGCCTTGGTGGGGGCCTTGGCCGGGGATCGGCCAGGTGCGGGCTTGCCGACTGCTGGTTTCGGTGGGTTCTTGAGCCCGATAGCGACTTTGGAATCCTTCACCTTCGACTCTTTCGGCGTGACAACGTCGTCGGGTAGCACCTTGGTTTCGGGACGTTCACCCGGGCGTCTATTGGACTTGGTGACTACCACCGGCTTGGGCTCACGCACCGGGAGGCGGGGGGCGGCGGATTTCCCGGCGAGCACGTCCATCGCCGGAATCTTCAGTTTCGCGCCGACGCGAACTTGGCCGTCCTTGCCCGCGATTCCCGCGTTATACGCGGCGAGTTGTTTCCACATGGCACCGTCGTTGTAATATCGACGGGCGACCTTGGTCAGTGTTTCACCAGAAGCGACGACGTGAATGCGGTCGGCGTTGCTCGGGACGAGCGTTTCGCGGGACAAAGCGGTTTCGATCGGCCGTTCGGCGACAAGCGTGCCGCCTCCGACCCGGCCGCCAGGCCCACTATCGACGGTTTCACGCCCAATGGCTTCCGGTCGTGCCCCACCGCGACCAGCAAGGCGTTCCATGGCGCGATCGACGGTTTCTTTCAGAAGCCGGTTCTGCTCGTCTCGGGAAGTGCCTTGCACCAAGGTGAAGGGCGCGCTCTCTGCCGACTGAGCGCCGGGCGGGAAACCCGTCCCGGGCGACTGTTCGCCCGCGGTGGTCTGGTCGGCCGTGCGAATCGGCGGATACTGCGTCTCATTCGGTACGACGGGCCCAACAAGCGGGGCGTCGGGTCCCATACCACCGACGCGATTGCTCGCGAGCAACACCTCGGCCGACTCGCCGTCGTCGGGCTCGGACGCGAGATTCGGAACCAACGTCGGCTTGGCCGGCATGTCGGCGGCGAGTTCCGACTGGCGAGATTTCGAGTAGTGGTCGCTCAGCAGCACCGTGACGACCATGACCAGAAAGAAGCCGACGATAAGAGCCAGTTTGAGTTCGCGGGTCAAGTGGATTCTGCCCCCGGAAGGCGGCCTCTCTCAATCATCAAGAGAGCACCGTCCGCCAAGAAAACGACACGTTCTGACAGCCGCGGGAAAGCGTCCTTGCCTTCCTGTTCGGCGATCAATTCACGGATGTCGCCTTTCGACGACGCCGGAGGGTAGCACAAACTGAATCCGAAAACACTTCCTATGAAGACTCATACCAATCTTGTTCACACCAATCTGATCCACCGCAACTTCGCGCTCCGGGACCGTGGGTTTCGGCCCGCCTCGGCTTCTGACGTGGCCACCGGCTGATTGCCCGGCACCGTCGCAACACCGCTCTCCACCAGCCTCGCGAACGACCGCTTCACCAATCGATCCTCCAGCGAATGGAACGTGATGATCGCCACCCTCGCCCCGGCCGCCAGCCACCGCCCGCGATCACTCCGCTCGACCGCCGACAGCAGGGCCTCCAGTGAACCCAATTCATCGTTGACGATGATCCGGATAGCCTGAAAGGTGCGAGTCGCCGGGTCGATCCCGGTGTGCCGATTCCCGGGAATCGCGCTGCGCACGATCTCCGCGAGCCGGGTCGTCGTAAGTATCGGCCCAGCGGTGCGCGCTTGAACAAGTTTTCGGGCGATCCTTGGCGCGGCCGGGTCTTCGCCGAAGTCCCGGATCCAACCGGTCAGTTCGGCTTCGGCGGCGTGGTTCACCAATTCGGCGGCCGAAAGCCCCCGCGATGGGTCCAGTCGCATATCGAGCGGTCCCTCCCGCATGAACGAAAAGCCGCGGCTTGCATCTTCCATCTGGTTGGACGAAAAACCCAGGTCCGCGAGGACGGCGTCGGCCCGGATGCCCCAGTTCGCCAAAGAATGGGGGGCTTCCGCGAAGTTGCCGCGCAGCGTCTGAACGGTCGGCCCGGCGGCCCCGCCGACGGCGGACGCGAGCGCGGCTCCGCACCGGGCGAGATTGGATCCGTCGAGGTCGTTGAGGATGATGCGCCCGGCCGGTGCGAGTTGGGAGAGTGCAAGCACCGCGTGCCCGCCCAAACCGGCGGTCAGGTCGGCGTAGGTGTCGCTCGGCCGCAGCGCAAGCGCGGAAAAAACTTCCGTCGGCATCACCGGAGTGTGGTGGGGGGTGGGCTTGGCTACGTCGCTCATGGATGACCCGCAAGGGATCGTACGTTGCCGCAGCGGGCGATTGGCATCAAGCGACCACTTAGATTCCACGGGAAGCATCTCGGCATCGAACGGGAATACCGTCGTGCCATGAAAAACGCAGTGGTGCTCGGGAGCGGGATGGTGGGTTCGGTGATCGCCGCGGACATGGCCGCAGACCCGGAGTTCCGCGTCACCATCGTGGATAGCCGGAAAGAAAATCTCGCTCGCGCCAAGGAACGCTGCGGAGGTCGGGCGGCGACGCGGGAAGTCGATCTCACGGACCCCGGGGCAATCCGCACGGCCATCGCGGATGCCGACATCGTGCTGGGGGCGCTCGCCAGCCATCTCGGGCTCGTCGCGCTGAAAACCGTGATCGAGGCCCGCAAGCCGTACTGCGACATCTCGTTCATGGCCGAAGACGCGATCGACTTTTCCTCGTTCGCCCACGGGGCGGGCGTTACCGCTGTTGTCGATTGCGGTGTCGCCCCGGGCATGAGCAACCTGCTGGCTGGCTACGCGGCGAACGTCCTGAAGCCGTGCGAATCGATTGAAATTTACGTGGGGGGGCTTCCGGTCGAGCGGCGCTGGCCCTTCGAATACAAGGCCGCATTTGCTCCGGCCGATGTGATCGAGGAGTACACCCGTCCAAGCCGCATCGTGGAGCACGGAACGATCGTCGTCAAGCCCGCGCTCAGCGAGCCGGAACTTCTGGATTTCGCCGGGGTCGGCACTCTGGAAGCCTTCAACACCGACGGCCTCCGCAGCCTCGCCACCACGCTGAAGGTCCCGTTCATGAAGGAAAAGACCATGCGCTACCCGGGCCACATCAACCTGATGCGGGCCATGCGCGAGACCGGCCTCTTCAGCAAAGATCCGGTTACGGTAAAGGGCGCCACCGTGGTGCCGCTGGACCTCACAAGCCAATTAATGTTCCCCAAATGGACCTACGAACCGGGCGAACGCGACCTGACCGTCATGCGGGTCAGCGCGGTGGGAACAAAGGCCGGCGAGCGCGTCCGGCTGACGTGGGACCTTCTTGATTTCCTCGACCCTGTCACCGGCTTCACGAGCATGTCCCGAACAACCGCCTTCCCTTGCACCATCGTGGCCCGCCTGATCGTCTCCGGAAGGATCGCCATGAAGGGCGTTCTGCCGCCGGAACTCATCGCCACACCGTCGATCGTCGAACATCTGCTCCGCGAACTCGGTACGCGGGGGGTGAAATATACATTTAAGGAAGAGGTGTTGGCACAGACGTTGCATTGAGAGGGCCGATCGGACTCCTGTGCCCGAATTCCCCTGTCCAACGGGCATCGTGAGCGATGTCCGCACTCTGAACGTCTCCCTTTATGCCTCCCGACCCTGACATTCTCGTCCCCTTGACCACCGCCCGGACCGAGTTCGAGGCGGCGACCATCGCCGCCGCGCTCCGTCACGAGGGAATCGGGGTCGAAGTATTCGCGACCGCTGGCAATGCGCTGGGCTGGGAAGCCGCCATGACCAATCCGATCCGCGTGATGGTCCGTCGGCGTGAGGCCGCGGCCGCTTCCTCCGTGCTCCGGGCGATCCGGTCGCAATCCGTGGATATCGATTGGGACGAACTCGACGTGGGTGAGCCGGAGAGCATGGACGATGCCAACCGTGGGCCGTTGGCCCGCCGTATTGGCGGATTTTCAGAACCGATGGCATTTGTCCGTCGGGTGGGCGGAATGCTACTGGTCTTTGGAATGATGGCTTGGGCTGTCCCGTCGGCGGGGTTGCCGTTTGTGGCGGGGGGCGCACTCGTGGTAATGGGCCTTCGGCGATTTGCGCGCGACTCACAACCTACCCGGCTCAACGAGCAAAGCACCTATCGCTAACGCGATGGGTCAGCGAGGACCGGGCGCAAGCCCGTGCGGGGTGTCGAAGTGGAGGGCATCAACGACTTCCTCAGTAAGTTCATCGAATCGGGGAAGACGTGGGATCACTTCCCAACGCTCCAAGGCTGAACCGAGCCAGACAGCATAAAAACAACCCCGGGCGCTGCCGCCCGGGGTTCTTGCTTTCGGTCAGTTCATCTCCCCGCAACGGGACTGAATTAGGGACCCGTCACCGTGTACGACGTCACCCTGCCCTCGCCGCTCATGAATCCCTCGAGGTCCATGATCCCGCCGCGCACCGTGCTGATGGTGTACGAACCCCCCGCGAACCCTCCCGTCGGGGGCGTGAAGCGGAACCGGGCCCGCGTGTACCCGTCGCTCATCACGCTCGTGCTGATGAGAGAGGCGCTGTACAGCGAGTCGGACGGTCCGCGCATCGTCACATCGTCCGCCGAGATCGTGCCCGCGGCGAGTCCGTTGCGGGCCTTGATCCGCAGGTTCACCTCGATCGAACCGTCCGGGCGAATCCCGCTCGACCCCGAATCAAAGATCACCGTCGGGCGGTCCCACCACAGCCAGTAGAAGGCCAGGCGCGACGAGGTGGCCCGAACGCCGTTGATGTCAGAGATGCCCGGGCTCGCGACCAATTGGTATCGCTGACTTTCCTGCCAACTCCAGTAGACATACTTGGAAGGGAAGTAGACATCAACCAGGTACGACCCGTCGCTCTGCAAACGCGGCTCGCCGATCTGCCGGGAAATCTTGGAGTAGGCGACGGATGATTGGGTCTCAAAGATCCCCACGCCCGCCGGGTTGCTGAACGTGCTGGGATTAATGCCGTCGTTGTCGCTGACGCGGAGCGTGGCGTTAAACCGGTCCTCGGTCAACGACGCGCTGACCAGCTCGATCTTGGGGTTCGTGAACCACAGATACGCCGAGTACACCTGGAACACCGGTGCGCTCGCGCCCCCGGCATCCACCAGCGCCCCGGAGACCGTCTCGATTCGGTACGTCCCGGTGTCGGAGTAATCAAACCCGCCCCCCGGGGCGTCAATATCGAACGTCATCCGCTGCACAGCGCCCGCGGCCACGCTCGCCGTCGTTCGCGCGGTCGTGACATACCCGCCCGGACCCCGCACCCGAATGATCTCCGCGCCCGACGCGATCGCGGCCATTCCGCCAGTGTCCGAGGCCTCGAGCGTCACCGTCCACTTCCGATTGAAGTCGGTGATCTGGCTGGAAATCACCCGCACGCGGGGCGCATCGAACCACAGATTGAAGTCACGTCCCCCGCTCGCATCGTTGCTCGCCGCATCTGTCACCGCGCCGGCCGTGACCGTCAACTGATACACCCCGTTGTCGCTCCAGTCCCACGCGCCCCCCGCCGCGGGCAACCGATACACCGCCCGCACCGAGCCGTCCGACTGCGGGATCACGGGCTGAAAGAGCCGCCCGGGAGCGGCATACCCGGCACCGGTTACGGCAATGTCACCGTCACCGATCGATGCGGCCTGCAGATCTCCGTCCGAATCGGCATAACGCACCACCACCAGCCAGTCGGTCGGGCGGACGGTGGCCCATTCAACGACCGCGGTCGGAGCGGCCATAAGGGTGCGGGGTTCGAGACTTTCGAGCGGCTGGGCAGCAACTGATCGCGTGAACAAGACAAGACTCCTCGTGAGAGGCATACGCGGGGTAGGGGCGCATGCCGGGACGAAAAGGAGGGAATAGCAGCGTGACACGGTGTGTTCGCACACCGATCGGGCCAAATTCCTCGTCTTGAGTTATCCTGCCGCTCCGTCCCTCGGGGCGGCCTCGCGATCCCGAACGCTTACGCCGATTCCTTGCGTTTCATCCGCAGGTCGATGAGCGAGCGCGAATGTTCAATCGCGTGTTCATCCAGAATGAAGGTCGAGCCCTCGGCGTCCATCTCCGGCAACTGGTACATCAGGTCCAGCATGATCTCTTCCATCACGGCACGCAGGGCCCGGGCCCCGGTGTCCCGCTTCACCGCCCGCTGGGCGATCTTGCGGAGCGCACCGTCGGTAAAGTTTAATGTCGCCCCTTCCAGCCCGAACATGTGCTGATATTGCCGGATCAGCGCGTTCTTGGGTTCGGTCAGGATGTTTATGAGGGCCTCAACGGTCAGCGGCATCAGCGGCGCCAGCACCGGCAGACGGCCGACAAACTCCGGGATCATCCCGAAATCGATCAGGTCGTCCGCGGTCACCTGGCTGAGCACCCACCCGGTGTCCTCACTGTCGCCCCGCCGCAGCGCGTCCTCGGCGTGGAACCCGATGCGGGTCTTGCCCAGGCGGCGGCGGATGATGTCGGGCAGGCCCACAAACGTCCCGCCGCAGATGAACAGGATGTTCGTCGTGTCCAACTGGATGTACTGTTGCTCCGGATGCTTGCGCCCTCCCTGCGGCGGCACGTTGCTGACGGTGCCCTCCAGCATCTTGAGCAGGCTCTGTTGCACACCCTCGCCCGAGACGTCCCGCGTGATGCTCACGTTGTTCGACGTCTTGCCGATCTTGTCGACCTCGTCAATATAGATGATGCCACGCTGCGCACTCTCAAGATCAAAGTCCGCGGATTGAAGCAACTTCAGGAGCAGATTCTCGACGTCCTCACCGACATACCCGGCTTCCGTCAGCGTCGTCGCATCGCCGATGGCGAACGGCACCTTCAACATCCGCGCCAAGGTCTTCGCGAGCAGCGTCTTGCCAGAGCCCGTTGGCCCCATCAAAAGAATATTGCTCTTGTCCAGTTCCACCGCGCCCGCTTCGGCGCTCTCCAAATGCAGCAGCCGCTTGTAATGCGAATGCACGGCCACCGACAGGCTCTTCTTGGCCCGGTCCTGCCCGATCACATACTGATCGAGATAGGACTTGATCTCGCTGGGTGCCGGAATCTCGCGCAGCGTGGAACTCGCCGTCGAGACCCTCCGCTTCTCTTGCTTGAAAATATTCTGACACAGGTCGGTGCAGTTCGAGCAGATGTAGGAGGAATTTGGACCCTCCACCATCGGCCCTACATCACGGCTGGTTTTCCCACAGAACGAGCAGGTAGTCACCTTCCGGCCACGAAAACTCCCGTCATCGCGTCCTGTGGTGCCCGAGGGTCCCATGTCGCTCCCGTCCTGCTTGCCTTTAGCCATAACTCCCTCGGTCTCAATAATGCCCGCGACCCGCCTTCGCCGGCCCCTGACGGCGAATCAGTAACTCTTCTTTCCGACCCACTGTATCGGCCGGAACTCTACGCTTCTGAAGCCGCCGCACCCCTTATTAGGTGAATAACCGGATAACCCGCTGCGGACTTTCCGCGCCCAAACCCGACGTCACATCCGCCCTTGTAAGGGAACTCCCGCAATTGAGTTCAACCCGTGGAAATTATTAATGCGGAGGCGGTTCGGCTTCATCCGAATGCCCGGTTTGGCGCGGCGGTTCCGACGCGCCCGACCCCGGCGGCCCGTCCGCGGCCTCATGAAACCCGTAGCGTGCAGCGCCGCGCGGGCGCTGCCGCACCGATGGTGCGAGCTCGTTCCCCGGTGTCGGCGGCACCGCAAGTCCGCCACGAATCTTGGCGACCATCTGCTTCTTTGCCGCCTCGAACTCAACCGTCGAGATTTCGCCCGCGTCTTTGGCGCGCCGAAGTTCATCCATGAACGAGCCGACTTCCCCCGCTGGCGGTTCACCCAGCACTCGGCGACGATACCACAGAAGCACGGCCCCGCCAGCCAGGGTGACGACGATCAGCACCCCCAACCACAGGAGGACCGGCCCCAGGCTGTTGTCGCCGCCCGGGCCGGCGGGCGGTCGCGTTTGCAAAAGAGGCGGAATCAACACATCGGCAACTCCGACGCCGAGATCATTCACGCGTTGCCCGACGCGATGGCCTCGCGAAGAGGCACGAGCAGCCCCGGAACTACGCGGTCCTCGATGATCGACTCTCCGTGCCTTGCGAGCCCCTCAAAGCGCTCCGCGATATCGGCAAGCCTCAAAAAGGGTCCGCTGGTCCGCAACGTGACAAAAACGCTGATCGGGTCCGTGCCCCTCTCCGTGTGCGTATGGCCAACGGCCCGCGATTTCACCTCGAAGAAAACTTCCGTATCGCCGCTCTCGCCCAGCGTCAGCCCGACCATCGGCTGGACATCCGACGGGCAACCGCCGGGAATGTCGCACATCGCCGCCATCGGTGATCCCCCGAGCACCGCCCCGAGCACGATCGCATCTTGGTTGCCGCTCGCTTGAAGGTCGAAGCCGTAGAGCAGTTCCACAAAGTCAACATCCAGCGGACTGATCGACAGGTACGGCGGTGCCGCCTCGTGTACAAACCGGTGCAGCGAATACGCATCCTCGAACCCCTCAGGGTTTACGGTCCCGGAACGCAGGCTGCTCGAACGCAACGACAACCACCGGTGCGGCCGATCGGTCTGCGGGCTCTCGAGTGAGTACTCCTCTTTGCACCGGCGGAAGGAAACCATCGAAGGAAACCGCCGCCGTGTCCGCTCGAAAAGGTCCAGCACCGTTTCCCGCCCGCGCGGAAGATCCATCTTCACCTGGATCTTCTGATTCACATAAAAGTCGGTACAGAGGGCGCGGTAACTTTCACTCATTGTGGTTGCGGCTCCCAGCAGTGCGTGCGGCCGAATGGGAGCCGGTTTCTCCCACAATCCAGCCCAGCAGAGCACTCGTTTCCGAGAGCGTAGCCACCGCGTGGTCCGCACCCGCATCCGACAGTTCATCCACACCGAATCGCCCCGTCGCCACCCCGATCGCCCGCATCCCATGGGCGTGGGCGCACCGCACGTCGTGCGGAGTATCACCTATCACCACACCACGAACACGTCCCATCCCGGCGGCCTCGGCCCGCGCGAGGGCCACCCCGGGCAGGTGATCGCGGTGCGGCGGTTCGTGCGGCGAATCGTCCCCCCACACCGAAATCTCAAAGATCGCAGGATCGATCCCGATCGACGCCAACTTCGCCGCGCCGCACTCGCCGAAATTGCCCGTCAGCACGCCCGCGATGGTGCCCGGGTGCTCCGCCACCGCCCGTACCAGTTCCGCCCCGCCCGCGAGCGCCAGCGGCGGCGCTTTCGCCAATCGCCGATTGAGTTCCGCCGCGTATCCCGCCCGCATCGCCCCGAAGTTTGCCTCCGTCCGGGCCACGCCGCTCAATTCAAAGAGATCGCCGAGAATCAAGGGATCCAAACGCCCGGCAAAGTCCACCCCGTCGCTGCGGAAGCCAGAGCCAAACAGGGAACGCCCGACCTCCTGCATCGCGGCCACCCCGTGCCCGCGGGTGATGAGCAAGGTTCCATCGATATCGAATAACACCACCGTTCGTACCGCCTTCAACATCTACCTCCGTACCTCAAAGCCTGTTTCGTTCGCCACGATCGCTATATCGGTTACGTTCGCCGATCGGATCAGCGTTCCCATCTCCGAGCCGATTGCATCCACGAAGGCCCGCACGTCCCGGTCCCCGCCTTGCGCTTCCAACGTCACCCCGCCATCATCCTCATTCCGAACCCAACCCGAAACCCCCCGCCCCCGCGCC
>CAZJXA010000001.1:4082-62074 GCA_964549785.1 uncultured Phycisphaeraceae bacterium | reverse complement strand
CAAGATCAACGTCTCGGGCAGGGCTCGAACCTGCAACCTTCGGTTTCGAAGACCGACGCTCTATCCAATTGAGCTACCAAGACCGCGACGGAGGTTATGCGTAAGAGAGCTCAGACGTGTGGGAATCGATAAATTGACGCGCCGCGTAAGCCGGTCGTTTGAGCAGATGACGGACCGGGGAGCCGTCCGACGGCGATCAGGAAACTGTGAAGCCGCGTAAGCGCTCCGGGCGCGACTCGAACGCGCGACCTGCCGCTTAGAAGGCGGCTGCTCTATCCAACTGAGCTACCGGAACCCGTAGAGGGCAGTTTATGCGGCCTCCGCGCTGTCTGATTGCGCACGCCGACGTTCTGGCAATCGGCGGGCAGCGCGGATTACGCGACCCGTTGCCCACCCCCGCGGCGGGGTCGCCGAACGCCTGATCGTCAGGAACTATCGGTGTCGAGCGAGCCGGGCCCACCGACCGTCATCGTCGGCGGCGGGCAGACACACCTACGAGCATCGCGCAGAGAAGTAGCGGTGCGCCGGGAGCGGGGATGCATCCCGCCGTGATGATGTTGGAATCGAGCGTGACCGCGCCGTTGCGGGCTAGCGCTCGTCCTTCGACGAGCGTGGCACCGGTGTTCAGGGTGATGCTGGTGAACGCGAGGATGCTACCTTGGAACCGAGTGTCGGCCCCGAGCGTCGCGGAACTCCCGACCTGCCAGTAGACGTTGCACGCGTCGCCGTTATTGATTGTGATGACCGACGAGTTGCTCGCGGTAATGAGGGTGCTGCCCATTTGGAAGACGAACTGGGCGTCGGAGTCTCCCTGCGCATCGAGGGTGAGTGTTCCTGTGAGGAACGACGACGATGCGAAGAAGTAGACACCCGGCGTGAGTGTCAGCCCGCCCAAATCAGTCCCCGTGAGGTCTTGGGTAAGGACGAGACCGGCCAGAGCGTTGTACGCGGTCGTGACGTCGTTCTGGGCCTGCTGCGCGACCGCATCACCGGCGTGAATGGTTCCATCGACCACGAGTCCGGGTGGAAAACCCGTGACCGCGAAGCCCGGCGAGACACCCAGACTTCCCGTGATAACGCTGGGTCCGGTGTTCGTAACGGTCGACCCCGCGAGGACGCCGAATTCCTGAGCGGACCCTAAAATTTGGGCTGAAGCGGCTCCACTGAAAACCGCCAAAAATGCGGCCATGATACCGCCGTCGTGAATTGTCATCTTTCGTCCTCCTGAGAGAAGCATCCTCGGGCGTACCGACGCAGATAGGCGTTACGCCCCGGTTAGTTATCTTTCATCGGACGCGGGCGCTCGTTCGGACGCTCAGACCGCCCCTATTCGGGCGACGTGGGCCGCATCGGACGAGGTCGGGGTCACGGGCACGAATTCATCGGGAGTTCCCAGTCCCGGCTGGGCGCTCTTGGGACCGGCATCCACAAGCGTCTCAACATTCCGGGCGGGCTTGGCGCGCCCGGCGGCAGCGAGAGCGATTAACGCCAGCGCCCGCGCTCCGGCGGACGCCCAGAAGACCCAGGCGTAGGCGGGGTCGGACCCGGTTCCGAGGACGCGGCCGCCCATCAACGAACCGCCGGTCTTCGCGGCTTCGTTGAGGCAATTGAAGTTGGCGAGGACGCTCATGCGCTCGTGCGGGGCGGTCGCCTCGAAGTTCCGCAGGAACACGGCCAGTTCAAACATACCCCACACCGCCCCGGAAAGCAGTTGGCCGACGAGCAGCCACAGCAAGGAGTCGGTGATCAGCCAGAGGAGCGGGAGCGGGACCAGCAGGAAGGCGGCGATCGTCATCGGGCGGGCCGCGCCGTGCTTGGCAGCCCATCGCCCGGCGAGCGGTTGCGCGAGCGCCTTGCCCAGAAGCGCCGCCGCCAGCAGGCCGGAATACCACGCGGGGTTCGCGCGGAGGTGCTGGAGCATGTACGGATTGAAGAACGGCTGGGCGATCTGGGTGGCGATGCCCATCGCGGCGAGGAAGAGCAGGAAGGACGAGTCGCCGCGGCGGTGCGAGGCGAGCGAAAGCATCGGGACCGACCGGATCGCGACCGGCCGGTGCGGCTCGGAATAGGTCGAGAGCAGGCGCCCCGAGACACCTCGGCAGACCGCCGCGGTGATGAACATGCTCGCGAACCCGATGGAGCTCCAAGTCGAAATCGCGGGGGCGGATGCGGGATCGAGGGACTGCAGCCACTGCATCACGCCGCCGTGAAGCAGCAGGCCAATGAGGGTTCCGAATTGCAGGAACCGGTTGCGGGCCCCGAAGTAGTGGGCCCGGATGCGTGCGGGGATGATCTCGCCGACGAGCGTTGTCCACGCCGGGCCGCAGGCCAATCCCGCAGCCCAGTACAGGGTCGCCAACGAAAAGACGGCAGCGCCGAGCCATGGGGTGGCTCCGTTCGCTTTGGCCCAGGCGGCGAGGGGCTCGGAGAAGAGCGCGAGCGCGGCGAACGGAACGTAGAGAACGGCCTGCACATAGGCGCAGCCCGCGACGAAGCCGACGTACGTGCCCCACCGCCGCACGGCCCACGGAGTGGCGAGTTGCAGGAAAGCCCCGAGCACCACGGGCACGGTGGTGACAAGGCCGGAAAGCAGTGGGCTCAGCCCCAAGTGCAGCACAAAGGCGGCGAGGTAGGTCTCGCCGACGCCGACCATGACACAGTACAGGAATCCGTCCCAGAGGCAGGCCGAGAGATCGCGGCGGAGGGCGCGGACGCGCCGACACGGCGTGGACGCAGCATTCGCGGACAGGGAAAGGTTCATGAACGGTGGAAGAGTTTTTCGAGCTCGCGGATGGTGAGGCGCACACTCGTCGGCCTGCCGTGGGGGCAGTTGCTGGAGCGTTCGACGTCCTCACGCAGTCGTACCAGCGCGGTGAGTTCGGACTCGCTCATTCGGTCGCCGGCCTTGACCGCGGCCTTGCAGGACATCATGTCAAGAACGTCCCGCAGGGCTTCTTCACTGCCCGATGCGAGGTCGCTCATAAAGGCGTCGCTCTCGGCTTTTTCAAGGAGACCGGACAGGAACTCGACCGGGTCTACGTTGCGGTCAAAGAGGAAGGTGGGGAAGCCGCGACAGAGGACCGAGACCGGGCCGCCGGGTTCCGCTTGGATCCCGATGCGTGCAAGGAGCGGGGCGAGGTCTTCCAGCCGTTCGATCTGGCGGGCGGTGGCGGGGATGGGAACTGGTGTGAGCAGGTGCTGGGTTTCCAGTCCGCCGTCGAGCACGCGGGCCAGCAGGTACTCAAACATGGCCCGCTCGTGGAGGGCGTGCTGATCGATGATCACAACGCCTTGTTCGTCCTGCGTGACCAGGTAACTCTTGTGAACCTGGAGGATTCGGCTGAGCGGCTCCGGGAGCGGCATGACGGGCGCGACCGGCACGCCCGTGAGCCCACCAGACCCAACCGCACCCGCGTCGAGGGAGGACTTGATCGCAGCGTAATCAAAGCGTTGCTGCGGGGGCGACGCAGGCCGAGTGAAGAAATCGGAAAATGCCGAGTTGCCGCCGGGCGACGGCGCGGGACCGCGGTTTCCTGGCCGGCCCGAGCCCGGAAGCTCCAGGGGGAGTCGGAGGGTTTCGACAACCGGCGTTGGAATGGGCCGAACGAAATTGAGGAGCGGGGTCAGGTCCTGCTTGGCGAGGGCGGATCGGATGCTGCGGGTGACGGCGGAGTGAACGACGCCGCTGTCGCGGAAGCGGACCTCGGCCTTGGAAGGGTGAACGTTGACGTCGACCGCGCCCGGGTGCATCTCGATATGCAGGACAATCGTGGGGTACCGGCCAGGCTCGATGAGGCCGCGGTAGGCCTCGGCCACGGCGTGCTGGACGGTGCGGTCGCGGATGCAGCGGCCGTTGATAAAGAGGTGCTGGGAACGGGCGCTGGCGCGGGCGATCTCGGGATGGCCGGCCATGCCCCAGATGGCGACGCCCCGGGTGTCGTCAAACTCGTCGGCGCTGACCTCAAAGAGTTGCGGACCCAGTTCTTTGCCCAAGATCGCGAGAACTCGCTCGCGGGGTGACTGGTCTTTCGGAACGTCGAGGAGCGTTCTCCCATCGGCCTCTGCGCGGAAGCCAATGTGCGGGTGCGCGAGCGCGATCGCCCGGAATGAGTCGGTGCAGCGTTCGAGCTCGGTGGGCACCGTGCGCAGAAACTTGCGGCGGGCGGGCGTGTTAAAGAAGAGATTCCGTGCCGAGACGATGGTGCCGATGGGGCCGGAAGCGGGCCGGACAGCGGTGCCATCAAGCCCTTCCAGTTCGAGGACGAAGGCTCCGTCGCTGCCGGCGGTGCGGGAGCGGATGGAGAGGCGTGAGACTGAGGCGATGGAGGCGAGGGCTTCGCCGCGAAACCCGAGGGTGGCGATGGAGTCGAGATCGGCGGTGGTGCGGATTTTGCTGGTGGCGTGGGCCGCGACGGCCATAGCCAGATCGGATTCGGCGATGCCGTGACCGTCGTCGATGATGCGGACGAGTTCGATGCCGCCGTGTTCGAGCTCCGCGATGATGCGGGTGGCACCGGCATCGATCGAGTTTTCGACCAATTCCTTGACGATCGAGGCGGGCCGCTCGACCACCTCCCCCGCCGCGATCTGACTGGCGACCAAGGGGCTGAGGCGCTGGATTCGTGGGTGGGAAGGGGCTTCCGTGCCGGGCATGGGTGATGGTAGTGGTCTTGGCGGCGACGGCGAATCACCGCAAATCCCGGGAGGGCTCGCGGCGTGGTACGCTTGCGCTATGACGACCACGACGGAAGCGTTTGACCCGGAAGCAAAGTTGCTGGAATTGGGGTTCGTGTTGCCGGAATCGGCGAAACCGGTGGCGGCCTACATCCCGTTCCGGCGGAGCGGGAACCTGTTATTTATCGCGGCGCAGATCCCGATGCGGGCGGGGGCCCTGATCGCGAAAGGCTCGGTGCCTTCGCAGGTCACGATGGAGGAGTCGCACGAGTGCGCCCGGCAATGCGTGCTGAACGGGCTTGCGAACGTCAAGGCGGCGGTCGGAACGCTTTCGAAGGTCCGGCAGGCGATCCGGCTGGGCGTGTTCGTGGCGAGCGATGCGGGGTTCTATGACCAGCCGAAAGTGGCGAACGCGGCGAGCGAGCTGCTCGTGAACATTTTCGGCGAGCGTGGCCAGCATGCGCGGGCAGCGGTGGGCACGAACTGCCTGCCGCTGGGGGCGCCGGTGGAGATCGAGTTTCTGTTTGAAGTGGAATGAAGGCACTGGGCACGAGGGGCCGGCATCGGGCAAGGAAATACGAGTATGCGATTAAGAGCGGCCATAGTGGCGGGGTGGCTTGTTGCGTCGGCGTGTTGCGCGGTTTCCCGAGCGGATGTGTCGCTGCCGCGGATCTTCGCGGATTCGATGGTCTTGCAGCGATCGAGCGAGGTCGTGGTCTGGGGCTGGGCGGATGCGGGCGAGAGTGTCACGATCGACCCTTCGTGGCCGGGGCCGAGTGTCGCGCTCAAGGCCGATGAGCGCGGACGGTTTGAGTCGACGGTGACAACGCCCGGAGCCGGGGGTCCGTACACACTCACGGTGAGCGGCGGGAACACGGTGACGTTGAAAGACCTGATGATCGGGGAGGTATGGCTCGCCTCCGGGCAATCAAACATGGAGTGGCCGCTCGGCGCGATCGGCCAGGGGCGGGAAGGCGTGCCGTCCGCGGCCGATGAGATAACCCGCGCCGACCACCCGGGAATCCGGGTGTTCACGGTTGAGAACGCGATGGCACCGACAGAACGGACCGATTGCCGGGGTTCTTGGAAAGTGGTCCGCCCGGATACCGCGGCGGGTGTCACGGCGGTTGGTTACTTCTTTGCGCGGGCACTGCGAGAACACTTGGGCGTTGCGGGGAGCGACGTCCCGATCGGGATCATCGATGCGACCTGGGGCGGGACGCCGGCCGAGAGTTGGGTGTCGCGCAGCTGCCTTGCGGCATTCCCGGAGTTTGCGGATTCAGTCGGGATGCTGGCGGCGATGAACGATCCGAACACGCGGGGGCGCCTTTCGAAAGACGTCTCGCTGCGGTGGTGGTCGGGGCTTGACCGCCTGGGCGAAAAACCGATCGGCGAGGGGTGGCGGTTGGGCGAAGAGTCCGGCCCGGGCGCCGGCGGGTGGGAGCCGTGCACGCTCCCGGGCGGGTTCGGCGGCCCGGGGTTGGAGAAGTTTGACGGCGTGGTCTATTTTCGTCGTGGGTTTACGGTTTCAGGCGACGCCCAAGCCGGAGGCGCATCCGGCACACCGGCCTCGCTCGAACCGGGATCGCTCGAACGGGCCTCCCTCGAATTGGGCCCGATCGATGATCGCGACGAAACGTTCATCAACGGGACGTTGGTCGGCGGGCACCGCGACGACGGTCAGTGGAACACCCCACGGAAATACGCAGTTCCGGCGGGGGTCTTGAAAGCTGGCGAGAACATGATCGCGGTGCGGGTGCTGGACACGGCGGGGCCGGGGGGGTTTGGCGGAACCGCCGAGCAAATGAAGTTGACGCTGGCCGATGGGACGGCCGTGCCGTTGGCGGGAAAGTGGCAGCGCCGCCCTGGGCCGGAAGTGTCCGAAATCCCGCCGCATTCGGAATCGGTGATGCGGCCCGGCCTGCCGAGCGTGCTTTTCAACGGGATGGTGGCCCCGCTGGCTCCGTTCACGTTCCGCGGCACGATCTGGTATCAGGGCGAGTCCAACGTCGGGCGAGCGGCGCAATACTCGAAACTTTTTCCGGCGCTGATCGCCGACTGGCGCGGGCACTTCCGGAATCCCGCGATGCCGTTCTATTACGTCCAGATCGCCCCCTTCTCGTACAAGGATGGAGATGCGGCCGCGCGGTTACGCGAGGCCCAGATGTTCACGTTGGCCGTGCCGCACACCGGGATGGTCGGAACGCTGGACCTTGGAAACGCCAAGGACATTCATCCGGACAACAAGCAGGAGGTCGGTAGGCGGCTGGCGGCGTGGGCGTTATCGCGGACGTACGGCGTGGAGAATCGCGGCGGGGACGAGATCGCGTTTTCGGGGCCGGTGTACCACGGGCACACCGTCGAGGGGGCGCTCATCCGATGCCGGTTCGCGTTCGCTGCGGGCGGGCTTCGAGGCGGAAATTCCCCGCCGGGGCAAGCGCTCGCGGGCTTTCTGGTCGCGGGGAGCGACAAACAGTTCTATGAAGCCAACGCAACGATCGACGGCGAGAGCGTGATTGTTTCGAGCGCGCGGGTTCCGAACCCCGTGGCCGTTCGGTACTCATGGTCGGCGTCGCCCGTGGCGTCGCTTGCCAACGCCGCCGGGTTGCCGGCTCTGCCGTTCCGCACCGACGATTGGGAGAGCCCGCTGCCGCCAACGATGGACGCCGGGCATACGCGATACCTCACGACCGATCCGGCGTTCATACCGATGTTCGACGGCACCACCCTGAGCGGATGGACGAACGTCAACGGCGCCGCCTCGACCTGGACGGCCCGTGACGGGATGATCGTGTGCTCGGGGTTTCCAACCGGGGTGCTCCGCAGCCCCGAGATGCACGAGAACTTCGTCCTCGAACTGGAATTCCGGCACCTGAAAGCCGGCGGCAACGCCGGGCTCTTTGTGTGGAGCGATCCATTGACGGCCGTGGGTCAGCCCTTCACGCGCTCGGTCGAAGTGCAGGTGATGGACGGCAACGAAGGCGAGGGGTACACCTCCGACGGCGATATTTTCCCCATCCACGGGGCCACCATGAAACCGGCGAACGGTCGCGGCGGCGAACGGGCGTTCCCGACCGAAAAACGCATGAACCCCTCGCCGGAATGGAATCACTACCGCGTCGAGTGTGTGGACGGGGCGGTGACGCTGGCCGTCAACGGGAAGGTGGTGACGCGGGGTTCGGCATGCTCGCCCCGGAAAGGCTTTATCTGTTTGGAGTCTGAAGGCTCGGAGGTCCACTTTCGGAACCTGAGAATCAAGCCGCTGCCCGATTCCGGCACGATTACGAGCGCGACGACCGCAAACAATCCGTCAACCGCCAACGGCTTTGCTCCGCTGTACAACGGCGTCGATCTGACCGGCTGGAAGGTGACCGAGGACGTCGTCGGACACTGGTTGCCGGACGATTGGACCCTCTCCTTCGATGGCAAGGGCGGAGACTTGTGGACCGACCGGTCGTACCGTGACTTTGAGTTGATCGCCGACTGGCGTTTTACCGCGAAGCCAACGCCGAAGGATCGTCCGGTCATTCTCGCGAGCGGCGACGACGCCATCAACCCCGACGGCACGCCGACGATGGTTTCGGTGCCGGATGCGGGCGATAGCGGCATCTATCTCCGCGGCAGCAGCAAGAGCCAGGTCAACATCTGGTGCTGGCCCATCGGGTCGGGCGAGGTGTACGGGTATCGCACCGATCCCGGCCTGACTGCGGCCGTGCGGGCCGGTGTAACGCCTTCCTCGGCCGCGGACCGGCCGCTCGGGGAGTGGAATCGCTTCCACATCACGATGCGGGGCGAGCGGCTGACGGTGGTGCTGAACGGTGTGACCGTGATAGAGGACGCGGAGTTGCCGGGCGTGGCGGCGGAAGGGCCGCTCGCGCTACAGAATCACGGGGACCCCGTGCAATTTGCGAATATTTTCATCCGCGAACTGCCCCCGGCTCCATAACGTCGCACGAGTGTGGTGTGGTCACAAGGTGTTCAACATGTCATCAGGAGGTCCGCGAATGAATCGTCGTCAAGTTATCGCCGCCGCACCCGCCGCTTTGCTCGTCGCGGGAGCGGGGGCATCCGCCTTCGGGCAACCGGGCGATCCGTTCAAGCCAGCCGTGATCGTCAACCCGGCGAAGCCATTGGACCTCGGCGGCTGGGATGCGGACAACTCGGTCTACAAACTGCCCGCCCTTCCGTACGACAAAGCGGCGCTGGAACCGCATATCGACGCCCAAACGATGGATATCCATCGCGCCAAGCACCACAACTCTTACGTCGATGGCGCGAATAAGGCGGCGGCGGAACTCCGCAATATCCGCGAGGGCGGGGGCGACGTGAGCCTCGTGAAACACTGGAGCCGCGAACTCAGTTTTCATCTGTCCGGACACGTCAATCACTGCTTATTCTGGCAGTTGATGGCGCCGGCGGGAAAAGGCGGGGGCGGAACTCCGTCCGGGGACTTAGCCAAGGCCGTGGACCGCGACTTCGGATCGTTCGAGAAATTTCTGGCGCAGTTCAAGGCCGCCGCCCAGCAGGTGGAGGGCGGAGGATGGGCGTGGCTCGGTGTCGACCGGCTCTCGAAGCGGCTCATCGTCGTGCAGCAGGAAAAGCAGCAGGACATGCTCCCGACCGCGGTCAGTCCGATCCTTGGTATCGACGTGTGGGAGCACGCGTACTACCTGAAGTATCAGAACAAGCGGCCCGACTACGTCTCGGCCTTCGTGAATGTCATCAACTGGAAGAACGTCGGAACGCTGTTTGACGGCGCGGTTCGCTGAGGAACACAAGACCGGTCCCTTTGAGGGCGACACTTCAGCCCAGTCGCAGCGAGCCCATCAGCCGCCCGGGTCGGCCGCGATGTGAACCGAATCGACCTCGACGATCCACTCGGGCCCGATAGACGACACCGTTCCGGTCACCACGACTTCCATCAACGGCTTCAGCGGTCCGAAGTGCTCCCGCCGCCACTGCGGAGGGGCAATGCGAGCCCGGAACCCCGCGGCAGCCTTCAATTCCTTTTTCTCGCAGCAGTAGTCCCACGGCTGGGGGCAGGCCGCCTCCGGGTCGCCCGCGCCGCAGTACGGCACCGAAAGATCCATCATCCGGAACTCGCGGTCTTCTTCGATGAAGGCGCGGGCCTGACCACCGATTCGGCCGCGCACGGTCACCCGTTCACCGACTTTCGCGACGGCCTTCATGTGGAGAATCGAAGTGTCACCAGCCGGCGCGTTCGCAACGATCAGCAAAGGCGGTTTGTCACGGTCGCAGCCGAACACCGAGGTGAGCATCAGCACCGCGACCACGACCCGCCCGAACGCGATCATTTCGTGGCGCCGGCGATCTCGATTTTGGCCGCTTCTTGGAGAGTGAAGGCGCTGCCGCCCTTGCCGACCTTGGAGGCCGCGCCGAACATCACGATACACGCGGCCAGCAGAAACGCGGTCGCGAGCACCATCAGGCCGGTGTAGACATCGGGGTTCGCCGCGCGCCGCAGGCGAGCGCCAGGCATTTGCATTCCGAACTGACTCATGCGAGGACTCCGAAAAAGCGGCGGTTCAGTTGCCGCTGGAACGTGTTACTCAAGACGCGAGAGGACGCGGTCGCCGGTGCGGGCGGCGCTGCCGCGGCCCAGGTCGTCGAAGCGGGCCACCGACCACTTGAGATCGGACTGGACGACGACGAGATTGCCGACAAACGTGTTATCGCGAATCACATGGAACCGCATGTTCTTCGTGACCCGGTCGTTGCTGCCCACATTAATTTTAACGAGTGTCCCGCCGCTGGCGCCATCGGCCGCCACTTCCTCGACGCTTCCCGTGATGGTCGCGCCGGCGTAGGTGAACGGCTGGTCGGCAGAGGCGGTGGTGCCGGTGCGGACGCCGTCGGTGGTGCGGCGGGCCTCGGCGAGTTCTTCCTGAACCGCGCGGTAGTTCTGGTCGAGCACCTCGCGCTGGCTCTCGAGATCGCTCATGCGGTCTTCCATGTCCAGCGACTGCTGCCGATACCTGAGTTCATTGGTGCGGAGGGTGCGGACCTCGTTGGTGTAACTCTCGATCAGGGAGGCTTGGGTCTTGGTGGTTTCGCCCAGTTCGGCGATCTTGGATTCCACGCTCTGGCGAGCCGCCTCGGCCTTGTTCTTTTCGGTGAGCAGCGAGGCCCGCTCGGCATCCAGTTGCCGCACCTGGGAATCGCGCGAGGCGATATCGCGGTTCAATTGTTCGAGTTGTGCGGCGTTGGCCCGCTCACGCTCGCCCGAGGCCGCGAGGTTCGTGGCGACCTGGGCCTCGGCAACCGCCTTGGAAGCGAGGGCCGAATTGTAATCCGCCGCGATGCGGTCGGTATTGACCGCGTACGCGATGGTCAGGGCCGAAAGGCCGATGCTGAGGACGGCTGCGAACACCAGGAAGACTTTGGTCAGAACGTGCACAATGGGCTCCTCAAACATCGCTCGCCGGGGCAAACCGGGAGTGGAAACACCGGTGGTGGCGTTCCATTCGCAAGCGGCTGGCGTCGGTTTCGACGACTCTCAACACTGTATCCGAGATTGCGGACATCCGGTCCGTCAATCCAAAGGTCGGGACAGGGGCACAGGATAGCGGGATTCGCGACGGTTTGCTGGCGACCCAGGCGGGAACTGTGGACAAGGCGTCCGTTAGCCGTGACCCGGCTTCTTTGAGCCTTGAGCGCCCGCCACGGGTTCCAGCCTTACTGATCGCCAGCCCGAATCACCGCGAATGCGGCAGTCAAACGCACTGACTCAACGGGGTCATTCAGGAGCGCTTCCAACCGAGAAAAAGCCGCTGGGCCGCCGATGTTGCCGTAAGTGAAGGCCACCTGACCCCGCACGGCCGGGTTGACGTTGTTGACATAGGTGTCGGGGATGAACGAACCGCCGCGAACACCGAGTTTGGCGAGGCTGGCGGCCGCGGCGAGGCGGACTTCGGCCGGATAGAAGTTTCCCGATGGATCCCGGTATTCTGTCAGATAGACCAGCTGGTCGGCGGCGGCGCGGTCCCCAACTTCGCCCAAGATCTGGGCGGCAAGAGCCGCAGCTTCCAGTTCCTCGGGACGGGAGGGATAGAGGGCGGCCCGAAGCGATTGTCGCATATCGCCGTCGCCGAGTTTGACCATGGCCTCGGACAGTTGCAGTTGGAAGAGTTTGAGTTCGTCGATCCCCGACCCAGGAACCGGCTGATTCATGGCTTGGCGTAGCAGCGGGAGTGCCGTGGTGTTCCCGATTTCGCCGAGGAGGAACGCGGCGTGGGCGCGGCCCCGCGTGGTGGCTCCCGTGAGCAAGAGATCGGCCAGTGGTGAAGGATCGACGGCCGCCCGGGCCTTCGTGAGCGCAAACACCGCGCTAGTGCGAACCAGCGGTGATTCATCCGTGAGGAGCGGGCGCGTGCTCTCGGCCAAGTCCTTCAGCCCTGCGCGGCCGATGGTGGTGGCGGCGACCGCCCGGACGCCCAGGTTCGGGTCGCTGAGCCCCTTGGTGACCACCGACTTGAGACGCCCTTTCACGCGTCCGGCGGCTTCGACGGCGTTGGCCCGGACGGCGGGGTCGTTGCTCCGGGAGGATTGTTGAATCTGGTCGATGGCCCGCTCGCGGAGTTGGGACTGCGAGACGGATTTCGCGCCCGGGGCCGAGGGCGAGGCGGTGGGAACCGCGGATGGAGAACCGGGGTTTGAGATCGCCGTGGCACGCGCGGCGACCGACGGCGTGCTTCCCTTCTCGCCCGGACCGCCGGACGACTCGCAGCCCGTCAGGTTGGCGATGAGCGGGGCAACGAGGATCAGCGTTCGGCAGCGGGTCAATGACATGAATGGTTCCCAAGCGGGTGAGCGGTCGTACGGGTGTTGATTCAAGTCGGTTCGGGCGGCCCTGGGACGTGAGATCGACTGTTGGAACCGGGATTCTTGGGCTGCGGACTCGCATCGCCGGGATCGGGGTGGCGACCGCGTTTGCGACGGCGAAAGGCACGCCATCCGATCCCCACGAGCGACACGCCCGACAGCAGACAGCACGAAAAGCCCAGCGTGTTCCCCGTCAAGGCGAACGGCGGGACGCGATCTGTAAACGTCAGGGAGCCTGTCAGAAGCCCATCGATATCGACCGCGTCCGGATGACCGTCGATGCCCGAAGCCAGCAGCGAGCCATCGAACCCGATGAAGGCGGAAACGCCTGTGTTCGCGGCCCGGACGGTCGGCGTCAGCGTTTCCAAGCTTCTCCAGCGGGCGGCCTGCAGATGCTGGCGGCGGGTGAGGTCGGAAAAGGTGAACCAGCCGTCGTTCGTAAGGTTGACAATGACGTCGGCACGGCGGGCACCGTCCGCATAGACCAATCGACGGAGCAATCGCGAGTTGGTGGACTCAAAGCAGATGGGAGCCACGCAGCGGAGCGTGCGACCATCTCGGGTCGGGACGGTGAGAATTGTCGGTTCCGTGCCACTGGCCAGGTCGAACGACATGCCTTTCGCGCCGATCGACAGCAGTTGCCGTTCGAGCCACGGCCAATTGGAGATGTAGGGCATCACCTCGCCAAAGGGGGTGAGGTGTTGCTTGAAATACCACTGCCGCTCGATCTTGCCGTCGCGGAGAACAAACGCCGCGTTGTAGCGGGCGTCGCTTTCCATCCTGACCTTGTCGTCGGCGTCGGTGGTGATGACCAGGTTGTCGATGTACGAGGCGCCCACAATGAGAGGCGTGGCCACGGCCTGGCTCATGTCGAGCAGGGAATCGGCGAAATACGTCGCCCACTGCCGGCTGCCGTCGGCCCGGCGGACAAAGATGTTGTTGTCGTTCAGGGCCTTCAGCCCCTGCGGAGCCAGCGTCATGCCCGGGGCCATGGTTTCGGGCCATACGATGAGATCGGGACGCCGGAGCGTATCAGGAGTATCCGCCACGGCCCGCATCGTCAGGTCGCGGAATCGCTCGAAGTCGCGGTTTTCCTGGTCGACGGTCCAATCCAGCTTGTTGTCCATCGGCACGTTCGTCTGGACGATGGCGATCTGCACCGGATCGGTCCCCACTGCACTGCGCGATTGCTCAAGCCCGATCCACGACAAGACCGCCCACGCCAAGCCAACGGCCAACGGAGCGGCCAGCCGCTTGGGGCCGGTCGTATTCGCGGCGTGGACGATCGCGCTCGCCAAGGACGCCAGAAGGAATGTGATCCCGTAGGTTCCGACGAGGCACGCCGGGGCGGCCAGCCACGGGGCGTCGATCAAGGGGTGCGAAACCCATCCCCACGCGTACCCGTGCATCGCGATTTCGCCGCGGAAGAAATTGAGGCCGGTCCAAAGAATCGGGAAGGCGACCAACCCGAGCGCGGGATAGCTGCGTGTGAGCCGAGCCGTCGCGTACACGGCTACGGCGTCGAAGGCGGCCAGAATGAACGGAAGGAAAACGACCCCCGCGATAGTAACGTTGAGAAGCCACGCGTGAGTGACGAGCCACCACGGCACGAACCCCAAGGCTGCGACAAGCACGGCCCTGAACGATGAATTCGCAAGTTTCCGGGCGGCCACCAGACACGGGATCATCGCGACCACGGCGAATGGCCACAGCCCCACCGTCGTTGCAATCGGCGACGCCGCGGTCATCAGCGCGGAGTGTCCGAACAGCCAGACGGCGGGCACCACCCCGGCCCGCCAAGACCCGGCGGGAGCACCGGATTCGAGCCGTGCGGCGGGGCCGGTCATTTGCCAGCGTAGTCGATAGTGCGGGCGATCTCGGTGCGGAGGTCTTTGCGTGAAACCACGCGATCGACGAGCCCGGATTTCAGCAGGAATTCCGACCGCTGGAAGCCCTCGGGGAGTTCCTGGCGGATGGTTTGCTGGATCACGCGTGGTCCGGCAAAGCCGATCAGGGCGTTGGGTTCGGCGAAGATCACGTCCCCCAGCATCGCGAACGAGGCGGTTACGCCGCCGGTTGTGGGATCGGTGAGCACCGAGATAAAGAGCCCGCCGCGATCGTCGAAGCGGGCCAGTGCCGCGCTGGTCTTCGCCATCTGCATCAGGGAAAGGCCGCTCTCCTGCATCCGAGCACCGCCGGAACAACTGACGATCACCAAGGGCAGTCCGGCCCGCGTCGCTTCCTCAATGGTGCGGGTGATGGTTTCACCGACAACGCTGCCCATCGATCCCATCATGAAGGTCAGATCAAGGCAGCAGATGAGGGCTTCTCGACCCTTGATGAACAGGCGACCGGCCTTGATCGCATCCACCGTGCCGGTCTTGATCTGCTCACTCAAAAGCCGGTCGGAGTAAGCCTTGAGATCGCGAAACTGCAACGGATCGGTGGGCCGAAGGTTCGCGAACAGAGGCACAAACGAGCCCGGGTCGGAGAGCTGGCTGACCCGCTCGGTGGCGGAGATTCGGTGGTGAAAGTCGCACTCCGGGCAGACGTGCTGATTCCCCTCCAAGTGCCGTCGGTACACCATCTTGCCGCACGACGGGCAGCGAAGCCAGAGGCCTTCCGGGATGGCCGCGACTCGTTGCGGCCGAACTTCCGTCCACGTCCGTGCGGCAGGGGTGGCGGGTGAGGAGGGGACGGCCGATTTGGCCATGGTTGCGTTTCCTGTCTGAAAGAAGCGGATCAAGGCGTCCTGCCCATCTCCGAGTGATCCAAAATCTAGGTACCCAAGAGGCGTTGAAGGGGGCGCCGCACGCGTGGCGCCGGGTCGGCCGCCGCCTCGGCAAGGGAATCGCGGAGCCGATGAGCATCGAGCAGAAGGGGGCTGAGGTCGCTCGACCCCGACAGAATTCCGCCGATATCGGACGTTGCCCGCCGGGTTGCGACCCGGATGAGTTCCGCCCACGCCAGCGGCCGGACGACCACCGCCAGATGGCGTGCCTCGCCATCGGCCAGTCGATCGCCTTCTTTCAACAACGACTCGACGAGGCGGCGCGACGCTTTCATCCATTCCTCACCCGACGGGATGCTGACGCTTGCCGGGTCCGTCCGCCAGGAGTCGAAGCAAGAGGGATATCGGCGTTCGAGTTCGGTGTCCAACATTCCTTGCCAAAGGCCGATTTCGGGCTCGCGCAAGTCGTTCAACTCACGCGGCTTGGGCCGCGACGGAGACATCAGTAGTGAGGCTTCGCGACAGGCCGTTTCTGGGCCACAGCACAGCGAAGCGATCTTGCCTCGATACGTCGCGGCGAGCGCCGTTATCCGAGCGACGGCTTCGTCCGAAAGCGGGACGTCAGCGCTGCCGCCGAATCGCCCCTGCAAATCCCACAGCGTGGGACCGGCGTTCACCAAGAGGACGGAGACGAAGCGCGATTTCTTCATTCTGGTGGTGGGTGACCCGGCGAGATGGCCCAAGTGCCGCGAACAAATCGTAGCACAAAGGTGAGGTCAACAACCTGTCGGTTGAGATTCCTAACAGGTTCCTATAATTACACGCTTGAGTCTTCCCCTCGGAGTTCCCGAATGCAGACTGCGCGATTTTCCGGGGGAAGCCGGAACAGCGCGGAACCGGCAACCAGCACGTCGCATCCGGCATCCCGAGCGGTGGCGGCATTATATGGGCCGAGCCCGCCGTCCATCTGGATTCGGATGTTCGGGCAAACCGCCCGCAGTTGACGGGTCTTATTAATCGATTCGGGGATGAACGCCTGCCCGGAATACCCGGGATTGACGGACATCACCAGGAACAGATCGGCCCGCGCGATGAACGGATCAAGGGTGCTCACCGGCGTCGCGGGGTTGAGTGCCACGCCAGCGTCCATTCCGGCGGCGTGGACAGCGTCGATCAATCGGAAGGCATCGTCGAGCGAGGCGGCCTCGACGTGGAAGGTGAACAGATTCGCCCCCGCGGAGGCGAACGGCCGGACAAATCGTTCAGGGTGCTCCACCATGAGGTGAACGTCGAGGTAGGTCGCCGGCAGATGCCGTCGCAGGGCCTTGCACATGTCCGGTCCCATGGTGAGGTTGGGGGCGAAATGGCCGTCCATGACGTCGATATGAAGAAGGTCGGCTCCGGCGGCCAAGACGTGCGTGCAGTCGTCGGCCATCCGGCCGAAATCGGCCGAGAGAATGGACGGTGCGATGAGCGTGCGGCGCGGTGGGAAGCGTTTCATAGATCGAGGACGACTGTAGCGAAGCGGAGAATTGCTACCATCTGCGGAGGGCAATCGGGATCGGGCGTCGGGCACGCGAGGCGGCGGGGCGGCGGAAAGCGGCCTACGTAGACAGCGTTCGGCTTGACCGCGCCGTACCTTGGGAGAAATCACGGATGACCATTTTGGCGGACGTCACGAAGCGGCTGGACGAAGTTGGGCAGGGCCACCTCCTCACGTTCGCAAGGTCGTTGGATGAGCATTCCCGAACGCGCCTGTTGGACCAAGTCGCCGACTTGGATCTCGCTTCCGTGCCCGGGCTGGTCCGCGACTATGTCAAATCCAAGCCCGGCTTCGCCTTGCCGCCGAACCTCGAACCCGCGCGGTATTACCCGTGGGACGCGGCTTCGGCCGAGCGGTCGTGGGACCGCGACCATTTTCGGAGGGTTGGCGAAGGGCTGATTCGTGCGGGCAAGGTGGCCGCGTTCGTGGTCGCCGGCGGGCAGGGAAGCCGGCTGGGATTCGAGGGTCCGAAGGGCTGTTACCCGGCGGGGGCGATCAGTGGAAAAAGTCTCTTCCAGATCTTCGCGGAGCAGATTCGGCGTGCCCGGAGCGTGTACGGGGCGGCGATCCCGTGGTACGTGATGACCAGCCCGCTCAATCATGCCGCAACGGTGGAGTTCTTTGAGGCCCATGCTCACTTCGGACTTCCCAAGAGTGACATCATGTTCTTTTCGCAAGGGATATTGCCTTCGTTCGACTCCGCGACCGGCAAAATCCTGCTTTCCGAGAAGGGCGAGGTGGCCACCAACCCCGACGGCCATGGGGGGGCGGTGGGTGCCATCGCGAAGCACGCACTCGCCGACTTGCAGAGGCGGGGCGTCGAGCACATCAGTTACTTCCAAGTCGATAACCCGCACGTTCGCATCGTGGATCCGGTGTTCATCGGTCTGCACACCTCGGCACCGGATTCGTCGGGCGAGATGTCGAGCAAGATGATCCCGAAGGCCGACCCGGATGAAAAGGTGGGCGTCTTCTGCATGAGCAATGGGAAGACCGAGGTCATTGAATATTCCGACCTGCCGCGGGCGTTGCAGCATGAACGTCTGCCGGATGGATCGCTGCGGTTCATCGCGGGATCGATCGCGATCCACATGATTTCCACCGCTTTTATTGAGAAGTTGGCGACCGATTCGGGTTCCGCGCTCCCCTATCACCGGGCCGAGAAGAAGATTCCGTTCGTCGATGTGACGTCGGGAGAGACGATCGCTCCCGCCACGAACAACGGGGTGAAACTTGAGCGATTCATCTTTGATGCACTCGCGATGTGCGGCGGTTCGATCGTGATGGAAACCGACCGCGTGGAGGAATTCGCGCCCATCAAGAACGCGACCGGCACGGACAGCGCGGCGACCTGCCACACACTCCAAACCGAGCGGGCGGCCCGCTGGCTGGCTCAACGGGGCGTCGCGGTGGAACGCAAGGGTGACGGAGCGGTGAATGCGGTGATCGAAATCTCACCGCTGACCGCGGCGGGAGCGGAGGATCTGGCGGGCCAGACGCTGCCGACGAGCATCGCCCCGGGGCAGCGGGTGATGCTGTGAACATCGCTCCGTGCCGCTCGGCGCTCCCCGGTGCGGCCGCGCGATGATCGAGCGGTTTGCCAACTTTCCGAGATCTCTGGCCGAACGCTCCCGGGCTACGCGATTCGGGGATATCCCGGTTCTCCTGGCCCACCCGGACTGGAGAACCTCGTGTCCGACGGTTCTGTGGATGCACGGAAGGACAGCCCACAAGGAAATCGACCCCGGCCGGTTCCTGCGATGGATACGGGCCGGCGTCGCCGCCTGCTCGATCGACTTGCCAGATCATGGCGAACGCGGCGATCCTTCCGGTCAGCAGGCTGGCGGCACACCGGGGGTTCTGGCGCGGATGGTCGGCGAAATCGACGGCGTGGTCGGGAATCTCGGTTCGCCTTTCTGGGACGGGGTGTTCGATCTCACTCGGCTTGGGATTGGAGGGATGTCCGCGGGCGGCATGGCCGCGTTGCGCCGGCTCTGCGAGCCTCATCCCTTCGCGTGCGCTGCGGTAGAGGGGACCACAGGGTGGCTGGAGGGGTTGTACTTCCCCGCCGACGGTTCCCCGCCGCGAATCCGTTCAGATGACCGGGATCGCGTCCGCAGCGTCGACGCCTCGGCCCACCTCGCGGGGTTTAGCCCGGTCCCGCTTCTGATGCTTCACAGTGAAAGCGACGAACTGGTGCCCTTCAGCACGGCCCGCGAGTTTGCCGCGCGCCTTCGCGTTCATTATGAATCCGCCGACGCCGACCCCGCAATGATCCAACTTGTCTCGTGGCCCCGCACGGGCGCCCCGTTCGAGCACAACGGCTTCGGGAACGTCTCAAACGACGCCAAGAACATTCAGACCGAATTTTTCGCACGCCACCTCGGGGCAGAGCCGCCGCCTCCGTTATGAACATGCCCACGCCGAACCTGTATCCCCTCCGCGGCCTTCCGAACCAGCGACAGGTGTGGTCGTGGATCTCGTTCGACGTTGCGAACCAATCGTTCACGCTGCTGATCAACACGCTCCTTTTTTCAAAGTACTTCACCACGGTCACTCTCGGAAGTTCCAAAACCGCCAACACTCAGTGGTCTCTGGTCTTCGCGGGGAGCATGCTCGCGGTGGTTTTCATCTCGCCGATTGCGGGTGCGGTGGCTGATGCGCGGGCGACCAAGAAACGCTGGCTGATCGGGAGCGGGGTCGGCTGCGCGCTGCTCACCTGCCTCCTCGGGGTGATTCCGCCGGGCGATGCAGTGTTGATCGCGGCGGTCTACATCCCCGCCAACATTCTCTTCAACCTCGGCGAGAATTTTCTCGCCTCGTTCCTGCCCGAACTCGCCGGCAAGCATGATTTCGGACGCATCTCGGGCTTTTCGTGGGCGTGCGCCTACAGCGCTGCGTTGCTGCTGTTGATCCTTACCGTCGCCGGCATGTTCGCGTTCAATTGGAAGGCCGAGGTCGATTGGCGGCCGTTCTTCATCTTCGCCGGGGTGTGGTTCATGGCGTTCATGATCCCTACCGCAATCATGCTGCGCGAACGCGCAGCGCCGTCGGGTGCTACCGGGGTCGCCATCGGCGAAGCCTTGCATCGGCTCGCCGCCACGGTGCGCTCCATCGGCGAATTCCGCGACCTCGCCGTTCTGCTGGTGGCCTCGCTCTTTTACGGCACCGGCATGAGCGTCATCGTCGCCTTCGCATCGATCATCGCAGGCGACTTTGGCTTCGAGGCCGTCGAACTCGTCGGGTTTGTCGCTGTGGTCACGGTTTCAGGAGTCGTCGGCACACTGATTCCAACACTCTTCCAGGACCGGATCGGGCACAAACGAACGACGGTCATCTTGCTCGGGTTCTGGACCCTCGTCACCGCTGGCTTCGCCGCCTACGCCTTTGCCTTCGTGCGGGCCCCCGACCCCGCCACCTTCCCGCGTTGGCCGCTCTGGCTCTTCGGGAACTTCATCGGGGTCGGCCTCGGGTCGCTGGGCTCCGCGAACCGCGCCTTCGTCGGATTCCTTACCCCGCCAAGTAGGTCCGGCGAACTGTTCGGGCTGTGGGGCATGGTCTTCAAACTCGCGGCCGTCGGGACCGTCCCCTTCGCGCTCGTGAAGGACCACATCGGGATCGACTGGAGCCTGGTTGTGTTGACGGCCTTCTTTGCCGCGGGGCTGGTGGCGTCGCTGTTTATCAATGAGGAACGAGGGCGGAAGGCGGCCATCGAACCCGGGCTTTTCAGGGCTCCGGAAACCCGCCGCTCGTGAAACACGTATTGAGTCGGGCTTGTTGAGGTTCTCTCGCCACCGTCGATTACGGCTCCGGCAGACGTTCCTCACTGTCCGGCGTCGCGGAACGATCCGGAAGGCTGCTGGTGGGTAGTTTTAAGCGGGACAACGATGGCGCGGCAATCGAAGCGGAGTTCCGACTGAAACGTTGATTCCGCCGTCCGCGCCTTTAATACACCGTGGCCGTCTTCATCCCATTTCGGAAGGTCCATCGCGCGTTCTCGGAACTCGACCACCTTTCCGACGCGGAGTGCGAACGCTACGTCCGCGACGCGTGGGCGAACAGCCCGGTCTGGCTCGGGAGGCTGCCGCGAACCCTCACGGTTCTGGCCTCCATCATGTGGTTCAGCGGCTGGCCCGCGGGGTACACATGGCTGCCCGTCCGCAGATTTATCCCGCTTCCCACTTCCACCGAGGGCGTCCTGATTGTGTACGTGGTCAGCGGGGTGCTCGTGTCCGGGCTGACGTGGCTGTTGGTGCGCGACGCCGCCCTTTGGTGGGGAATCCGCCGCGAAGTCCGGCGTTCCAACTGCCCCAAGTGCGGGCAGAGCCTGACAGGGCTTCCGATCCGAACCGTCGGCCTTGGCAATGACCCGGCCAATCGGTTCGTCCGGTGCCCCGAATGCGGGCGCGAGTTCTGCCTGCTGGATATCGGCGTGACACCGCGCGACCTCGTTCCGTTTGAGCAACGGGGCGCGGACCCGAGAATCGGGCGTCTGCGTTGATTGGGTTCTGCCCGCCCCAACCGCCCGGGCGCCCTGCTTTGAAACTTCGTGCGGAAGGCCGGGTCCGTTTGGCAAAGGGAACGGATTGGGTCACGGCCAGTTCCCTCGACGGTTCGCGACATCACCACCCCGCCCGCTGAAGATTTCGCCACGAAGCGATTTCCAACCCGGTGCGCGGCTGATAGGTGTCCGCCCCTTCCGCGCAAATATCGTGATCCCAAGGCCCACGTGCTGTTTGCCTGGGCCCGAAAAAGATGAGCACTGGTGCTTGGGACAGCAAGCGACGCGCGGTAGCGGACGAATGAAAAGTGCACGTTGCATTTGTCCGCAACTTCGCGATTAGAGCGAAGAAAAGGACTTGATTATAGGACTATAATTTGCCAGCCTCGTCCCGAGCCGCCACCGCCAGTTCGTCGCACCGCTCGTTCTCGGGGTGTTCGTTATGACCCCGCACCCAATGAAACCGCACTTGGTGCGTCCCCTTCAGTTCATCCAGCCGCTCCCACAAATCGCGGTTCTTGACCGGCTCTTTGCTCTTGGTCTTCCACCCGTTCTTCTTCCATCCGGCCATCCACGATTCCAAGCCCTTCAGAACGTACTGGGAGTCGCTGTAGAGGTCCACACTCGTCGGCTTCTTGAGAGCGGCAAGCCCTTCGATCACCGCCATCAACTCCATGCGGTTGTTCGTGGTAAGTTTCTCACCTCCGCTACTCTCGCGCTCCGAATCACTGGGGCGGTGCCGCAGGATGAACGCCCAGCCGCCAGGCCCGGGGTTGCCGGAACACGCACCATCGGTGTACAGCTCAACGACTGGCAGCGTCAAACAAACTCTCCCGGGTTTCGTCGCCAGGGTCCGAGGCAACGGCGCACGCGCAACAGGGCAGGCGTCACAAGGCACGGAGGGTAGGTTTTGCCGGTGGTCTGCATCCGGTCCGCCCCCCATCTTCGATCAGCCGGGCGTCACCTGCTCTGGGGGGCGGCGCTGCGACAGCACCGCCGCCGACACCATCGCGACCGTGCCGGTCGCCTCCGCGCTGAAGCGTGCCAAGGCCAGATCGTGGGCGGTGTGGTATGCCCTTCCCAACTTGCTCCAGTCAAACTCCCACGAGCGCTTATCCACCTCGTTCCGCAGCGCAATCCGCTCGCGCCGCTCCATCTTGCAGAAATCGAACATCCGCTGCGCAAGATCGGCCGCGGCCTCGTTGTAAGGCCGTCCCCGCCGCTGCAGAACAGTCATCCCCCACTCCTCCGATTTCTGAAAGTTCTCCTGCACATAGCGCCCGAACCCGGCGAGATCGCTTGTCACCGCGGGCACACCCATCGCCGCGGCTTCGAGCGGGGTGTACCCCCAAGGCTCATACTGACTCGGAAAAATGCCGAGGTGGCACCCGCGCACAAACTGGTCGTACTCGATCCCGAACAAGCGGTTGGTCGGGTTGATGAAGTCCGGCACGTAAACCACCTTCACCGGGTCCTCTTCGCGATTCACGAGCCCCAACTGCCGGATCTGGGTGAGCACGGGGTCGTTGATGTCGTCTTCCAACATGTGCGTGACCACGATGGGCAGGCAGTGCTGCTTGAGCGCGTGCTGGGCCCGCTTGTACCGCAGCATCCAATACTCATCGATCAGATCGTCCATCCGAAGTTTGCCGCCCGCCGCCGCCCGCTCGAACAATCGTTTGCCCACTCCCTCCGTGATCTTCTTGCAAACGTCATTGAGTTCATTGAGAACCCCGCGCTTCTCCATCGCCAGGGGGTTGATGCTTTTGGTCGCCTTCTTGGTCACGAGGAAAAACACGATCGTCTTGCCAAGTTGCGCGGCTTTCAACATCGCGTTCAGCCGCGCCAATGACTCAAGGCACAAATCGAAGCCCTTGTTCCGCGGCTCGTACCGCCCGCTGGTGAACATGTAGATCGTGCGGTCCAGGTCGAACGAGTAACTCGGAAAGAAGTGCCCCATCGTGAAGCGGTGGATGTCTTCCTTGTATTCCCCGTGAAGCCGCTGCTGCTCGTGCCCCGCGTTATACAAGCCCACCGTCAGCCCGTTGGGCACCACAACGTCGACCGGTCGCCCCAGCAACTGCGTGCACTCCTCCGCCGTGATCGACGACACGGTCGTAAAGACGTGGCACCCGTGCGCGCACGCCCGCTCGATCTTGTGCTGGGGGCGCACGTTGTACCGGGTGGCTTCGACGTCCTGATCGATCCACGGTAACTGGTCATAGAAGTTCTCCCGCGAACTCGCGATGTACCGACCCAGCAGCGTCGCGTGGGTCGTGAACACGGTCGCCACCGGCAACTCGGCTTTCCGCAACATCGGAATCGCCAATCCGCCCAGCCATTCGTGAAAGTGCGCCACAAACGGCGATCCGTGCTTGGCCGCGGCCGCCGAGTGGGGCCGGTGCTCGGACATCGCCTTGAACAATCGAAAGACCGCATCCGCGAAACTCACCACCCCGTCGATCAGCCAATCCTGCCCCGGCGTCTCTATGTCGTGGTCTTTCCACACCGAGTATTTCGCCTTGGCCAGTGCCTCCGCCCCCCGCCAGTGCTCGATCAGCAGGACCTTTGGCCGCCCCGGCACCAGCCACCGTCCGTGCCGCACGGTCAGCCCTTCATCCTTCAGTTGCTGCAAGGCCCGCGTCATCCACCCGGTAGCCCGCGACTCCTCGTACTCAAGAACCGCCTTTGATTCCTCCCACGGCCCCACGAGGTAATACTGCTCGCCCCACCGCTGCGTCATCAACGGGGCCTTGCTCCGCAGCACCTGATAAATCCCGCCCACTTGGTTGCAGACTTCCCACGAAATCTCAAACAACGTTGGCCCGACCGGCTTGGGCCGATCGGCCGCGGCGTCTTCCGCCAAAACCGGCGAGCCCGGTGAAAAATCGGTGCTCGACGGGTCGGATTGCAATGATCGCTCGGCCATGGCCGACACTGTACACGGCGACGACTCGCAACGGTTCAACAGGAGTGCGGGGCGACGCGGCCGCGCCAACTTTCCAGAGTGAGCGGCCAATAAAGGCCGCGGGCTCCCGTTTTCAGGGAGCCCGCGTCAACGGTCGATGCGGCCGTAAGCCGAGTTTTGTTCCTTCGGCGGTTCGCGGGTCCTTTGCCTCTTGACGGGGGCATTGCAAGGAACCGCGCCTTCCGACGGTGACGGCCATTTCTCTAGGGCCCGCGTTGCCGCGAACCTCCAGCAGCCTACCCGCCCTTCGATAACCGCCGGACAAGCGGCGACCGTGACCCCAAAGGCCCCGATCCGAGGGCTGCATGGCCTTGCACGCGGCGGGGTTTGCCGTGCCCCGAGTGTCACCACCCGGGCGGTAGGCTCTTACCCCACCCTTGCACCCTTGCCTGATCCCACCTTCCGGCGGGCCATCGGCGGTTTACTTTCTGTGGCACTTTCCCTCGCTCGCGACCGATGGTTCGAGCGGGTGGGGATTACCCACCACCGTGTCCTTCCGTGCTCGGACTTTCCTCCCGGCACCCCCAAATGGGGGTGCCCGGCGACCGTCCTGCCGCAGCGGATGACAATAGACCGGATCGGAGTCGGGCCCCGGCTTGGAGTAGCATGGTGCCGTGACGATTCAGGAAGGCGAATCACTCCCGACCATCACGCTGTGGCTGCTGCCCGAGATGGCGGCGTTCGCAGCCCGGCTCGTTGCGACCGGACGCTTTCGCTGCACCCGGGCCGGCTGCCCGTTGAAAGGCCAGAACGTCGCGGTCGGCCTTGGCGCGGAACCCTTTGACGATCTGCGGGCGGAACTCGCCGCCCCTGTCAACAGCACGATCGTACTTCTCTCGCCGGATGGGTTTGGCACCGGCACCACGGCGATGGAAGATCTGCAGCGTGTTGCGGCGGCCGCGGTGGGGCCGCCGCGGGTCCGGGTTCTCACGGTCGAGCCGATCCCCGCGCGCACGATCGACCTCGCCGGAGTATCGGGCACGGTTCCAGCGGCCGCCTTGCCGAGGGTTCTGGGCTTGCCGCGGAATTCAGCGGGGCTGCGGGCGGGCACCGAGTGGCTGGAATCCTTGGAGGGGATTCGGGCCGCCTCGATGTGGTGCGCTGCGGCGGAAGGCGAGGGGACGCTTTCCGGGGTGTTGGCCCGCCTGGCGGACCTGCTGATCTTCACGATGGGGGAGCCTGAATCGATCGATGCGGCGTTTGTGCAGCCTCGGGCGGGGCGGGCGTTGCACGCGGCACCCGGCGATTCGTTGAGCGGGCTCAGCGGGTGTGTTTCGATATTGGCTCGCTTCGCCGATGGCCGCGTGGCGTCGCTGTTCGGCGCAGACCATTGGCCGGTCTCGGGCGTGTCGGCAAATCTGGCGGGCGCCGCCGGGCAAATCACCCTGACTGACGGTGAGTGCTCCTGGCACGGCCGTGACGGCGCGGTGCAGAGGGCCGGCAGGACGGCGGCTGAACCGTTCGCCCGGTCGCTCGCGGCCGAAATCGGGGCCGCGATCGCGGCTGACGACGTGTCGACTCCGCCACCGCCGCTGGAGAGCATCCTGCTGATCGGACAGGCCGCCCTCCTGAGTGCGCGGACGGGACAGCCGGAATCGCTGGAGACGATCCGGATGATGAGCGGACTGCGGTAGACGAACGGAACTCGGCACCAGGACTGGGTGGTGATCCATCGAAGCGCGCATCCCCCGGGCTAGGCGCGGCCGCGCGCCGGTTTCGTTTTGACCGCTTTGGCTCTCGGAGCAGCGCCGCGGGCGGTGTCGCTTTCGTAGAGCGCCGAAACACCGAGCGCCAATTCGCGCACGCGAGAGCGCAGTTCGGGAGGGTTGATCACCCGGCAGGAAGGTCCCATTCCCAACACCCACCAGACGATTTCGTCCAGGCCCGCGACCGTGCATCGGAATGTGGTCGTGCCGTCGGCGTTTTCCTGGACCTCCTGGGTGCGATGCCAGTTGGTTTCGGCGATGGTTTCTGCGAACGGCGCCGAGAACACCAGTTCAACATCCTGATCGGGGGTGCCGGGGATCATCCGCCAGGCGTTGCCCAGGAACTTGTCGAGAGAGAATTTTTCGGGGATTTCGTACGCGGCTTCAGTCGGCGTCACGCGGCTGAAGCGACCGAGTTTCATCATCCGGACGGCCTTGCGCTGTTGATGGAACCCGACCGCATACCAGGCACGCACAGCGAAGAAGAGGGCGTAAGGCTCGAAGCCGAACGGACCATCCCCCAACTTTCCCGGTGTTTCGTACTCACAGGTCACACAAGTGCGCAGGGCGATGGCGCGTTGCATGCGGTCGTAGACATCGGCGTGTCCGTCACCGGCCGCGGCCTTTTCCGTGCGGATCACGACGTGGGCCGCCGCCTCATCGACTTCTTTCCGCAGGTCGTCGGGCAGTTGGGCGCGAATCTTCTGCAGGGCTTGGTAGGCGGGGCGCGTGAAGGCGATCTGCTCGGAGCCGGCGACATCCGTGCAGAGGGCGGAGAGCGCAAGGGCTTCTTCCGCTGTCAGTTGCAGGGGCTGGAGGAGCGAGTTGGCGGAAACCACGAAGCGCTTGCGCGAGTGATCGAAGGCAATGTCGATCCCGGTTGCACGGAGTTTTTTCAGATCACGGAAGACGGTTCGGCTGCCCACGCTCAGTTGCCGCTCCAACTCCTTGGGGGTCATTGGGAGCACGCCCTGCACCAGCGTGAGGATCTTCAGCAGGCGGTGAAGGTCGGAGACTTTTTTCACAGTGGGATGCGTTCCGAAGGGGAGAACCCTTCAGTGTACCACCGATGGAGCCAGCCCTCGGGCTTTGCAGCCACGGGGTTGCAATCGCCGCGGAACATTCCCTCACCGCGTCAATAGAACGGGGGCCGTCGAAGATTCGACGGCCCCCGGGGTGCTGTACTCAGAATGAACGGAAAGGCTTCAATCGCGGCGACGGCGGCCGATGATCAACGCACTGACGGCGGCGAGGGCACAGGCTCCTGGCGCCGGGATCGCCGAACCGGAGAAGGAGGCTTCGGCCTGCCAAGGGGTTCCGAGAATGCCGGCTACGACCGGGACACGGTTGCCGTTCTGGAGACGGACGTTGGACAGTGAGAAGCCGAAGCTGCACAGTTGGCTTACTTCGATATCGGCAAGCGAGCCCGCGGTGCTGAAGGTCAGACCACGATCGGCGTCGCCGTTATTCTGCATCTGGGCGCTCCGGCCAAGCACGACCTGCGAGTTCGACCAACTGGAAAGAAACGCGTTGTCGAAGTTCACCACGAGCAGAGGAGCGCCGGTTCCGGCGTCCAAGACCGAGAACGATCCATCGAGCGTGAACTGATGGACAAACTGGCCCCCGAACGGCACCACTTGATAATTGGTCACAACCGCGTTGTACTCGAACGTCGCGGGGATTGATTGGGCAGGGTTCGGGCCGTCCTCATCGCGATCGACAAGAAACGTCGTATTGACCACCCCGTCGGTATCTTGGGGCCGACCGTCGGTTACGGCGTTGACGCCTAGCCCGCTGAACGTTGGACCGTCAGCGTTTCGATCAGACGCGAAACTGAACAAGGCCGCATCCGCGGATCCCGACGCGAACGCGAGCGCACTTACCACCGATACGAAAGTTTTCAGCATAAAGACTCTCCTCCCCCCGACCTTGAAATAACGAAGTCCGTTCTAACCAGACGCTGAAGCCACCTCCTGACCGCGAGGGAGGTAACCCGGCTCCGCGTTACGAAATCATCACTCGCCAGGATGAAGACTCGCCAAAGCAAGATGGATTTTCTTTCATCTTCCGAGAAAATCGCGGGTGGTTCGGGCTGCGCGCCAAAGAAAAAGCCCCCGATTCTTCGGGGGCTCTTGGAGAATGTGAGAATCGCGCTCGGCGGCGTCTTAGTTTCGACGACGGCGAGTGATAACGAGCGCGCCCAAAGCGCCGAGCGCCACCGCCCCCGGTGCGGGGATGGCGTGCGCGGAGAACGAACCTTCGGCACGCCACGGCGTGCCGAGGCCGTTGGCCGTCACCGGAACGCGGTTTCCGTTCGCCAGCCGCACGTTGGAGAGCGAGAAGCCGAAGTCGCGAAGGTCGCTGACGTCAACGTCAGCAAGCACCCCGAACGTCTGGAACGTCAGGCCTGGATCGCTGTCGTCGTTGTTTTGCATCTGGGCGCTACGGCCCAGGCTCGCCATCGAGTTCGACCAACTCGAAAGGAACGCGTTGTCGAAGTTCACGGTGAAGATCGGCTGATTCGTATTCACGTCCACGATCGAGAACGAGCCGTCGAGCGTGAACTGATGGCTGAACTGGCCGCCGAACACGACCGCCTGATAGTTCGTCACCACCGCGTTGTACTCGAACCGCGACGCGATCGCCTGGACCGGCCCGGCGCCGTCTTCGTCCCGGTCGACGAGGAACAACGTCGTCACCGCGCCATCCCCATCCTGCGGGCGACCGTCGGTGATCACGTTCGGGGCGAGCCCGCTGAATGTGGGACCATCCGCGTTCCTGTCGGAAGCGAAACTGAAGAGCGCCGCGTTTGCAGCGCCCGCCGCCAGTGCGAGCGCACCGACAGCCGACATTATGTTTTTCATCTCTGAATTTCTCCTTCTCGTGCGGTTGAACCCACTCTTCTCACATCTCGGAACGCCATGACAACAACATGCTCACGGAACAATGTCCGCGCGCTCACTGGTCAGTGCTTCCAAGTGAGAAGATGCAACACTTTCTTCAAAATGCCACCCTTCCGAAATGTTTTTCTTCAACTCTCACACTTTTTTTGTGATTCTCGCGACGTCCACCCCACCGCCCCGGCGCTCGGGTCTCCACGATGCCGCGCAGTTCGGGGTGCAGAAGGGTGCCAAGACGAAAAAACCTCCCGGCCGGGAGGTTTGAGTCTTCGTCACCTGTTGGCCTGCCACCGGTCGCGACCAAACGTCCCCGTCGGGCCGAGCCGGAAACCGGCCGTCACATCGGCTTCTTATTGATCGTGACGTCGTAGATGTGCAAGAGTTTCTCCTTGTCAAAGATCATCTCTTGACGCGTCGCACCCACAATGTCGTACTCGGTCGTGAGTTCAATGGCATCCACTGGGCAGGCTTCCTCGCACATCCCGCAGAAGATGCATCTCAGTTCGTCGATCTCGAACTTGACGGGGTACTTCTCACGATCATCCCAAGGGCTTTCGCCTGCTTCGATGTGGATGCAGCGGGCGGGGCAAATCGTCGGGCACATCATGCACGCGACGCACTTGACTCGCCCCTCTTCATCACGGTTGAGGCGATGGACGCCGCGGAAGTTGCTCTTGTTCATGCCGCCGTCTTCAACCGCGAGGTCTTCACGCCGAACTTCAGGATATTGCATGGTGCGGCTGGTCTTGCCCTGGCCGAATGACGTAAAGAAATGCCTCAGCGTCGTGCCGAAGCCCTTCACGATCTCTGGGAGATAGACCGCCTCAAGCCGCGACATCGGCTTGGACTGAACAACCCGCACGTCCTCGTTCTTGATCGCCATGAGGCCGACTATACGTCACGACTTTTCCGTGGGGCCGCCGGATACACTCCTTGACCCATGGGATCCGCAGGCCGCCGCACGACTCCGCTTTTTGACCTTGTCCAAGGCAAGTCGGGGAACACGTCGAAATTGGAAGCACCGCTCGAGACGCCCTCCAAGCCGATCGTCCAGGTGCGATTGCAGCCAGCGGCGGCTCCGGTACCCAGCGCCGACGCGAAGGTCGTTCCGTCTGGCACCGCCGTTCCCGCTCTTAAGGAGGACGCGGCCGCGTTGGTCGTCGGCCAAGGGACGAGCCCGGCGGCTCTGTCAGCCCGCAGATCCGACACCTCGGGTCACTCCGAATCGACTTCCCCGGGCCGGGCTCCACCGGCCACACAACAACTCGACTCGTCGCCGGAGCGGGCTTGGGCGCCCGCGTGGCTTGGGCCCTCCACGATGCGGATATCAGTCAACGCCCTTTCGATCGGAGTCGCGCTCGCGATTATCGTGGCCTTGGCGGCGTGGATTATCGGCGTCTCCACCGGACAGTCGCGGGCCGAGGCAGAGTTCTCCCGCTTCGAGCGCCCGACACCCGCTATCGCGGACCCTCTCTCGCAGCCGTCACCAACCCCGTCGCCCGCCAGCAAGGTTTTGAGAGAGACTGCTCCGAAGGCTCCGACGAGCAAAGGGGCGGCTCCCAGCTCGCGAAACGACGACTCGCTCACCTCGAAAGGCGTTCTGGCCGGCGATCCGCGCGAGCCGGGCCTCAACTACCTGGCGCTCGCCACGCTCTCGCGCGCCGACTCCGCGGCGGCGATCGCGTTCCTGGCTGGAAACGGGCTTGAATCGTTTGCGGTGCCGGTTGATTCCGCCGCGTCGAAGGCGAACAATCCCCACCCGGAACGGGACTACCGGCTTTTCGCGGCGTTGGGCGTGTCGTCCGACGAGTACAAGCGCCGGGCCACGAAGGTGACCAATCTGGAGGCCGACGTCGCTAGGCTGGGGGCGGCGTGGCAGAAACAGCATCGCGGCCCCTCGAATTTCTCGCGGACGCTGTGGGAAAAGTACAAGGAATAACAGTGCGGGGGCGGATGCACTGGCAGATTAACGCCTCTTGTCGCACAAGAGTTCGGGAAGGAAAGTTCGCATGAGTCTGGATCGTTCGCTGAAAATCTCCGCCTCTCTGGCCGGCAAGCGGAGCGTGATGACCCGTTCCGAGCGCATCACGAAGATGACCGCCGATAAAAAGTTTGATTCGACCAAGGATCGCGTCCTGGGAATCCCCAAGACGCTCGTTCCGAAGAAGTGAATTTAAGCGAGGAGCCGGTGTTGCTTTTTCTCGCCCGCTCGGGCGATTCCGGTTTCTATCGCCGTCTGTTCGGCAAAGATTCAACGGGCGAATACGTCTGGTTGTGCGGCTTGCAGAAGCCGCGCTTTGTGCCATTTGACCCCCGCTGTGCGAGAAGGCCGCGGGGTCTTTTCTTTGAGAGTTCCGGGAGTACCGTCGACGGGCGGGGCGTATGAGGGAACGACCGGTGGTCTCGCGTCGCTTCGTGCGGTCGCGGTTTTCTTTCTTCCTGACCTCTGCACGCCGGTCTGATCTCGGTTGCTCCTCATGAACGCAAGTCTTATCAGTCATCGCGCTTCCGCCATCAACGGCTCCGGCATCCGCCGTGTCTTTGATTTGGGATCGCGGCTGCCCGACCCCATCAATCTCTCCATCGGTCAGCCCGACTTTCCGGTTCCCGATTCCATCAAGCAGGCCGCCGTCCAAGCCATTCTCAACAACGATAACGGCTACACGCCTACCCGCGGCATCAAGCCACTCCTTGAAGGCATTGCCGCCCACCTCCGCACGGACCTTGGCTGGGATATTCCGCTCCAGCCGGTTCCGACGGATTTGCATTGCGGCGTGGCGGGTGGGGTGGCGGGACCGGTGCGGCCCGATCTTCTCGTCACCAGCGGCACCTCGGGCGGACTTGTTCTGGCGGCCATGGCCCTCCTGAACCCGGGCGATGAGCTCATCGTTCCAGACCCGTGGTTCGTGCTGTATCCGCACCTCGCCGAACTGTGCAATGCCAAAGCGGTGGCCTGCGACACCTATCCAGACTTTCGCCTGACCGCGGCGAGAGTCGCGCCGCTGATCACGTCCCGGACCAAGGCGGTAATTCTCTGCTCACCCGGCAATCCTTCGGGCGTGGTGGCCACCCCCGCGGAATGCGCCGATCTGCTCGCCCTGTGCGAGTCCCGCGGCATCATGCTCATCAGCGATGAGATCTACGACGAGTTCACGTTCAGCGAGTCTCTGACCGACCACGCCGTGGGCGATGCGTCGAGGGTTCGCTGCCCCAGCCCCGCGCGGATTGAAGGATCGCATGAGCACTGCCTCCTGATCCGCGGCTTCGGCAAGAGTTACGGCGTCACCGGATGGCGATTGGGCTACGCCGCGGGCCCCAGGTGGCTGATCGCGGAGATGGTGAAACTCCAGCAGTATCTTTATGTGTGTGTGCCAACGCCGCTGCAGCACGGAGCGGCGGCCGCCCTTCACGAAGACCTTTCGCCGATGGTGCGCGAGTATCAGGGGCGCCGGGACATGGTGCTGTCGCGGCTTGGAAAGGTCACGGAAGTAGCGTTCCCGGGCGGCGCGTTCTACGCGTTTGTCAAAGTCCCCGAACGGCTGGGGCTCACGGCCTCGCAGTTCTTTGAGCGTGCGTACGCGGCGAATGTCCTCATCGTGCCCGGCAAGACGTTCTCGAACCACGACACCCATTTCCGCTTGAGCTTCGCGACCAAGCCTGCGAAACTGGACCAAGGATTGGACATCCTGGGCCGATTGCTGGCGGGCGATGACGTAGGAGGCTGAAAGAGGTTCTTGGTTGGCCGTGCGTCCGCTCGGAAACTGGGGAGAGCAGTCCGAGCGGTGAATGGGAACCCGCAACCGGGAAGCCCATGTTCGCATTGAGTCGCATCCCGTTCCCCCCAGCACCCTCCGGCCTGAAGCCGCCCGGCTCGAATCCTGGAACCGCTGGCACCGACGAATCTTCGCCATGGTCGCTGGGGGACTTGGTGTGAACGGTCATGGACGGCCGGTGGGCAATTCAACCCAGGATGCGCAAAAAGAGGCGGGCCAAGACGGCCCGCCTCTTTCTAGTTAATCGTGAAGATGCTCTCAGTGCGCCGTTTCGCTTCGGCCGGACGAGATCTGCATGCCGTAGAAGGAGCGGTAGACGAAGAAGACCGAGATGAGGAAGAAGGCAATGGTGAGGCCGATCGTCAGCGGCGTGTGCTCACCGTTGACTTTAAGGCTGATGGCGAGTTCGACCGCGAGGATGCCGAAGAGGGTGGAGAACTTGATCACGGGGTTGAGAGCGACCGACGAGGTGTCCTTGAAGGGGTCGCCGACGGTGTCGCCCACGACGGAAGCCGCGTGGAGCGGAGTTCCCTTGGCCTTGAGGTGGGTCTCGACGATCTTCTTGGCGTTGTCCCACGCGCCGCCGGCGTTAGCCATGAAGATGGCCTGGTAGAGGCCAAAGAGCGCGAGGGAGATGAGGAAGCCGATGAAGAAGAAGGACTCGTAGAACGCGAACGCGAGGGTGGCGAAGAAGACGCCAAGGAAGATGTTGAGCATGCCCTTCTGGGCGTAGACCGTGCAGATATCGACGACCTTGGTGCTGGCTTCGACGCTGGCCTTGGCGGCGCTATCCAGCCGCATGTTCTGCTTGATGTACTCGACGGCCCGGTAGGCACCGGTGGAGACGGCTTGGATGGACGCCCCTGTGAACCAGTAGATGATCGCGCCGCCCGCGATGAGGCCGAGCAGGAACGGCGGGTGCATGAGGCCGAGTTTGGCGAGGTTCTCGGTGAGGCCGTGGGTGAGGCCGATGATGAGCGCGAAGATCATCGTGGTGGCGCCCACGACGGCGGTGCCGATGAGCACCGGCTTGGCCGTGGCCTTGAAGGTGTTACCCGCGCCGTCGTTCTCTTCCAGGAACTCTTTGCCCTTCTCAAAGTCGGGGGTGAAGCCGAAGTCCTTCTCGACCTCGGCCTTGATGTTGGGGATAGCCTCGATGGTCGAGAGTTCAAAGACCGACTGGGCGTTGTCGGTCACGGGCCCGTAACTATCGACGGCGATGGTGACCGGACCCATGCCCAGGAATCCGAAGGCGACCAGGCCGAACGCGAAGACGGCCGGCGCAAGCATGATGCTGCCCAAGGAGTCGCCCGAATCATTGACCATCCCGGAGACGTAGTACGCGCCGCCCATCAGCATCATGATGGCCATGCCGAGCCAATAGCCGGAGAAGTTGCCCGCTACCAACCCAGCGAGGATGTTGAGGCTGGCCCCGCCTTCCTTGCTGGCGTCCACGACTTCACGCACGTGACGAGATTCGGTGCTGGTGAAGACCTTGACAAGTTCCGGGATGATGGCCCCCGCGGCGGTGCCGCAGGTGATGATCGCCGAGAGTTTCCACCACAGCGTGGTGTCGCCATTGATCTCGGGGATCAGGAGCCATGAGGCCAGGAAGGTGACGATGATCGAGAGGATCGACGTGATGAAAACGAGGGTGGTGAGGGGCTTCTCGAAGTTCATGCGGGCAGCGTTGCCGTAGGCTCCCTTGGCGACGGCGTTGTTGATGAAGTAGGCAAGACCGCTGACGATCACCATGATGATGCGCATGATGAAAATCCAGACGAGCAACTGCACCTGCACGGCGCCAGCCGCGGACTTGGCCGCGTCCATCTGGGCGGCGGTGGCCGAGGCCTCGGTCACGCCTGCGGGCAGGTAGCCCGACAATCCCGGCAGGATGGCGAGCATGATGAACGAGATAAGGGCCACGCCGGTGACGCCGTAGGTCTCGAAGCCGTCCGCCGAGGGGCCGACCGAGTCGCCCGCGTTGTCCCCCACGCAATCGGCGATCACGCCGGGGTTGCGGGCGTCGTCTTCCTTGACGCCGAAGACAATCTTCATGAGGTCGGAGCCGATGTCGGCGATCTTGGTGAAGATGCCGCCCGCGATGCGGAGCACCGCAGCACCGAGCGACTCACCGATGGCGAACCCGATGAAGCACTTGCCCGCGACGTCGCTGGGCAGGAAGAGCAAGATGACGAGCATGATCAACAGTTCGACGCTGATGAGGGCCATCCCGATGCTCATGCCGGCCTGAAGCGGGATGTCGTGGCACGGCCACGGCTTGCCCCTCAGCGAGGCGAAGGCGGCCCGGCTGTTGGCGAACGTGTTGACGCGGATGCCGAACCACGCAACGCCGTAGGAGCCGGCGATTCCGATGAGCGAGAAGATGATGATCAGGGCCATGTCGCCCCAGGAGACGTGGACCAACAGTTTGAAATACAGGAACATGGCCGCGGCGACCAAGGACCACAGGATCATGAGGAACTTGCCCTGTCGGAAGAGGTAGGCCTTGCAGGTGACGTAGATAAGTTCCGAAACCTCGAGCATGCTGCGGTGAACGGGCATCCCTTTCAGCCGCATGTAGATGACGCCGCCAAAGAACAGCCCGAGGAGGCAGACGGGGATGCCGGTGAAGAGCAGGATGTTCTTGCCCGACATGCCGAAGAACTCGGCGCTGACGGTGGTGTTGGTGAGGTCGGGCAGGATGATGTTGACTTCGCCGCCGGCCTTGTGCTGAGCGGGGGCGACCGGCACGACAACGGTGTCCGTGACCGTTCTGGCAACATCGGGCTGGGCCGTGGCGGGTGTCGCCATCCAGAAGGCCAACGCCATGAACACGGCCGGTGCCGCGTTCATCAGGCATTGCAGGAGCGAAAAGCGTGGACGCGTCAGCAAGGTAAGACCTCCCGAATGGTTTGGAAAACACCCTTTTGGTCTAAGGATGATCCCTGAAATGGACGTTGAAACCGGTTTCCCGGTGAGTGCTGAAAGCGAACGTCGATGCATCATCAGCGACGTGCCCTTATCGGACGTTGTGGCGGAAACGCTTGCACCGGGAACACAAACGCTCCGGCTTTGGAAGGGCCGGAGCGTAGGGCTGTCGGTGAACCGGATAAAGTGGCGGCGGACCCCGTGCCCCATCGAAGAGCCCATCACCAGCAAAGCATCGAAACGCCCTTACCGTTCGCGGTCGGGCTTCTTGAGGTCAGTCTTGAGAGGCAAGGGCATGTCGTCCTTGGTACGGCGGACGACGCTCTTGCGGGCGGCACGGCGGCGTCGTTCCGAGGGCTTCTCGTAAAACTCTTTCCGCTTGATGTCCTTGGTCAGGCCCTCTTTCTCGCACAGTTTCTTGAACCGACGCAGCATCTGGTCGGTCGACTCACCACTGCGAGATTTCACACGAATCGCCATGCACGGCCCCGTCTCAAAAAGTTCGTCACTGTGTCAGGTGGATTTCCCCGACGAAAAGAATACCCCTTTCGGCGAGCCCGAGAGGGGTGCAAGTAAAGGTCAGTGGAGCCGGTGAATCAAGTTTCGCGGCTGCGGCGTCGAGTCGCCCAAATACTCCCGCGTTGGCGGAGTCCGCGGTCCTCCGGTCCAAAGCCCCGGCGGCGGGGCCAGGAATCGGATCGGTGGGAGAAGGACGAACGAACGCGTCCGAGCAATCGGCGGACTAACTTATAGCTCCCGACGGCGGCGTACTGGAAACGTCCGGGTGGAGTCTGATTCACGGAAGGAGTTTGGCTTGAAGGATCGAAATTTCGGTTTGAAAAACGCGTTCCGATCGGCCTTCGCTCTCGGATTCGTCTTCGCTTGCGTGAGTGTCGGCTGCGCTCCCAATGAGGCCTACCAAGGCGACTCCAGCGTGTTGGCGAGTTACAAGGGCGGAAATCTTTCAGCGGTGATCGGTGCCGAGCACCGAGTCCCAGCCGTTCTCGCCGCGGCCGAGCAGGCCTTACGCGATCGGGGGTACACCATCGTCTCGAACCTTTCGACCGAGGATGCGGGGACGCTGATCGCCCGTCCGCCGCGGTACAACACGTTTCCGAGGCTGATGGTGCGGGCAGGGGTTGTGCCGGGGGGAACGCGGATCGAACTCGAATACCAGCCCCTGGGCAACGAGGAGGTCTGCCGCGCAACGCTGGACGCGACGTTAAAGCGGCTGGGGCTCTAAAAACGGCTTGGCGCGCCGCAGCTCAAGTTCGCGGAAGTTGACTCCTGCCGCGTTCGTGGACTAGAGTGCCTACCGCATTCGTGCCGATATCGGCGTGGATGCTCTTCGCGGGCGTAGCTCAGTGGTAGAGCGTCACGTTGCCAACGTGAAAGTCGAGGGTTCAAGTCCCTTCGCCCGCTTTCAGGTGTTCTTGCAGGTCAGATCGTGTCGTTTTATGATCAACAGCCTCCACCAATCCAACGTTCGACTCACCGCTGAACCGGCGGGCGGCGTCATGGTGGTCACGGCTTGCAAATCGAAAAAACTTGGTAAATCCAAAGGCCCCGCGGCCCGGTGATCCTTGCATCTTCCCCTGCTCCCTGAACCACAGGACGAACAGGAAACGGTTGATGAAAAGGCCCACCGGCGTACGGCGGGCCTTCGTTGTTTTTGGTGAAAATGAGTTTTCTGAAAGGACCGAGCGATGAATGTGACCACGACCGATGCGGCGACCCAAACCTGCGAATGCCCCGAATGCGCAGCAGCGGTCGGGTTCGCGCGAGCCCCGCTTCGCGGCGAAGTGGTGCGGTGCGGAGAGTGCGGCGCGGAGTTGGAGGTGACGGATACCGCGCCGATCGCGGTGGCGCTGGCCCCGGAAGTTCAGGAGGATTGGGGGGAGTGAAGAACCGATCGCAGCTGGCAAATGCCAGATTGGAAGATGCCAGATTGGAAAATGGCAGATAGGCAGAACGAAAAAGGCGTTGGAATCGGACACCATTGAGGGTTCGCACGATGATCGCGTTGTTGCATTCGCGGATACGGGTCGAGGAACGGCTGCTGGCCGAGGAGTTGGCGAAGCGGAACATCCCGCACGAGTTGCTCGATGTGCGGGAGTTGGTCTTCGACCTTTCCGACCCAGGCCCGTGGACCAAGTACGCGGCGGTCTTTGAGCGCTGCATCAGCCAGACGCAAGCGGTCGCGGCCGTGCGGTGTTTCGAGGCCTTCGGCGTGCCGTGTGTGAACCCGTCGAGCGTGATCGACGTGTGCGGCGACAAGCTGGCGACGACGGCCGCTCTGGCGCGGGCGGGCGTGCCGCAGCCGCGCACCCGGATCGCGTTGGACGAAGCCACAGCGCTGCGCGCGGTTGAGGAAAACGGCTACCCCGCGGTCTTGAAACCGGCGGTCGGATCGTGGGGAAGGTTGCTGGCACGGGTGAACGACCGCGACGGCGCGGAAGCCATTATCGAGCACAAGGCGACCCTGGGCGGCGTGCAGCACTCGGTGTTTTATGTCCAGGAGTACGTCGACAAGCCGCAGCGCGACTTACGGGTGTTCATGGTCGGGCTGGAAGCGATCTGTGGGATCGTCCGCGCCTCAGAACACTGGATCACGAACACCGCGCGGGGGGGGAAGGCTTCACGCCTGGAGGTCACCCCGGAGTTGGAATCTATCTGCCGCGCCGCGGCGGTCGCGGTGACCGGAGGCATCGGCGGAATGGGTGCGGTGCTGGCGATCGACCTGCTCGAAGACCCGGAGCGGGGATACCTCGTGAGCGAGATCAATCACACGATGGAGTTCCGCAACTCGATCGAGCCGACGGGTGTCGACATTCCTGGTCGGATGATCGAGTGGGTCGTAGGCAGGGCACACGCCGCACCCAAATCGCTCAGAACGAGCACGTTGATACCAGGGTGACGTTGCAGGGTCTTTGAGTGAGTTTCGCGACGACGAACCAAGCTGCGGAGAATCCGAGTGATTGGCATGGCGCGGCAGCCGATGGGCGGAGGACTTCGATGACGGTGAAAGTTTCGATTGTCGGAGCATCCGGATACACCGGCGGCGAGTTGCTGCGTCTGCTGCTCGACCACCCCGACGCCGAGGTTGTGCACGCGACGTCGCGCAGCCGGCTGGGTGTCTTCGTTCATTCGGTACATCCAAACCTGCGGGGGCGAACGAAGCTGCAGTTCACCGCGCCGGACGCGATCGAGCGGTGCGACCTGCTCTTCCTTTGCCTGCCGCACGGCGAGGCCTCCAAGCAGATCGGACGCTTCGCGGCCGTCGCCGAGCGCGTCATCGATCTATCCGCCGACTTTCGCCTGCACGATCCGGCGGTGTACGCGAAGTGGTACGGAACGCCCCATCCGGCCCCCGAGTGGCTCGACCGATTCACCTACGGCCTCCCGGAGTTCCACCGCGATGGCCTGAAGGGAGCGAAGTTTGCGAGCGGCGTGGGCTGTAACGCGACGGCCGTCAATCTCGGCCTTGCACCTCTCGCCCGGGCCGGCCTCATCCGCTCCGTGGTGGCCGATGTCAAGGTCGGGTCCTCCGAGGCGGGCGCTGAGCCATCGGCCAGCAGCCACCACCCGGAGCGCAGCGGGGTCGTGCGGTCGTTCGCTCCCACGGGGCACCGACACGCGGCCGAGGTGCGGCAGGAACTCGGCGACTTCCCCTGCCACCTTTCGATCACTTCCGTCGAACTTGTGCGGGGCGTCCTCGCGACGCTGCATGTCGAACCCACGAAGACACTCTCTGATAAAGACGTCTGGTCACTCTATCGGGCCGCGTACGGGCAGGAACCGTTCATCCGGTTGGTGAAGGACCGCTCGGGCATTCATCGCTACCCGGAACCAAAGCTGCTGGCCGGAACCAACCACTGCGATATCGGCTTCGAGATCGACCCGGAATCCGGACGCATCGTCGTCTTGAGCGCGATCGACAACCTGATGAAGGGCGCGGCCGGGAGCGCGATCCAGTGCATGAACCTCATGTGCGGATTCGATGAGACGACGGGGCTCCGCTTCGGCGGCCTGCACCCCTGACGCGACACTCCCAACCTTGGATGAAGCGGTCGCTGATCCGGGAAATACCAGCATGAGCCTCGTCCTGTACCACGTCATCGCCACGACCGAGGCCGATGACGACGAACAGGCGCGAAAACTGGTCGCCCTCATCGAACTCGCGAAAGGGGCGAGCGCGCCCTCGCGGGATGCGGGGCGTCGTGAAAGCTACGACTGGGAACCGAACGCGTACCTGTCAAGCCTCCTGAAATGTCGCTTGCGCGAAGGCGGCGCCGCTTGGCCGGACGATGTTGTACGGATCATCCGTCGGCTTCCCTCGAAACCCGGGGTGCACGATCACTTCGTTTCGCTGTGTCTTCGACACCCCGGCATCGGTCGCGTCGAGAAAATGACTTTCCTCAATCAATGCTCCGACATTCTCCCGGCGGCCACCTTTCTAACTTTCCGGCGCGGATTGCTGGTCCAGCGCCTCCTCGCTGCGGGCGTCGAGCCTCCAAGGGCTGATGCCGAGAGTTTGCTTGATGAAGCCGACGAGCTCTGGACGCTCATGTCCGCGGCATCTGGTTTTCCGGAGATGGAGTCCCCTCCGGCCGGGATGAGCATCGACTCGTGGGACTCGTCGGTCCATGAACTGCTGTTGATGCGTTGCCGGCTCGCATTGGGCGTCCTTCATGACAGGGAACGTCTCTCGCTCGCGGATGAGTATGCAGCGCGATATCCAGATCGCGCCCCCACTGTTGCTCGAATGGTCAGGCAAGCCTTTCACTAGTCGTCCTCCGGACTCAGAAACGCCGCATCGCCGTCATCGCAACGCCTCTCGCACCCGCCCGATGTCGCGTTGTAGTTGGGCGGTCAACGCCTCCACACCCGCGAAACGCAGTTGGTCGCGCAGCCACGCGTGCACTTCCACCGTGAGTTCCCACCCGTATTCCGGGAGGCCCGTCAGTGCATCGCCCGCCGCCGCCGCGTCCAAGAGGTGAACCTCGACCCGCCGCTCGATTCCCTTGAACGTCGGCCGCGTGCCGATGTTCATCGCCGCCGAGTAGGAATCGCCCCCGGGGAGCGTCGCGACGCACGCGTAGACCCCGTCCGCTGGCGGCGTGACGTCACACGCGAGGTTGGCCGTCGGGAACCCGATCGTGCGGCCCCGGCGGTCGCCCTGCACCACCGTCCCGACGAGCGTGTACGGGCGTCCCAGTACGGACGCGGCATCGCCCACGCGCCCGTGCGCCAGCAACCAACGCGTGAGACTGCTCGAGGCGCGAACAACCGAGTGGTCGTCAAGCGTGACCTCGACCGGCGCGACGATATCGACGGCGAAGCCGAAGGCCGCGCCGAGAGAACACAGCGTCTCGACGGTGCCCGAGCGCCCCTTGCCGAAGCAGAAGTCTTGGCCCTCGACGACCGCGTCGGGCCCGTGCTCGCGGGCGAGCCATTCCACAAACTGAGCGGGCGATTCGTTCAAGAGGGCGGGGTCCGGCTCCAGCCGAATGACCTTGTCGGCGCCCGCATCGCGGAGCCATCGCTCCCGCTGCCCGAACGTCGTCAGCCGCTGCGGAGCCCGCTCCGGACGGATGCGTTCGAGCGGGTGCGGATCAAAGCACAGCGCCGTGACCGTTCCGCCGGAACCCGCGTGTCGGCGGGCCCGGGCGACCAACGCCTGGTGCCCGAGGTGAACGCCGTCAAAGTTGCCGATCGTGACCGCGTGCATGGGAGAACGATAGAAAGCCGCGAACGTCCGCACCTCGACCAGCCGCATCGCACTCTCGGGCGGCGTGCCGGCATGGCGGGTCAGAATGCGGCCGTACCTATGATGAACTCGATCCGCAGCGGCCGATGGCGCGTTTCGGAATGTGGAGCACGTTCGATGGGTTTATTCTCGAAGAAGCACAAGCGGGCGGACACGATCGTCGTGCCAGCAGTGGGTCAAGGACCAAGCCCCATCGCGGTCCCTTCCGGCGACAGCATCGAGGGCCGAACATTCGAGATCGGTTCCGAGATGCTGCGGCGGGCCCGCGGCCACAAGACCGGGATTCTCTCCGCCCGGTTCTACAGCGACGCGTTGATGGAGTGGTCGATGAAGGACCACGAGTTCAAGGTCCAGATGTTCCGGTTTGTCGATGCCTTCCCGATGTTGCGGACGCCCGAGGCCGTCTTCGAGCACCTCAGCGATTACCTCTCGCAACCAGGCGTGACCGTTCCCCCCGTCATCGCCGCCGCACTCAAGGCCGGCGCGATCGCCAAGGGCATGGCGGCCAAGACCATCTCGGGACAGATCACGGGAATGGCGGGCAAGTTCATCGCCGGAACCGATGCCGCGAGCGCGTTGCCCGGGCTCAAAGAGATGTGGGATGGAGGAATCGCCTTCAGCGTCGACCTGCTGGGTGAGACCTGCCTGAGCGATGAGGAAGCGGACGGCTACGCCAAGAAATACCTCGATCTCATTAACAATCTGCCGAAGTCCGTCGCCTCGTGGAAGAGCCAGCCCACGCTCGAGAACGACCACCTCGGCCCGATCCCGCGGACCAACGTTTCAGTCAAAATCTCCGCCCTCTCCGCCCGTTGCGATCCCATCGACACCGAGGGCTCGATCAACGACCTGATGAAGCGGATGCTCCCGATCCTCGAAACCGCCCGCGACCGGGGCGTCTTCGTCAACTTCGACATGGAGCACTTCGGCCTCAAGGATTTCACGCTCGAACTCTTCCAGCGGTGCGTCGAGAAGATTGATTTTCAAGCCGGACTCGCCATGCAGGCGTACCTGCGCAGCGGCCCCGCCGACGCCGTCAAAATGTGCGAGTGGGCGGCCCGCCGCGGCAAGCTCATCACCGTCCGACTCGTCAAAGGCGCCTACTGGGACGCCGAAACTATCAAGAGCGAGATGCACGGCTGGCCCTCCCCGGTGTGGCCCCGCAAGTGGATGACCGACCGATGCTTCGAGCAGATGGCCGCGATCTTCCTCGACGCCTGCCCCACCGCCCCGGCCGCGCGGGGACGCGGCGATATCGCGACGGGCGGGCCCCGGCCCAGCGGCGTCAAACTCGCATTGGGCTCGCACAACGTCCGCTCGATCGCCGCAGTGGTCGCGGGCTTGGAACGCCGGAACCTCCCGCTCAACGCCATCGAGTTGCAGATGCTTCACGGCATGGCCGACCAGCTGAAGTTCGCTGCGGCGGAAATGGGCCTTCGGATCCGCGAGTATGTGCCCGTGGGCGAGATGATCCCGGGTATGGCCTACCTCGTGCGGCGTCTCCTCGAGAACACCAGCAACGAGAGTTGGCTGAAAGCCGGGTTCATGGATAACGCCGACGCCGGGACGCTTCTCAAGGTGCCGGGAGCGGGCGTCCCCGACGCTCCCCTGCCGCCCGAACAGGCCGACCGTCACATGCTGACGCCCGCCGTCGAGGGAGTGGGCGACGGAAAACCTTTTTATACCGAGCCGATGCGCGATTTTGCGGACGGAGCTCAAAGGGCCGCGTTCGCCGCGGCGGTCCAGCGCGCCACCGTGCCCAAGGTCGCCAATGACCGAACGCCCGAACAGGCTGGGCGGCTGGTGGCTTCCGCCGAAATGGCCTTCCAAACGTGGCGCGACGCCAACCCACGGCTCCGCTCAGGCGTCTTGACGCGGGCCGCCGACCTGATGCGCGACCAGCGCGATGGCCTGGCGGGCGTGATGATCAAGGAGGCGGGCAAAACCTGGCGCGAGGCCGACGCCGATGTCTGCGAAGCGATCGATTTCTGCGACTATTACGCGCGGCTGGCGGTCCCGATGTTCGAGCGCGAACGCATGGGGAAGTTCATCGGAGAACTTGACGAGCAGTGGTACCAGGCCCGGGGTGTGGCGGTGGTGATCGCCCCCTGGAACTTCCCTCTCGCGATCCTGTGCGGCATGACGGCGGCCGCGCTCGTCACGGGGAACACGGTCGTGATGAAGCCCGCAGAACAGACCCCGGGCATCGCCAGTGTGCTGAACGACATTTTCCAGCAGGCCCTGAAGGAGCACGACGCCCCGCCCGGCGTCCTCCAGTTCTGTCCGTCACCCGGCGAGACCACCGGCGCAGCCCTGGTGCGGGACGCCCGCATCGCGCTGATCGCGTTCACCGGCAGCAAGGCCGTTGGGCTGAACATTTTGGAAGCCGCGGGAAGGACGCCGGAGGCTCAGCCGTTCGTCAAGCGAGTGATCTGCGAGATGGGCGGCAAAAATGCCCTCATCATCGACCAGTCCGCCGACCTGGATGAGGCGGTGATGGCCGCCCGGCAATCGGCCTTCGGTTTTCAGGGGCAGAAGTGTTCGGCCTGTTCACGCCTGATCGTCGTCGATCCTGACGGCCCGCGAGCCGCGGCGATCAGCGCGTTTACGCGTCGCTTTGTCGAAGCGACTAAAGCACTGGTGCTCGGCGACCCGGCCAAGCCGGGGACCGACATCGGCCCGGTTATCGATATCGAGGCGAAGAACACCATCGCGGGGTTTATCGAAAAGGGCCGGCGTGAATGCACGCTCGAACTCGCAATGCCGGTTCCGGCAGGCCTGGAGGCCGCGCTGGGGCGGTCGTTCGTGGGTCCGCACATTTTCAGCGGGGTCAAACCCGAGCACGTGATCGCTCGCGAGGAAATTTTCGGCCCCGTGGTCGCGATCATGCACGCCTCCAGTTTCGAGGAGGCGTTACGGATCGCGAACGGCAGCGTCTACAAACTGACGGGCGGGGTCTTCACCCGCAAGCCGGCCCACATTGAGAAAGCAAAGCGCGAGTTCCGCGTGGGCAATCTTTATATCAACCGTGGAATCACCGGCGCGCTCGTGGGTCGGCAACCCTTCGGCGGCTTTGGGATGTCGGGCGTAGGCAGCAAAGCGGGCGGAAAGGACTACCTTTACCAGTTCGTCGAGCCGCGGGCCAGTTGCGAGAACACCCTGCGCCGGGGCTTTGCGCCCGAGTTGTAGCGATGAAAACCCCGTGACGCAGAGGAATACGAACAAGGACAAAGTCAAGAAGGACGGAAGAATCGAGACGTCTGGCGGAGGTCGTCGGCAGAGGGCGATCGGCCTTGGGAACGGTGGTCGTTATGATCGATCGGCGTGGGTTGGAACTCAAGATTGAAAGGAACGGATTTCATGGGACACTTCATCGACATCATCGTGGCGGGGGCCCGTCGCTCCCGCGGCTATTCCGAAAAGCTCTTGGCGGGCGTCCGGCCCGAGCAGGCGGCCCGCAAGCCGCGGTTTGAAACGGCCGGAGCCGCCACCGTGATTGATACCAATCATCCGGTGTGGGTCTGCGGGCATCTCGCTCTCTACCCGGCCATGGCGATGGAACGGCTCGGGCTCAACGCCGGCGGGGCCACCTGTCCGAACGACTGGACCGCACTATTCGACGTCGCCTCGGTTTGCAAGGACGACGAAAAGGGGACGATCTATCCCAAGCTCGACGTGGTCGCCTCCCAGTTCTTCAAGGCCACCGACGTCGCCCTCGATGCCATCTCGCAATTGGATGACGCCGCCCTCCTGCGCGAAACCGCCGACGAAAAAACGCGGGCCGCCTTCCCGATGGTCGGGATGAGCGTCAACTTCCTGCTCAACAACCACGTCATGATGCACCTGGGACAGGTCAGCGCCTGGCGCCGCTGCTTCGGCATGCCCAGCGCCCTGTGACCGCGTTCTCGGCGGCTATGCGCCGGGCGAGGCCATCACGCCCCCCTCACAAAAGGGTTCGACTTCATCTCCCGGTCCACGGTCGTTTCGGGGCCGTGGCCCGGGAGAATTCTGGTCGGACCCGGAAGCGTGTACAGCGTCGACCGGATCGCCGCGAACAACTGTTCCTGGTCGCCGCCGGGAAGGTCCGTGCGGCCGATGGATCCGGCGAACAGGGCATCGCCCGACACCGCGAGCCCGGCCGCTGTGCAATAGAACGCGACACTCCCAGGCGAGTGGCCGGGCACGTGATAGGTCTTCCACTCCGAGCCGCCCAGCATCAGCGACTCACTCCCGGAAAGGATCGCATCAGGCGCCGGGTAGGACACGGGGTTTCCAAAGAACGCGGACCCGTTCCGTTCCGGGTCTTGCAGCCATTCGGCCTCGGCGTGATGAATGGAAACCGGAGTACCGGGGAAAGCCTTGCAAACCTCGCTCAGACCGGCAATATGGTCGATATGGGCGTGGGTGAGCAAAATCGCTTCCGGCTTCAGTTTCAGCACGTTGATGCGGTCAATCACCGGGGCCGGACCAAACGACGGGTCGATGACCCAGCAGCCGTTTCCAACGTCGGTGCGTATGAGATAGGTATTCGTCTGGAACGGCCCGAGCGTGAACCGCTCGGTCAGGACGTGCGGAGTCGGCGTTCCCGGGTGTTTGTGCATCGTGCGGTGAGGTTAGTACACTGATGCGGTGTTTCCAGGTTTGCGATGGGTCCGGGCTACCCCACGGCGGGGCCGGCGGCCCTAACAGGAACTCTCACGATGCGGATTCCAGCTGGCACGGATGATGTGAAGATGCGTCCCAAGAGCAAAGGGACGATCATGTGGCTGTTGGTTCTGCTTTACGCGCTGGCGCTGGGCCTGTCGCTCGTCCTGGTCTTCAAGGGCCGATACGAACTCGGCGTGACCGGCGTGCTCCTTGTGCTCACGATGTCGCCGGTCTCGTTCGTGCTGGCGATGACGCTCACCGATCCCGCGCAGCGCCTGCTCGCCTCCAAAATGGATGAATTGGTCCGCAGCGTCAGGATGCTGGGAGATCAGGCCGCCCTCTCCGATGATGCCCGACGCGTTCTCAACCGCCAGGGCGAGCGCGATCTCCTGCGGCTCGCCATCGAGGAGGACATCAACAACCAGCATTGGGACGCGGCGATGGTCCTTGTCAAGGAGCTGGCCGATCGTTTCGGGTTCCGCATCGACGCCGAAGAGTTCCGGCAGCGGATTGATTCAGCCCGGGCCGCGACCCTCGAAGCCCAGGTTGCCGACGCGGTCGGATATCTCGACGGCCTGATCATCCAGCGCCGCTGGGACGAGGCCGCCGCAGATGCCGCCCGGATCCAGCGTCTCTACCCCGATTCGCCTCGCGTCGAAGCCCTGCGGGCCCGCGTCGCGCACGCCAGGGGATCGTACAAGTCCGAGATCGAACGCCAGTTCCTGGTCGCCTCGCAGGAAGGCCGCGCCGACGACGCGCTGGCGCTTCTCAAAGACCTCGATCAACACCTCTCTCCTTCGGAGGCCGAACCGTTGCGCGAACTCGCACGGGGCGTGATCGGTAAAGCCCGAGAGAACCTGGGTGCTAAGTTTAAACTCGCGGTTCAGGACCGGCGTTGGCGTGAGGCTGCCGAACTGGGCGAGCAGATCGTCCGTGATTTCCCGAACACCCGCATGGCGGCCGAGGTGCGGGAGGTAATCGACGGCGTTCGATCCCGAGCGGCGGGCAGCGTCGCGACAACCGGATGAGGCCCTGCGGCCCATGCACCGTCGGCCTCGGGAACACCCCGGTTACGCCGGAGTCTAACCTTAATTGATACAAATTTGACCGGCCCGCAAGGGTGCCGGTCACGAGTGGAGAACGGTTTATGAAGTCTGGACAGCATCGATGCTCGGTCGCGGCGTTGGCCATCGTCGCGGGTCTACTGGTTCCCGGATTGGCGTGGTCGCAAACCGCGACCCAACCCGCCACCAATCCGGTCAAGCCGCCCGCCACAGCCCCGGTGACGCAGCAGCCCGGCCAGAAGCCCGGACAACCCGCGGGCAAACGCCCACCCAAGCCGTCGGGTGGCTCCATCCCTGCAACACCCGCGACCATGCCCGGCGGAAAATCCGCCGCGCCCACGCCGAAGTTGGGCGAATTGATCGTTCGGGAGCGGGAGCGTGAGATGGTGCTGAAAGTCACAATCCGCGTACATTCCGACACCCCGGCCCAAACCACAACGCACACCGACGGCAAGAAATCGGTCAGAATGCCGAAGATCTCGCCGTTTTCGTACAGCACGCTGGGCGTCGTCTTCCCGATGATCGGCGAGACCGCCTCCAGCACGCCCGAGGCGTCCCGAACAGCCCAACCCGGAGAGATGCCCCGGGGTGTGAGGGGGGTCCTGACGCTTGACGACGTGGTGGTGGACGACCAAGTGACGGTCCTGGCGAACTATCCCGGGGGCACGGATCTGGGCCGGTGGGATGCCGGCAAGAACGGCGCCACGGCGGAAGCCCGCCAGATGCAACTTGAAGTCACGATGCCCGTCACGCTTTTCCGGACCGCGTTCGATGAAGCCTCGGCCATGAAGATCGGTTGGCCCGCCGCTTGGCCGGACGTGGCGCAATCGACGTTCATACCGCAGATGTTCGTCGACAAAGGCTTCGACGACAAGGGCAACGTCGGGAACTTTGACGTCGTCCCGCTCGAAAACGCGTTCACGATCTGGAAGAAAGATTGGGGCGTGACCGACCTTCGAAGAGTGCCCCCGGTCATGCTCGCGAAGATGATCGCGGCCAAGGTGTGGGAGGTGGTGCAGCCCTCAGGTGACGGCCTGACGCTCCGCGACCGCACCGGAGAACTCTCCGGCATCAAACTGCAGGCCCCGGCCGAGACGCTCGTGAGAGGCAAGGGTTCCGAACACGACCTCACCGTACTTCTCGCTTCGCTCTACCGAATGGCCGGATTGCCCACACGGACGATCATCGGCTACGACGTGGGCGTCGACGACGATAAGTTCCTCGGCAAAGGCACCAAGAACAACCGGCTGCGTTCGTGGGTTGAGTTTTACCTCTATGACGAGGCCGCCAATACCTATAACTGGATCCCGGTTGATATCGTCCATCTCCGCCGCACCAGCAGCCGTCCGCAAAAGGTTGAACGCCCCTGGAAATATTTCGGGAGCAACGACGAACTCGATCGCGTCGTCCCCTTCGCGTTCCAGTTCCATCCACCCACCGATGTGGTCGCGTACGGTTCGCCCGGGTTCTGGGGTTGGTTCGTCACTCCCCAGCCCCCGGTCGCCGCCGAGCAGTCGCTGATGTTCTCCGCCAGCGCGGCGAGCAAGCGCTTGAGCGATGAGAAGGACAAAGACAATGACGACGATCCGAAACGCCCCGCCAAGCGCCGCAACTGATCGGGCGGTTCGTCTCCCTCACGGGAAGAACGTGTAGTCCGCGGTTTCGTTGACGATTCCCACCGGCACCTCAATGTTGCCGCGGGCATGGAAATCGAGGAAGAGCAGCCCGGCCCGGACCGCCGCAGACTTTGTCCATCGCATGCCGCGGTCGCCGCCCTGTTGGAAGTTGTAGATCGGCTGAGTCCCGATGACCCAGGTCCTTGAGGTCTGTGTGACATAGGGCATCTTGCCACCACCCGAGGGCACCAGCGTCGAGTCTTCTTCGCCGTTGAGCGAATGGTCGTTCAGGGTGTAACTGCTGCCGACAAGCGTGTACATGCTCTCAGAGCGCTCGAAGCCCGGGATCGGCACCCCGGTGTCGGTGCTCCCCCCATCGATCGGGGAGCGGCAGGCGGGAACATCAAAGACCCCCTCCTCCGCGTCCGGCGAAACCGCGACCGATGAGAGATACGGATTGAGCGGGCGGCCTTCCGCTCCGATGGTGTCGATCCCGTAGAACGGCAGTTGCCCCTTGGCCCCCGCGAAGAGCGTGCCGATGACAGACTCGCCCCCCCCGGGCAGCGGCCCCGCCCGTTGCGGCAGGGTGCGGTCAAAGTCGTTGAGATAGGCGGTGGTGGCGACCCCCATTTGCTGCAGTCGCGACAGGCAGACGGTTGCCTTCCCCGCCCGCCGGGCCGACCCCAGCGCGGGCAGCAGGATGCCAATGAGCAGCGCGATGATCGCGATCACGACGAGGAGTTCGATCAGTGTGAAAGCCCGCCGGTGACGCATCTGAAGAGAAGTTTACCCGCAGCTCGCCGGGTCTTCTCCGCTCTACCCTTCAGACATGCTTACCCCCGAACTTTTCAAGCCGCACTTCGAGCGGGCCCTCCCGTACGACGAATACGTCTCTTCCGGCACCCCCGATCAACAGCCCTCTTGGAAGAAATTCCACGGCAAGGTGGCGCTCACCGATTCGCAGCGGGCCGTGCTTTCCACGTTCTCTCGCCGCGTCAACGTCCTCGTGATTTCCGGCACCTGGTGCGGCGACTGCGTCCAGCAGGTTCCGATGTTCGACCACATCGCCCGCGCCGCACGAAATGCCGTGGCCCTGCGGTTGGTCGATCGCGATGAGCACGCCGACCTCGCGGCCCATGTGACCATCTGTGGCGGCCGCCGCGTGCCCACCGTCATTTTTCTCAACGAAGACTTCGAGTTGATCGGCCTCGCCGGTGACAGCACCCTCTCCCGATTCCGGGCCAAGGCGGCCAAATCACTCGGGGCCTCATGCCCCATGCCGGGGGCCGAGGTTCCCGCCGACGAAGTCGCCGCCAACCTGCAGGACTGGGTCAACGAGTTCGAGAAGGCCCACCTGCTCGTGCGCCTGAGCGCCAAACTCCGCCAGCGCCACGGCGACTGAAAGCCTACTTGATCCCGTGCTCGCCCCGGGCTGCCCGCTCGGCGTTAACCATCACCAGCGCGGGCGGGTGGGCCTTCAACAGTTTCACCAACTGGCTGAACGTACACCCCAGCCGCAGCGCGGCCTTCCGAACATCGAACGCGCTCGCATCGATCACGTCGAGCGCTTCCGCGAGCATCGCCGCGAAATCGTCGTGCTCCGAGCTGCACGAAATCCTTCCGCCGCCGCTCGGCGGACAGCGGGCTAGCCACATCCGGCTCCGTGCTTCTCCCAACGGCACCGGCGTCCGCACATGCAACGCCAACACAAGCCGCAGCCGCTTCACGGCCATCGATCGGTTCTCGATCGAACTCCGCCGCTCGCCCGCCTGCCCTTCCAACCCCGTGGGTGTGTGCGTCATGGTGACATGCGTCTCGACCTTGTTGCGGTTCTGACCGCCGGGGCCGGAACTGCGGCTCTTGCCCATCACGCACGACTTCACCAGTTCGTCCACCGCCAGCATTGCCGGGTGCGGCCGGGCCCGTCGGATCGTTTCTCCCCCGCCGCTGCTCATACCCCAACCTCGTCATCCGTGAGCGCCGACGGATCCGCCTGGAGGTCCATGCCGTCCGTGCGGCCCGCCGCGTACAGCGCGGCACCCAACCCCGCGATCATCGCCGCGTTATCCATGCACAAACTCAACGCCGGCAACCGCACGTCCCGCCCGGTGGCTCGGCCCCACTCGGTCAGTCGTCGCCGCAGCAGGCTGTTCGCCGTCACGCCGCCGCCGGTCAGAACAAGCCCCCCGCTCGCCAATCCGATCCGTTCCGCAGCCCGGTCCAACTTCAGCATGATCGCATCCACCGCCGCCCGCCGGAAACTCGCCGCCAAATCGGCCCGGCGCGGTTCCGTCATGGGCAGGGCTGGCGCGCCCCGCGGCCCCGGCACACCGTTGACCGCATACAGGATCGCGGTCTTGAGGCCGGAGAACGAAAAATCCAGCGACTCGCGCGACAGACGGCTCACGGGGAACTCGTGCGCTCGGTCGTTCGCACCCGGCGACGATGCCAACCGATCCAGGTTCGGCCCCCCGGGGTGCGGCAACCCCAAGATCGTGGCGGCCTTGTCGAACGCCTCCCCCACCGCATCGTCGATGGTCGAACCCAACCGCCGGATCCGGCTCCACGATTCCACCACAAAGAGAGCCGTGTGACCGCCGGAAACGACCAGCCCGAGCGCTGGAAAAACGTTCTCCGTCGACGCCTCGCCCATCACCCCCGAGTAGAGGTGGGCCCGCACGTGATCAACCCCCACAAGCGGGCGACCGAGGGTTAGTGAGAGCGCCTTCGCCGCCGTCACGCCGACCAGCAGCGGACCAATCAGCCCCGGGCGATGGCCCACCGCGATGAGGTCGATCATTCCCAAGCCCACACCAGCGCCCGCCAGCGCCTCGCGAACAACCGGCAGGATCGCCTCTACATGGGCGCGGCTGGCAAGTTCCGGGACCACACCCGCGTACTCGGCGTGAATCTCGTACTGCCCCGCGACAACGTTCGAGAGCACGCGGTGCCCGCCCCCGTCCGCCACACCCACCACCGCCGCGGCGGTCTCGTCGCACGAACTCTCGATCCCCAGCGTCAGGCCCGACCCCCGGCGCCCCTCACCGCTCACGGCTTCTTCTCGACATCGGCGTCCAACAACCACCGCTCGAGGTCTTCGCCCGTGATGGTGAGCGTCGAGACCACGTTGCCCGCCGCATCTCGCACCGTCACCTCGCCGCCCTTCACCTTGGCGTCATCGGCCCATAGGTCGCGGGCTCCGGATTCCTCCGCCCCGGTGCCCGCGGCGGTCTCTAACGCCTCGATCCGCACCTCGGTCCTTTCCAGCTCGCGATACAGCCGATCCCGGAAATCCACCGTGCGTTTGAGTTCATCGAGCGCGAGCGCTCCGCCGGCCCGGCCTTTCTCGCCCGTCAATTTCCATTCGCCCGTCTCAACTTTCGCCTGCAGGGCAGAGAGCGCTGCGCCCAGTTGTTTGTCCTTGAGTTCAGTCACGATCCACGCAGGCTCCGACCACCGTCGTTCGTCCGCGACAGGGTCGGCACCGGCCGCCGGGATCGCCGCACCGCCGATGCCCGAGTGGATCACCTCTTCACGCCGACGAACCGCCAACATCTCGCCCACTTCGTTGTCCGTCATGGGGACGAAGTACCCTTCGGACGGGTCCACGCCCCAGTCCGGTGAAGAATCCTTCCGCGAGATGCTGCGCCCCGACGGGAGGTAATACCCCTGCTCGGTGACTTTCAGTTCCGAGCCGTTGCCGCTCGGAAGTTCCAGCACGCTCTGCACGCTCCCCTTGCCGTACGACCGAGTCCCCAGGACGATCGCGCGGTTGTTCTCTAGAAGCGCTCCCGCCAGCACTTCGCTCGCCGAGGCGCTCTGGCCGTTGAGAAGCACGGCGATCGGAAAATACGGGAGGGTTCCCTCTTTTCGGGCCCGAGTCACCTTCTCGTCGTACGCCCGCCCCTTGGTCGAAACAATGACTCCCTCTTCCAGGAACAGATCCGCGATGGCCTCGGCCTCGCTCAGCAGCCCGCCGGGGTTGAACCGAAGGTCCAGGACCAACCCCTTCAACCTTCCCGTCGATGCCCCGGCCGCTTCCAGCCCGGCCAGCACTTCCTCGGCCACGCCCGGCGTGAATTGCGTCATCCGGATATACGCGATCGCGTTCGCGGGATCGATCAGGTAATTCCAGTTTTCGGCGTTGGCCTCGTCACGATGGAAGCCCTTTACCGAGCGGGTCTTGATCCGATCGCGCGTGATCGAGTATTCAATCCGTTCGCCCTTCCGCTCCACCAGCAATTTCACATCAGTCCCCGGCTCCCCCACCAGCATCTTCACGCATTCATCCACACGGACGTCTTTGGTGGTCTTCCCGTTGATCTCCAGGACGCGGTCCTCGGCCATCAGCCCGGACTTGAAAGCCGGCGAATCCTCCAACGGACTCACGATTGTGAGCCACCCGTCTTGAACATTCACCTGAGCGCCGATGCCGACGTATTCACCCGTCAGCTCTTTATTGAAGTCGCTCTTGTCAACGGGCGGGACGTACATCGTGTACGGGTCGTTCAGCGATTCAACCATGCCTCGAATCGCGCCCTGCCGAAGTTTTTCCTCGTCCGGAGGTTCGACAAAGCGTTTGGCGAGGATCGCCTTGACCTCGATCAACTCGTCGAAAAACTTATAATCGTTGCCGCGCTGCGCCAAAGCGACAGTGGAGGCCAGCACCGCCAGCCCCAGCACCACCACCAACGCCACATCAAAAACCAGACGCTTCTTGCTCACGGTCAGTTTCCTCCGGTTCCATTACCGATCAGAAACATGATAGGAAGCCGGTCGATCACCGCCGGAGCAGGTTCGCGATGTAGGGCATGTCTCACCCGCGAACATCGACCCTTCGGCCCAGTTCAATCCCCGTCGCCGCCGCGTTCCGATCCGCAGGACGGCGATAAAGATGGAACGAGCCCGCGGTGGTCACGCCCGCCATCACGCCCGGCGTGATGGGCGCCTCAAACTCCATCCCCTGCGCAACCCGAGACCCGATCAAGCTCCGGATCCCCGACGCGGTTGAAGCCCGCTCAGGAGCCGCCGCCGCTCTCGCCGCCGCTGCGGGACGTTGCACGCCATACACCGATGCCAAGCGAAGAGTCATCGGTGAGCCGGTCGGGATGGCGGATGATGCGTCCATGCGTACCTCAACTCTATCACATCCCCGCCCGTTCAGCACCCACTCCGCAGTGGCACGCCACAAAACTTCTCGCGTCGGGTGCGTTTATTGCGCTGATGCTGCGGTTGCCGGGAATGGCCCGGCCAGCGTCACTTGGCATCCGCAAGCAGCCCGGCGATCTCGCGTCCCTTTTCATCGTCACGGGCGGTCGCCCAATCCGCCGCAGAACGGCCCTGTCGGTCTCGCAGTCCCGACTGCCCGCCCGCATTCAGGAGCGCAATGACGCGCTGGGCATCGCCCTTGTCGGCGGCCCGCATCAGCGGCGTCAGCCCGTCCATGTCCGCGGCGTTCACATCCGCCCTCGCACCGATAAGGGACTCGAAGCCGTCGGCGTTGGCGTCCTCGGAAGCGGCCAATAACGCGAGGGCCGTTGCCCCCGATTGATCCTGGTCGTTCACGTTGGCCCCGGCCGAGAGAAGCATCGTCACCTTCTCGGACGACCCGCTCTGAGCGGCGATCATCAGGGCCGTTTGCTGCCACTTGTTCCGCGCCCCAACGTCCGCCCCCGCGTCGAGCAACGTTTTCACACTCTCCGCGCTGCCGCGGGCGGCCGCCATCATCAGGGCGGTCCAGCGGTTTTCGTCCCGCTCATCGACGCGGGCCGAGGCGTCAAGCAAGGCCCGCACCACCCCGGCATCGGCCCACCCCGCGGCCAGCATGAGGGGTGTCTTCCCGTCCGCCGCCCGGGCATTGACCTTCGCCCCGCCGCCCACGAGCGCTCCCACCACATCCGCCTTGCCCGATGTCGCGGCCAGCATCAAGGGGGTCTGTCCGTTGCGGCCCGAAACCCCTGTCAGCGGGGCATCCAGGTCCACCTTGGACGTGATGGCGGCGTTGATGACCGTGAGATCGCCCGACCCGGCGGCGTCATGCAACGACGACGAAGGGCGCACGGAACTCGCCGCCGGGGTGCCGCCGGCGTCCGTCGAAAGTTTATTGATCTGGTAAAACAGCGCGGCGCCAAGGGCCGCGAGGCAGAAAATCACGACGATCATCGAACCGACTCTGCTGGGGGCGGCCATGGGTTGATTCCGGGGGGTAAGAGTGCTCGGGCGGTCGCAATTCGCGGTCAATCGAACGACAGATACTTTTCCGACACGTGATCATTGCCCGCCTACTCCGCCTCAACTTTGGGTTTATAGGCGGCGATCACGTTCTGCTGGATGTTGATCGGGGTCCGTTCGTCGTGACTGTACTCGATCGAATAGGTTCCCGCACCGCCCGTCATGCTCTTGAGTTCATTCGCGTAATTCTGGAGTTCGCCCAGCGGCGCGCTGGCCCGGACCACGCAGGTGTCGGCCCCCACAAGGTCAGAGTTCTGCACCCGGCCGCGCTTGGTGGAAAGGTGGCCCGCGATGTCCCCCATGCAGCGGTTGGGAGCCGTGATCTCGAGCGTGACATACGGCTCCATCAGCACCGGTCGGGCCTTGCTCACCGCGTCGATAAAGGCCTTTTTCCCCGCCGTGATGAACGCGATCTCCTTGCTGTCAACGTCGTGGTACTTGCCGTCATACACCGCCACCCGCACCCCGGTGATCGGGTACCCCGCGATCGCGCCCTCACCCAACGCCATCCGCACCCCTTTTTCGATCGCCGGCCAATATTGCCGTGGCACGGTCCCGCCCACCACCTCCGAGGCAAACTCGAAGCCGGTCGGATGGTCATCGGGCAGCGGCTCGATCCGCAAATACACCTCGCCGAACTGGCCCGAGCCGCCGGTCTGCTTGCGGTGCCGGTGGTGCCCCTCCGCCTTGGTCGTGATCGCCTCTTTGTAAGCGACTTTCGGCGGCGTGGTGGTCAGCTCGATGGCGTACTGATGTTTCAGTTTTTCGAGCACGATCCGCAGGTGCAGTTCACCCAGGCCACGCATCACCGTCTGGTTCGTCGCCGAGATACGCTCGACCAGGAGGCAGGGGTCTTCGGCCATGAGTTTGTGTACGGCGTTGGAAAACTTCGCCTCGTCGGCATGGTTCTTGAGTTCGATCGCCAGCCCGAACATGGGGCGGGGCAACGGCAGCGGAACCAGACGCACGGAATCCAGGTCGTGGGTGTCGTGCAGCACCCCGTTGAACTTGACCTCGTCGACTTTCGCGATCGCGCCGATGCCGCCCGGGCCGATCTCCTGAACCTCGACGTGGTCCTTGCCTTGCAAGATGTGAACGTGCCCGATCCGCACCGGCTTCTTGTGATCGTCGATGTACAGTTCCGTCTTCGCCTTCAGCGTCCCCTGGTGCACCCGAAAAATGCCGAGTTTCCCGACGAACGGATCAGTGGTGATCTTGAAGACGTGGGCCAGGAGTTTTCCTCCCGCGTCGGGCGTGGCGTGCCACTCCTGCTCCTCCCCATCCTCGGAGTCCCGCCGCGCGAACTCCGGCGGATTCACCTCGACGGGCGAGGGGCAGAGGCTCGCGAAAATATGCAGCAGGTCGTCGATCCCCGCCCCGGTTTTCGCCGAGCAGAAGCAGATCGGCACGAGGTGCGCGCTCTCCAGGCACTTCTCGAACGCCGCGTGCAGTTTTTCCCGATCGAACTTTCCGTCGCCCTCCTCCAGGTACTGCATTGTCAGGTCGTCGTCCACCTCGATCACCTGCTCGACGATCTTCTTGTGAGCCTCGTGCACCGATGAAAAATCCGCTCCGTCGCCAAGCTCATCGTCGCCCGCGTGCTCGAAGACATTGATCACCCGGGCCCCGCCCGCCGTGGGCAGGTTGATAGGCAGGCACTCGTTGCCGAAGGCCTCGCGAAGTTGCTCCACCAACGACTCCAGGTCAACGTTGGGCTCGTCGATCTTGTTGACGATCAACATCCGAGGTATCTTGCGTTCCGCGGCGATCACCATCAGCCGCCGGGTCACGCTGTCCGGGCCCTTTAACCCGTCGACGACCACCGCCACCGTCTCGACCGCGGGGAAGCACGCGACCGCGTGCCCAAGAAAATCCGACAGGCCGGGCGTGTCGATAAGGTTGACGAGGTGGCCCTCGAACTCAAAGTGAACCAAACTCGGCTGAAGGCTGTGCTTGTGCAGCCGCTCCTCCTCCGTGAAGTCGCTCACCGTGTTCCCCTCTGCGACCGAACCCATCCGCTTGATGGTGCCCGTCGCGAAGAGCAACCGCTCCGCCAGCGTGGTCTTTCCGGACGATCCGGCCCCCGCCAAAACAATGTTGCGGATATCAGCGGGCGATCGATTGGGCATGGCGAGGCCTCCTAAAAGGTGGGGTGTGCTCGCGCCATTGTAAAGCAAATGTCAAGGTGGGCACAAGTGGGCGGAAATGACCCCCAAAAGACTTCCGCCGGGACAGTCAACCTGTCACTCCCCCTTTTAGACACGCCGGTCTCTCCTAGCCCTTCTCCCCGCTCTCCCCGGCCTGCGTCGGGTACCATGTTTTCAATTTTCGCTCGCTTCCCCCCCAGGAAACTCCCCATGTCTTGCAACACCGCCCCCGAACCTCAGCATCACTGGCTCCGCCAACTCGTCGGCGATTGGACCTTCGACGCCGAATGTGTGATGGGGCCGGATCAGCCCGCGTCCAAACTCTCCGGCATTGAATCCATCCGGTCTCTGGGCGACCTTTGGATCATCGCCGAAGGCAAGGGCGAAATGCCCGGCGGCGGCCTGATGGAATCCCGCATGACTCTGGGCTTCGACCCCGCCAAAAACAAGTTCGTCGGAACGTGGATCGGCTCGGTGATGGCCAATCTGTTCGTGTATGAAGGCGAACTCGATCCTGCTCGGAAGGTGCTCCCGCTTTATACAACCGGTCCGAGTTTCGCCGACCCCACCAAACTCGCCACCTACCAGGACGTCATCCAGATCGAATCCGCCAGCCGCCGCCTGCTCTGGTCCCAGACCCAAGGCGACGACGGCGCGTGGACCAGGTTCATGACCTCCACCTACTCCCGAGTCGCCTAACCCGCGAATCCGCGGATTCCGCGGTCCGCCTGCGGGCCAACCCGTCCATCGACCGCCAAAACGCGGTCCGCATACTCCACGCTCACACCTGCGCCATCCCCCCATCGACGAACAATTCGATTCCGGTGACAAAACTGCTGTCGTCCGACGCCAGAAACACCGCAACCTTCGCGATCTCGTCCGGATCACCCACACGCCCGAGCGGCACCGCCGAGGCCATGTTCGCCTTGAACTGCATCCCGGCTTCCA
>CAZJXA010000001.1:0-3982 GCA_964549785.1 uncultured Phycisphaeraceae bacterium | reverse complement strand
CGCCCGAGCGGCACCGCCGAGGCCATGTTCGCCTTGAACTGCATCCCGGCTTCCACACCGCCCGCCAGCGCATCCACGGCCGGTCTCGCGATCGGACCCGGACTCAGCGCATTGACCCGGATCTTGCGATCCTTGAGATCCGTCGTCCACGTCCGCGCAAACGATCGCACCGCCGCCTTCGTCGCGCTGTACACGCTGAACGCCTCCATCCCCTTGATGGAAACAATCGAGGCGTTGAGGATGATCGACGCCCCGTCCGGCATCAGCGGCAGCGCTTTCTGAACCGTGAAGAGCAAGCCCTTCACGTTCACCCCGAACCATTGATCGTAATGGGCTTCCGTGATTTCTCCCAGTTTCGCGAAGGCCGCCGCCCCGGCGTTTGCGAAGAGCACGTCCAGGCGACCCTTCCGCTCCTTGATCGTGGCGTACAGACGATCCAGGTCGGCCAGGTTCGAAACGTCCCCCTGAACGCCAAACGCGTTCGGGCCGATCAGCTTCACCGCCGCACCAAGTTCAGCCTGCCGCCGACCCGTGATGAACACGTACGCGCCTTCCGCGACGAAACGCTGCGCCGTTGCCAAACCGATTCCGCTGTTGCCGCCCGTGATGAGCGCGATCTTGCCTTCGAGTTTTCCGGACATAAGGGCCTCCGTTGACTATTCGGCCGCCGAGCATAAGGCGGGCTCAGCCCGGGTGAAAGGGAAGGAAGCGGGGCCCGCTCGCCACCGCCGGAGCGATTTCACTTGAAAGGCGTCGGGGAATAAAGGGACCGCAGAGACCGGTTGCTCTCCGTTGGATTCGTTTCCATGAGCGACAATCACGGTAAACACGATCTTCGATTCATACCTTCTTCATCTCGAATCCACAGGCTGGAAATGGCGAGCAGCCGAAATGCGGGGTTTGAGGAACGAAAGAGCCACGTCGGCTTTCCCCACCCGCATCGCTCGCCTCCAAAGGAGCATTCTGTGGGCCTCATTCTCTTGATCGTTGTCGTCCTTCTGTTGATCGGTGCCCTCCCGCGTTGGGGACACAGCAAGAACTGGGGATACGCGCCCACCGGCGGTCTCGGCTTGGTTCTCGTGATCATTCTCGTTCTCGTGCTGATGGGAATTATTCCCCGCGGCTTCTGATTCCGCAGCACGCTTGTACCGACCTGTTCATAATCTCCGAGGGCGACCGACCCCCGCTCTCGGAGATTTTTTTCATGCACACACCGCCCCCGCCGGTTTCTCCCTCCAAACGCACGTTGTTCGGCGTCGGCCTCACCACCATTCTCATTGGGGCCGCCGTAGGCATCTTCGCGATCGCGGTCGTTTGCGGCGGCATCACCTTCGGCCTCCTGGTCCCGGCGTTGGCCCAGACGCGCGTCTCAGCCCAACGCACCGCGACCGCCGCGCGGCTCGTACTGATCGGCACCGCCCTCAAGGCGTACGCGGCGGATAACTCCGACGCCTACCCCGAAATGGGTGCGGATCTCCCATCCCGTCTCGCCCCCTACCTGCCGGACGCGACATCGCTGCAATCGCCCCACCCCTCGGCTCCCGCTGCGTGGTTCCACTACGTTCCGGGCCACACCCGCGGCAGCCCCGAGACCGCCATCCTCCTGTACGAAGACCCCTCCGCGACCGACGGCTCGGGCGGTCGCGTCGTGTACCGCAGCCTTCACCACACGTTCGTCTCCGAACCCTCCTTCACCGAGATGATCGACGGCGTCACGCTCGACGACGGCTCGCCATGGACCCCGCACCAGCCCGTTTGGACGCCGCCGAACCGATAGGATGGCGACGAGCGGCCCCATTTTTTGCGATCGGAGCAGGACCATGCCTGTGAACGTAAGAGAGGCCTTGCGAACGCCGAAACTTGACGGCGGGTGTCTCGCGGCGTTCCGGGGCAGTCATTGCCAATCGACGCGCGCTGGTTCGGTCAGCGCCGCTCGCGCGGGAACGCTGCTCCGAGGGAAGGGGTTGTCCTCCGGTCCCGGCTGGGCGGCGGAACCAGCCCGCCATCACACCACCTGCAATCCGAACCCCTTCACCGCCCGCTGCTCGCTCGCGAACACCACCGGGTCTCCCACAACCCTCACCCCCGCCGCGGCGATCAACGAATCCTCCATGTGCAGCAACTCAGCCGAGCGCAGGTTCCAGGGAGCGTGAAACACCTCCCCCGCCACAATCCGCCCGCCCTTGCGGCTGAATAACCAATACCGCTCCGTCAGGAAATGTTCGAGTGAGCCAGCCCGCGTCGGAGGCTGCGGGTCCCCGACGCGCCAACGAACGTGCGTCGCCCCCGCCGCCCACGGCCCGGGCCGCCGGGTCAAACGGTAATCCGTGATTCCCTCCTCCCGCTTCACCGCAAAGCGGCTGAAGACATAATTCAGATTCCACTTCCACCGCCCGCCCAGTACCGGCAGCAGCGTCTCCGCATCGAGGCTGAAAAACCACACCCCGCCCTTGCCTTTGTGCCGCGCATACGTCCGGACATTGCATTCATAAAAATCCGAAAGCCCGGGCAATCGCGGCACGCCCCGAAACGAACACCGCTCCATCCGGAACGGCACCAAACCGACCCAGGCCGAGCCATCGAAGGTATCGATCTCCAGCGGCTCGGGCACAATCGTCCGCATTAGCGTTGCATCAACCCGCCAATGGATAAAGAGCAGATTCGCCCAGTCCATGCGGACGTCGTGCCGACGCTCCTCCTCAACCCGCGATGCACCGGTGCCCACTTCCAACGCCGTGGCTCGCCTCACTTGGCAGCTTTATAGAAAGGAATGGTCGTCGTCGCCGCCGCGAGCATCTGGCCCTTGCCGGTGTCGATCTCAACCGCCGTGCCCGACGGCATCAACGGCACATCCAGAAAACCCATCGCGATGCTCCGCCCGAGGGTTGGCGACGGGCAGCCGCTGGTCACCACGCCGACTTCCGCGCCCCCCTTGCGGATCACCATCCCCGGCCGAGCCGAGCGCGGACCCTCAATGAAGAACCCGGTCATCTTCCGCTTGGGGCCGCCCTCCGCCACGCTCCGCTTCAACGCGTCCATGCCGACAAACGCCTCGCCCAGGTCGCCTTGGTCCTTGTCCATCGAGATCGCAAAGTCGATCCCGCAGGCCAGCGCGTTGATATCTTCGCCCAGTTCATGCCCGTATAACGGCATCCCCGCCTCGGTCCGCAGCGTGTCGCGCGCCCCCAGCCCGATCGGACGGATCGCCGCCGTCTCCGCGTTCATGTCCACGCCCGAAAGCAGCATACCCATCGCCAACTTCACATGCCCCGCCGGCAGGATCACCTCCACGCCGTCCTCGCCCGTGTAGCCCGTCCGGCTCACGATCAGTTTCGTGATCATGAGGTTCTTCACCGTAAACCGGTACTTCTTCAGCGTCGGCACCTCCTTGCTGAACTTCCCGATCATTTCGATAACCTTCGGCCCCTGCAGCGCCACCATGGCGGTGTCCCTGGTCTGGTCGTCGATCTTCGCCGACAAATCGCCGGCCGCCCGCACCTTCTCAAAGTGCGGCAGCAACTTTTCCCGGTTCGAGGCGTTCACCACCACCAGAAATTCGTCGTCGTCCTGCCGGTACACGATCACGTCATCGTGCACCCCGCCCCGCTCGTTGCACACCAGTGAATACCGGCACTGCCCCGCCTGCATGTCGTGAATCTTGCGGGAGCAGAGCCGTTCCAGCAACTTCCGGGCGTGCCGCCCCGTGAACTTCACCCGCCCCATGTGGGACACATCAAAGAGCCCGCCGCTGTTCCGCACCTGCGCGTGCTCTTCCTGAATGCCGCGATAGCGGATCGGCATCTCCCACCCGGCAAAGTCCACCATCTGTCCCTTGTGCTGCACATGCCAGTCGTAAAGCGGGGTTCGAAGCACCTGAAAATCTCCATCCAAAGAACGGCACCGCAGCGCCACCGGAAAAGCCCGTGTCCGCCGCCAAAGGCGACTGTACGAGTGCGGCCCGTCACCCGCCCCCCTCCCCCCA